>JAGVYY010000031.1 GCA_018303005.1 Candidatus Woesearchaeota archaeon
TTTTATAGGTTATGTAGGGTATTCATTATATAGAACTGAAAATTATAGAGGACCTACCATAGCATCAAGATTAGAAGAAATAACAAGAGAAATGAAAAAGACAGCAGAGATTATGGAGGACACTAATGCTAAATTAGATACATTAAATGTTATACTTAAAAGAAATTATATAAGAGAGCTAGAAAGAGATTTATCTACAAAATAATCGGTTTTTCTCGACTCAAAATTTTCAATTTTGGTTCTACAGAACTCAGACAACGCGGATTAATACAACATTCCTTTTAGTCATTCAATAAATTTCCAACTCTAATTTCAGCTCATGTATAGAGAAAATTGAGGGAAACTGAACTTCTCTAAATTGCATAAGTTCGTCTGAAATTCGTTCACTTCATAAGAAGATTTATAAGGTTTTATGTTTTTTTTGTTAAAAATGTCCGAAGAACCAAGTTTTACAAATGTTAATTACTCGGTTTGTATGTATTGTTCTAATCTTATGATATTTGATCCAAAAGTTGCTAGTATAAGTGTTGATTGTGATTATGGTTGTAAACTTATGAAGGATTCTTCTGGCAGATATAGAAATATAAGTAAATATGAAAGAAAGGGTGATAAGTTAAGTATTATAGAAAAAGGATGTGATAGTTTTGAAAGTTCTAGATTACCCTCGCATCCTATTGTGCTGGAAGAGCTTATTGAAATTAATCCTAGAACAGAAAGTATTCCTTCCGATGAAAACGCGATAGAAACTTCTTGGGATTTTGGAACAAAAGTAAAAAAATATATCCCAAAAGAAAACTTTCTAAGAAATGCTAATGAAATTGTATAAAGATGAAGCGAACGAACTCTCCTTTCAGTCAAATCAGACAACAGCAATTTACGAGGTTTCGCTATGAGCTACACTCAAATTCTCTTCGAGAACTTCTCTAAATTGCATAAGTTCGTCTGCCATTCCGCCCGCCTCAAAAAGTATTATAAATTTCAATACCAACCTGTTTATGATGAAAGAAAGATTCAAATTGATTCCAACTTCGCATTTGATTTTAATCAAAGATACCAAGATTTTGCTTTTGCGTAGATTCAATACTGGTTATGAAGATGGAAATTATAGTGTTGTAGCTGGTCATCTCGATGGTGATGAGACATTTATCCAAGCTATGGTTCGTGAAGCAAAAGAAGAAGCTGGAATTGATATAAAACCAGAAGATTTAGAAGTTGTTCACGTTATGCATAGAAAATGTCCAAATGAGGAGAGAATTGATTTCTTTATTCAAGCAAAATCTTGGGTTGGTGAACCCAAAATCATGGAAGCTCACAAATGCGATGATTTGACTTGGTTTGATATTAACAATCTTCCAGACAATGTAATTCCGTATGTAAAACAAGCAATTAATTGTGTTAGAAATAATATTTTGTATAGTGAGCATGGTTGGTGATTTTTTGGCGGGGGGAACGCTTCGTAGCTTCGCTCCTCGCCTTCACGAAGGTCAGACAACAGCAATTTAAGAGGCTACGAATAAATTCTTTCGCTAAAATTCATTTTCAAGCTCTAATTTCAGCTCTACTTCGTGAGGAAATCGAGGGAAACTGAACTTCTCTAAATTGCATAAGTTCAATCGTTTCGGGGCAAATACAGTCACTACTATAAAAAGATTGTAGATAGATAGATTTAAATGATCTATTATCGTATAAATCTACATGGAAGTCAAACAAAGATATAGTGATGAGAGAATAAATATCAATACATTAGAGAAAGCTTTAGATGCATTAGATTCCGTTGGATGTTCATGTAACGGAGCCTGTTTAATGAATACAGGATTAAGTGGTGGGGCTTACTCTGTTTTGGTTTATGATGCCTTAGTTTATCATCCAAATTTTGAACAATTTATAGAAAGACCTGAAACACCAAGAAAATTACAGAATTTTTTGTATAGATTATTCGATCCATTCTTATATAAAGATGATAAAAGGGTACGTTCAATTATTAGTGTTCATCAATTTACTCCAGAAGAATTTAAAGAATGGAAACATGAAGACACATCAGCAATGAAATTATTTCAACTTACAATGTTATTGTATTTAAGAAGTGAACTCACAAATGAAGCAAAAAGAACATTAAAAGGACAGTCTGATTCTACTCGTTCTATAGAAGGAACTGAATTTTGTTTAGATTAGTTATTGCCCCTTCACGACTTTCTTCGAACCTTGCAGGGAACACAACAGCAATTTACGAGGCTACACTTCCCTACCCCAAAAATTTTTCTGGGCATTATAATAAGCTAAGAAATTCATCTCTTTTCATTCCGCATTGCCTTATTATTTCAAGTAATGTACCTTTATCAATTTCTTTATGTAGGGGAACAACAGTTGTTATTTTCCTTTCAGATGTTTCTTTTATCATAATGACATGACTTCCTTTCTGTCTTATTAGTTTAAAACCTTGTTTAGAAAGAATCTTAATTAGTTCTTTGCCTGATATTCTTGGAAGCTTTTCCACTATTAATCACCTCAATGCTAGTTACCATAGCTCCTTCATCACTTATTCCTTCTGGTAACCCCATTACTTCAACATGTAAATCAACTGCCTCTTTTAAATTAGAAAGAGCTTCCTCAATATTATAACCTTGACTAACAACATCCACTTCTGGACATAAAGCAACATATTGTTTTTCTCCTTTCTTTATTATTGCAGTAAGTTTCATATTAGGAGGGGGTTTCTTTTATTCTTTATATAATTATCGCCCAGAAAAACTTCTCTAAATTGCATAAGTTGAGTTACAATTTGAGGTTCGAGCTAAACAACAGTCAAAATCTACGATTTTGAAGAGATAATAAAAAAAGAAGTTGGCATCTTACCCACCATATTGACTCTTTATCCTGTCCAATGCATTGTGGATCGGTTCAAAGCTTTCAGCATAAAAATCTCCTTGTGCATTTCTAAAAAGTCTCGCCATTGGTCTAACAACATTATTTATGAAACCGGGAACTTCCAATCTTCTTCTCACTTCATCAGAAGATGCAGGATAGAATGAATTATTTGTTTTATCATAGACTAATTCACCAATTTCAACAAGATCTTGTGCTCTATATTGCATAAATGATAAACCTTCAGTTGTATCTGTGCCGACTGGAACTATTGTAATCCTATTGTCTTCTAGATATCTACCGATTCTTTGTTCAACAGATTGTTCTTCGTTCATTTTATGACATCCTTGCATGTAGTTATAACTGGAGGTATTTAAACCTTTTGGTTATTCACTACTTTTAAGATACTATGTTAATCTTAGCATGGGACAAAAATTCAGTTTTATTTATAAATAAATAGATCATACATTGGATAAAAAGATTTAAAAGTGTTAATTTTATTAAAGTATTATTTGTCCTAACTTTTAATCAGGACTACTTTATTATAAAAGGAGGATAAAATGAAACATGAACTACCAAAACTATCTTATGAATATAACGCATTAGAACCTTATATAGATGAAAAGACAATGGTCATACATCATACAAAACATCATCAGGCTTATATTGACAAGTTAAATGCAGCATTAGAAAAATATCCAGAGCTTCAGAAAAAGGATATAAAGGAATTAGTCAGAAATTTAAATTCCGTTCCAGAAGAAATAAGAACAGCAGTCAAAAACCATGGAGGGGGTCATTTTAACCATTCATTTTTCTGGAAAATAATGACATCTAATGCAGAAAAAGAGCCTAAAGGTGAAATAAAAGTATGCATAAACAAAGATTTTGGAAGTTTTGAAAAGTTCAGGGAACAGTTTATCAATTCTGCTGCAACATTGTTTGGTAGTGGTTGGACATGGCTTGTAATAAATGAAAAGAAGAAACTAGAGATAATCAATACATCAAATCAGGATAATCCGATAAGTATGGGCAAAAAACCATTGCTCGGCATTGATGTCTGGGAACACAGTTATTATCTAAAATACCAAAACAAAAGAGTAGATTATGTTAATGCCTTTTTTAACATAATAAACTGGAAACAAGTTGATGAAAATTTAAAAAAATAAGGCTTATTTAGACCCGACATTTTCTGAAATGAACTTGATTGATAAGGAAGCTATCAGAAGTAATATTATCGATCCTAAAACTCTAGGATGGACAATTGCCCTTACTCCGGCATTGACCTTGCTTCCATCTCCTGTCGTTGACAGCTTATCGCCAAAGACCTGTGTCAGAGCAACTAAGAACAATATTATTCCAACAACCAAAACAGGCCAATACACTCGAGGATCTTCAACAGCACTGACTAATTTATCACTTCTAACACCCATAAATAAGAAAGCTGTCAGTATAAATACCAGCATAACCATCATGACCACAAACCATGGGCTTACAAAATTAATGAATTTAACAGCATCTGCAGAAAATAAAAATAAAACTCCAATACAGAATGAAATGAATAGCTTCACAAATCTATTCTTCCCCAACAATTCAAATTTATCAAGTGCAGCAAAGACTATCGCAAATACTAAACCGAAAGAAAATATAGGCATAAAAAAATTCAAGGTTGTTAAGTCCAATACGCTTGCCATCTTCTATCTTGGGGGTTCACCAAACCATGATTTCCTGATTTTATCCCAATCTCTGTTACTGCTGCTGCTACCACCGATAACTGAGAAGATTATTATTAAGATTATGACTAATACTAATAATGTAGGCCAATAAATCTGGACCCAATAAGGAACTAAAAAGTCAAGATCTAAAGTCGGTGCCAAAGACCAATAAATAAAAATAACAGAAATTATTGCACCAACAAGCATTCCCAGAGGACCTAGACCTTTTTCAACATTAGCTCCGAGTATACCAAACAAAACCAGGGTCATTATTGATATAATTATAAATAAAGATATTTTAGGTAGAAAATAATTCAATCTACTGATAATTATAAAATTATTCACAAAAAACAGGCCTATGACTAAGGCAACTACTGCATTTATGTTTGTCTTAGGCTCCCCATTTGGTCTTGTTCCAAATATCCTTATCTTTTCAAGTATTGCAAAAACAATAGTAAACACAAGTAAAAAAGGTAAAACAAATTCATAAAGTCCAAATCCTTGCAATTGCAAAAACAAATATTGTATATCTGCAGGCATTCCTCATCCTCCTTTTTTCTCGTCTTGGCTCCCGCTCAGTTTGGGACTCCTGGTTATAACAAATATCATTACAACTATTATTATGACAATCACTATACTGGCAAATATAGCACTGTCAAAATTATTAATAATATAATCATAAGTCTTAGTTAAAAAGCTTTTCCCTTTGTCATCTCTGATAGCTCCAAGAAATATCAGGACTGTCCCTACAAACATTACAATGACAAAAAAAGTATACCATCTTGGATGTTTTCCCGGAAAATCCATCTCGCCAGTTTGCATAAAAGCCCCTATCAACAGTAAAAAACTGATTGATACAACCAGAAGCAGAACAATATTAGGCAGACTTTCATTGATAATCCCAACTATATTGCTTGCTGCAACAACCAACAAGCCAATTACGAATGCAACCATTGCATTTAAATTCTTGTTGGGAATTCCTTTCTCATCATCCTTTGTCTTTTCAACACCGAGAATCCTGGTCTTTTCTAGTATAGCATAAACTATTGTAAACACAAGTAAAAAAGGGAGAACTACATCAAATATACCAAAATCCCTGAAAAAGTCTACTGCCCTGACTAAAGGTGAGGACATTTAACACCCCTTTTTTGACATTTGTTATCCTTATTCTTCCTTATCTTCTTCTCCAGCTTCATAACTGGGAATTGCTGCTTTACTAACCACAAAAACATCACCAATGCTTCTCACTAGATGATGTGGTACTATGACACCCTTAGCACCACTCAATACTTTTGTTAAATATGAGTTTTTTGTTGCCCTGATTCTCCACCCATGTATCTTATTGGCGTGTAATTGGCATTCTTCTATTTCTCCGAAGTAAAAACCATCATCTGTAAAAACCCTCATATCGATACAATCACTTATTTTTTTTGTCTTCAACACCATTTTAACCTCCTTTACCTATAATTATAAATATAACAGATAAAACAAGTATTTTTAACTATTTAAAGCTTATCCTGAAATATGATGAACAAGAATATAACCATTATCGGCACATCGCACATAGCTATAGAAAGCATAAAAGAGGTCAAGCAATTTATAACAGATAACAAACCTGACATTATAGCCATTGAACTTGATCATAAAAGATTCAAGGGTTTAATAGGAAAAAGACAGAAAATGCGGTTTTCAGACATAAAGGATATTGGAATAAAGGGTTTTGTTCTTAATTTAATAGGTTCATATATAGAAAAAAAACTCGGCAAGATTGTCGGTGTTTCACCCGGTTCAGAAATGAAAATTGCAATACAGCTTGCAAAGAAATATAAACTAAAAGTTGCTCTGATAGACCAGGATATCTCTATAACATTAAAAAAATTGACGAGGTCTATAACATTAAAGGAAAAGTTGACCTTTATTAAGGATATAATAAAGAACATTTTTAAGAGAGATCCTTTGGCAGCTAAAATAGATCTAAGGAAAGTTCCTCCACAAGATATCGTAGAAAAGATGGTCGAAAAAGTAAAAAAGAGTTATCCCTCAATCCATAAAGTTTTAATAGATGAACGTAATAGCATAATGTCAAACAAGATAAAAAAACTTGCTGAAATGCACCCGAATGCAAGAATATTAGTGATAATTGGTGCAGGACATAAAAATGAGGTTATCAAGCTCTTATCAGGAAACTAAGCACATATTAATTGTTATTATGCTGCTAACTGTAGTTTTTTCCTTTAATGATAAATCTGTTGTATTCAACCCCGACAGATACGTCACAAACTTTATCTATGTCCTGGTATTAGTTACATTCTCAATGTTCGTACACTTAGTAACATTAAAATTTGCTTCAGCGCATTTTGGTGTAAGCCCTGAGTTCAGATTATGGTCACTAGAAGAAATCTCAAATATCAGACCAATCAAATGGAAATCAGAAGGTTTTAGGTTTACATATTCTGGTATTCTAGTTGCATTACTAATTACATTAATCTCAAACGGAAAAGCATTTTTCACAGCAGTGTCTACATTCTCGATAGATAAAACAAAGGCATTGGGTAAAATCTTTTCAAACATAACAGAGTATGAGATAGGCATAATCGCATCTTTGGTGATATTCGCCCATGTTTTATTAGTCATTCTTTTCAAATCAATCAATGTAGATTTAGGTGTCACAATCAACACATGGATGGTCTTATGGAATTTAATACCACTCTCTTCATTCCTAGGGTCTAAAATATTCTTCGGTTCAAGAACATTATATGTTTTCACATTTGTTACATCAGTTATTTCACTTATATTGATAAGGATTTTATCAGCCTTACAAACAATAATACTCACCATGATAGTTGTACTACTCGCAGTCTATTTCTATTTTAGATATGTCGAAGCAGGATATCTAAGCAAATAAACTGAACAGTCCTTTTTGCAAGAACCATAAGAATATTACGATAAGTAAGATATTAGCACCAAAAATAATAGAAACAATCACCACCAGAATACACACCATATCAATTATGCTTGCTATGTTTGAGAAAAATATCAATGCTTTGAAAAAGACCAGTATGGACAATATAACAACAAGCTTAAGAAGTATATCTAACTTTATAAAAATCAGGCTGAGTGCAAAAGCAATATCCAATATCCCCATTAATTTAGCCAGCATCATCTAGCCATAAAGTAAAAAATATATAAATTTATCCAAAACTAGGATTACTCAACATGTTACAAATAAAAACCATAATTCCGAGAAGTTATCAGAATGAAATATTTGAGACGAGCAAGGAGAAGAACACAATCGCAGTCCTTCCGACTGGAACTGGAAAAACAGTCAATGCAATGATGCTAACCGTCTACAGACTAAATAAGATACAAGGTTCAAGAGCAATAATTGTTTCGCCAACAAAACCATTGTGTCAGCAGCATTTTAGAACATTCCTCGAAAATACAACAATAGACAAAAATGAAATATCCCTTCTAACAGGAGCAATAAAACAAGATAGCAGACTTGATTTGTACAAAATATCAAGGATAATCATTGCAACTCCGCAGACAGTGAAAGAAGATCTTTCAAAAGGAATTGTCTCACTAAAAGATGTTTCACTTTTGGTGATAGATGAAGCCCATAGAGCAATAGGAAACTACGCATATACATTCTTGACGAAGAGGTATATAGAAGAATCAGAATTTCCCAGAATACTCGCATTGACAGCCTCTCCAGGGGGCAGCAAACAGAAGATTGATGAAATTTGTAAAAATCTGTCAATAGAAGCCATAGAAATAAGAACTGAAGAAGATATTAAAGAGTATATTCAGGAAAAAAATGTAAAATGGTTAAAAATAGATCTGCCTGATTCTTTAAAACAAATAAACTCATTGATCAGATCAGTCTATAAAGAAAAGTTAAAAGACCTCCGCAATATAGGTTATACAAAGCCTGTAGCGATAATAAACAAAAAAGATTTGATTTCTTTGCAAATAGATTTCAGGAAGAAACTTGGCGCAAAAAACCCATCTGCCTATTACGGTATATCTCTAACAGCATTATTATTAAAAATTGATTATGCCTCAGAGCTATTAGAGACCCAAGGTCTTGTCTCCTTGAAGGAATTCTGGAATAAGCTAAAAGAAGACAAAACAAAAGCTGCAAGAAACATATTAAACATCAGACAGATACAAGAAGCAATTTCGCTAACAAAAGACCTGATTGAAAATGGAGTTAAGCATCCAAAATTACATATTCTAAAAGATATCATCAAGAAAGAGCTATATCAAAATGAGACTTCAAAGATAATTGTATTTGCAAACTACAGAACAACGATAGATGAGATAATCTCTTTTTTGAACGAAGAAGAAAAGGTAAACGCAATAAAGTTAATTGGACAAAAATCTGGATTAACTCAAAAAGAGCAGATGTCTGTGGTAAAAAATTTTGAAGAAGGTAGTCCTAATGTGTTGGTCACAACAAGCATTGGAGAAGAAGGTTTGTCTATAAACTCAGCAACAATGGCCATATTCTTTGATTCAACACCAAGTGAAATAAGAAACATCCAAAGAGCAGGTCGTGTAGCAAGAATCCGGGCTGGAAAAATAATCTTCCTGTTGACAAATGATACAAGAGAGATAGGTTATTATTGGGTTGCAAAGAGAAAAGAAAATGTCATGAGAAAGACATTGAAGCAGATGCAAGAAAAAAGTTTAGATGATTTTTAATGATAAAAATAATCATAGACCACAGGGAAAGACCGTCAGGTATAATAAAAGAACTAATAAAGAGAGGTCTGGAAGTGGAAGAAAAACAGCTAGAAGTAGCTGATTTTATAATACAAAGCAAAACAATAGACGACAAAATTGTAAGTATAGGTATAGAAAAAAAATCATTGAATGATTTCCTAAATTCAATAGCAGACAAAAGATTAATAAAACAGTTAATGAATCTAAAGGATAATTTTGATATACCTTTGTTTATACTTGAAGGCAACGATAACATTTATGCCTTAAGGAATTTCCATCCAAACGCTATTCGTGGAATGCTGGCATCAATAATTATCGATTTTCAGATACCTGTGCTGAACACAAAGGGGTGTAAAGACACTGCCTCATTCCTGGAGATAATTGCCAAAAGGCTGGAGAAGAAAAGATCATTCAGTAGTTTGCTCGGTAAAAGGAAACAATTAACGCTAAAAGAACAACAAGAATTATTAATTGAAACTCTTCCAGGGATAGGGTCTGTGCTGTCAAAGAGTCTTCTTTCAGAGTTCAAGACAGTTAAAAAAATAATAAATGCAAATGAAAAAAAATTGCAGAATGTGAAAAAAATAGGTGCAATAAAAGCAAGAAAAATCAGGGAAGTTATAGAAAAGGAATATATGTAAGATATTTACTTGAAACATATAAAAAATTCAAGGTCGGTATGAAAGATTCTCAAGGCTACCGCTCAGATCACCATACAATCGCCCCATAAGTCCTTTAACAAAATTTCCATTAAAAAACATGGTCTGGTTTCTAGGTGTTCGTGCTTTATCTAACTCAGAGAAATAACTATCAATGCATTCTCTTAGGATCGGGGTAAATTGTTCAGCATCTCCTTTGTTTAAACCGAGCTCTTTTAATCTTTGTTCTAATCTGTTATTATAATTTGTAACGCCAAATGTCCTTCCCTCGACAGAATCAATAACCCTTGATAAATCAGTAGTTATAGAATTAAAAATATAATCAATGTCTTCTTTTTTCATATAACATCGAAAATTGAAAATATTAATCATGTCTTAATAAACATTATTATCTTAGGTTATATATTTCCAGAACATTATACATCGGCCCATCTTTTCTTAAGATACTTTTCATAACCTTAAATTCATTAATGTCAAATTTAAGTTTGTTTATATCTTTGTTGTTTAATATGTCAAAGAATTTTTTCTTATCATTTATATTTTTAATTCTTCCTAAGGTCATGTGTGTTCTAAATTCTTGTTCATTGCTAAAAATGTCTAAAAGTGTCTGATCAATAATCTTCTGCAATTCTAGAACAGCATTTTCTCCATCAAACCCTATCCATAAAACTCTTGCTTTATCCGATATTGAAGATTGATTAGATTCTGGAAATAAACCTATTTTCTCAAGAGATAAACAGAATTTCTTGAAATTTATTATTTTTAATCTTTCTTTGATGATATTTATTTTTTTCTCATCCAGTTGCCCAAGAAATTTTAATGTTATGTGCAATTTACTCTTGGCAATCCAGTTTATTTTTGCAGGCAACTCTTTTTTTAACTCATTTTCTAGATCATACAGGTAATCTAGGATCTCTTTTGGCGGAAATATAGCAATAAAACATCTCATCTTTTTGTTCACTTAACTATATATATTAACCCTGTCTCCTATTTCAATCCCTTTTTCTGAAGTGAAATTGCCATTAACTTCAAGAATATATTTGCTTTCTCTGATGGGTTTATATATCTCGCAAGGGTCTTTTCTGCAAGGAATAGCATATTTAATATCAACCACTCTAAAATTACCGGATATAAAAATCATGTCTAAAGGTATTAATGTGTCTTTCATCCACATCTCAGGGTATCCGCTTTTTTCAAAGATGAACAGCATTCCATTTCCATAAGGTAGATTTTTTACATCCATCAACCCTCTTGTTCTTTCTAAGGGTGTTTCAGCAATGTCTACATTAAGCTTAACAGAGCCATTATCTTTCAATATGACAAGATTGGATCCGAAAAACATCGAAAAGACTGTTTTAACAATTATAAGAATAATACTGATTAAGGCTATCACAAAAAAGTATCTTTTCATATACTCATTAATCAGGGCAATTATTTAAATTTATCCAAAGATTTCCCGATAAGATTATTAGATAAATATACTTAAACAAAATCAAAAGTATGCATCTTTGGCTAATTTGTCTAAAATATTGAACTTTCTCCTGATCGGTTTTAATAAAATATTAATCTCTCTGGTTATCGCATTCTTTAAATCATGTGGATGCAGTTCCTTTTTAATGAAGGATTTTTCAAGAGATTCATAATTGGAAAATTCTAAATCTCCACCATATTTTTTATCTCTTTCTATAAGGAATGTTTCTTTATTGTCCTGCTTTAAAACCATGATAACATAACTTGCAAAGGGCAATAAACCATTATTCGGATCTCCTTCAATACAGTAAGCTTTGTTTATTTTGTCTCTGACAGAAGATTCATTATCTAATAAATCCACTTTGCTTTCTGGAATAGAAGCACTCATCTTTTTTCCAATCAGACCCGGAATTAATGGAGTCATAATTTCCACTCTTCTTTTATATCCTATTTTAGGCAAGTTTTCTCTGGCAAAAACAAATATATGCCTCTGGTCATTACCACCATACTGAACATCAACATCCAGATATTCTTCATCGATTGATTGCATTATCGGATATATCAATCCAGATAGCTTAGGATTATCCCCCATTTTAACAACTTCAGATGCAGCCTTCATGCAGTCATGAACACTTGTAAAAGTGGACATCTTTAAAACATCGAAAAAGTATTTTTTATCTAATTGGAAATCTGAGCCTTTAACCATCTCAAAATTTTTAATGTCTGTTCCTATACATTCAAATAATAGTGGAATAACAGCATTATAATATTTGTATCTTTTCTCCAGTACATCCCATGGTGTATTATCCAAAGCGCCATGGAAATCTGCAAGTAACAATTTAACTTTAAATCCTGCTTTCAAAAAATCTGACAATTTAATAACCCATGGAAAATATCCTATATGAGGTCTGCCTGTTATAGCTGTTCCTAAATAAACAGAAGGTTTTTTTTTATTTTTTATTAGGTTGATAAGTTCTTCTTCTGTAATAATCTCTTGTGTATTTCTTTTAATCAGATTTAGTCTTTCAGTTATATTCATAGCCACCACATATAGCTCTGATAATATAAATTTAACTGTTCAGTTGCATAGGTTAACATTATATTCAGCAAAAACTAAAGCAATAATGTCAGTTCCCTGATGTCTTTAATAAAATAATCAACATAGGTATTTTTGAGATTATTGGTTTCTCTCTTTAATGCAATTGTATTGAAACCCATAATCTTTGCTTTTTTGAGGTCTTTATCTATATCATCTCCAATAATAACACATTCTTTCGGTAATGCTTTGATTCTGGAAAGAGCATATTCATAAGCCTTTATATTGGGTTTGTTCTCACCGATGATATCAGCACTGAATATCTCTCTGATATATTGTTTTATACCCAATATTCCAATAATCTGGATAGCAACATTATATGGAGAGTTTGTGAGAATAAATATATTATGTCCCATAGAAAGTTCTGATAATACTTTTATCAAATCTTTATCTTCGGTAATATAATTAGAGACATCTACATTATTGATGGCACTGTAAAAATATCTTTTATCAATATTCAGGAATGAAAAAACAGATAGGCCATTATACGGTTTGCCTGATTCTTTAAGATTTTTTTTAATTTTATAATAAACCTTGTTACAATATGTAAAATCTTTTTTAAGATGTTTAACCATCACATGGATTATGGCATTATACCTAGCATCATGAAGTTCTTTAGATGCATACAATGTACCGTCAAGGTCGAAGATTATATTCATTTTTTAGACTTACAAAATTCTTCATATAAATTACATAAATTTGCTTTGTCGGGATTTTTCGCAAACAAATTATACCCAGTATAAAAAATCTCTTTTGGAGTCAGATGGCCATTTGTTTTGAATCTTGAAAAAGATAATGCTGATTGTGCGATATAAAAAAGTACTCTTTTGTCAAAGAAAAAATCTATCGGAAAATTTTGTGTAAATTTTGCGTAAAATGTTAAAACTAAATTATAGGCAAAATAAGGTTGTTGTAGATAATAATCATATGTATTAAAAAATAAGGATGCGCAATATCTACCAATATCCTTGGCAACATCATTTGTAAATAAAGGATCATATTCAGGGTCAATTGTCATTAAATCTTCTTCTGTAACAAGAACATTAGATATATTTAGGTCATTATGTGTTATCTGGCCGATGTAGTTTCCCATATAATTAGACCATTTTCCTAGATTCTTTTCTAAACGTCTGAAATCATTAACTTTAAGTAATTTTTTCTCCAAACAGTCTCTTGCATAATAATCAACAGTGTATCTTATCTGGGAGTTTTTCTGGATAATTTGTTTTTCTCCAAGATAAGAACCATATTTATCGGCAAGTTTTTCTCCTATGAATTCGATGGATTTAGACAGTTCACTATTTGTTATTTTCTTAAATATCTGAAATAAATTATCTCCATCTGCATAATCCATCAGTATTGCTTTATTGTCTTGTATATGGATTTTCGGGACAAAATCTATGTAGTTCTCAGCAAGTAAACATAATTGTTGGAATTCATGAATATGCTCGTCTTGTGACAAAGACTTGAAAATATATCTTTTAGAATGTCCATTAAGATATCTTGTGTTGAATAATAAGATTAGGTTATTGGATCTCCACATAGAATCAAGCTTGATAATTGATGTAACATCTAGCTTGTCTAAAAGGTCAGTAATATTTTGGGATTCATAAAGCCTGGTTAACAGATTCATATAAAGATATTTTTGTAAGATGTGATATTTATTTGGTTATTAAAAAAATAAACCAAAAAGTTTATATTTATGAACATTTTAGTTGAAAATATGGTTTTGTTCATTCCCCTTCCTGGATTAAAGCATGGAACCGTAAAGGATTACATAATAAAGATTCTGGGCGAAGATTGGCCATTAACACCAAAAAAAATGTACTTTATAGCTAAGAAAAAGTATGGAATAAGCTGCACATATCAAGCCGTATTCAAAGGGGTAAATGAATTATTAAAAGAAGAAGTCGTTACAAAATCAAAAGAAGGGTATAGTATTAATCTGGAATGGATAAAAAGGCTTCAGTCATATACAGACACCATAGAAACAAATTACTATGCCAAAGAGAGAGTAATGTCTTTAGAAGGCATTCAGGAAGTGAAGGATGATAAAGATATAAGATTGTTGGTTTTTAATAATTATTTTGATGTCGAAAAATATCTTTATTATTTTATAAAGCATATCATTTTTCAATCAAACAAAAGATTAACGCAATATAGGTATGTTTCGCATGAATGGAGACCTTTTTTTTATCTGAGAACAGAATATCTTTATATCGAAAGATTAAAAGAAAAGAAGCATAGATTAGTTGTAATGAGTGAAGGAAATTCTTATTTGGATCGGTACTTTCTTAATATATACAATAAACTTAATGTTAAAGTGAAATTTTCTAAACATAATCCATCTCTTATAGAATCCTACTTGGTTGATGATTATTTTATTCAAGTGCATTTACCGGAAGAGATAATGAACAGGATGGATGTTTTATACAAAAAAACAAAAAAAATCTCAGAGGTAAATATACAAGAAGTGATAAATGAAATTTTTTCGAAAAAAATGAAGATAAAAATGGTGATCAACCATGATACTATGTTGGCAAAAAAAATGGAAAAAATATTTAAAGGAATATTACAATCCCGGTAATTATATATTTAAATTTATATTCTGCTTCAGATAATTACATAAACATTTTGGATTCGGGTAATAGGTTAGCTTTCTGAAACTATGTCGTTGTGGAAACAAAAAATGCGTAAAATCGTTTATCATCTGCGAACTTCAGAAAGGTAAGTAAATACGAAATTGATTTATATCTTTGTGATTGATTATTATTGTTTAATTTATATTTTTTAAGAAAACCTTATAAAGGTTTTATGTTGAATTTAATATCTAATGGAAAATGAACAAAAAACAAGTCTATAATGAAGTATTAAGGATATCGAAGAGTATTGCACGTTCAAAAAAAGGTGCACTATTTATTATAGCAAAAAAAGAAAATTTCAATAATTTATATGAAACATTATATCCGCAAATATTTAAGAAAAATAACCTAAATGTAAAAGGTATAGACAAAGTCGTTGAACAATTGGCAACATTAGACGGTGCAGTCCTAATCTCGGATAGAGGAATGCTGATTGCATTTGGTGCTAAATTAAAAAAATCAACACCAGTCATTGGTTATGGTACAAAACATGCTGCAGCATCAGGTACAACAAGATACATAAAAGATTCAACAGCCATATTAATAAGCGAAGAATTAAACTGGATAAAGATTTTTCAGGACGGAAAAATAATAATGGAAATGGATCCAAACACTGAGACACCAGTTCCATTGGCAGATAAGATAGCAGCTTTCTTAACTAATAAGGATACAGCATTATTAACAGCTGCGGGAGTTTCAACAGCTATCTTGGGATTAGCCCCGACAGTTATTGTAGGTGGAACTTATCTAACAATAAAAACAGCTGCGGGAATAATAAAAAAACAATTTAAGTTTAAAGAAAAAGAAGAATGACTAAGACTTGTTCTTTTGTTTGGTTATAAACCAATAACGTTCGGTATCATCTCTTGACACGCTATTTATATTTCTTCCCGGAGGAAAAGTAGAAGTATCACATCTAACATTTACCCAAACACACACATATTCTTTATAATTTATTCTCTAAAAATAGTTCACCTTCTAAATTATAATCGTAACCTTCTGCATAAACTCCTTTGTAAATTGGAAAATATCCATCATTAGGTATTAGAACAACAACAATATTCTCTCTATTAAAAAATAAAACGTGATTAGATTCTAGCAAACAATTAAACTTGATAAAATCTTTAACAATCGCTCCTATTGTTGTATCAGACAGATAGCCTCTATATCCAGAGGTTCAACACTTATTTTAAAATTCGTATTCATAAAATTAAAAACAGTCTGTTTGTTTATTTAAATTTTTATAACAAGCAATATATGTTAAAACCATCTCCCCAATCCCTCCTGTCTATCAGGATCTTTTCCAAACTCACTTTCAATTCTGTGATTTGTTAGATACAATGTTTGCTTCAAATATTTTGGTAGTTCATATTTATTAGCTAGACTAAGTGTGCTTTCCAGATATTTTACTATATTTCCGAATGCAACAGTGAAAATAATATTTCCATGACATTTCAGGCATGATCCTTTCAGAGGAGGTCTCCTGTATTTCATGTTGCAGTTACTGCATCTGAATTCTTGTTGAGAAAATTTTCTTAAATTTCCTCTTATATCTCTAATAAAATGTCTTTCAATGACCAATCTGGCAACATCAACCTGATCAACTGCCCTGATTCTCTCTGCAATAGAAAATTGTCCAAGTACCTTTTCTTTCATTGTCGGTAATTTTTTATATGCACTGCAAATAATTCCTATATTCAGGTCAGTTGTATCGTGTGTAAATAAAAAACCGGTGCTTTCTCGTTCAGTTCCGAGTCTGGATTTGACTTGTTCAATCTTAACATCCCATGGCATTTTGTACTCTTCTGCTGCCTGATACAACTCTAAAGGGTACTTATCTGTAATATCCATATCAAAAACCATATCATCAATTTCACTAGGGATAATTCTTGTAGTCAAGACCAATGGTGCATCTTGTGTTGCTCCTCTGTGCGCAGGCAGATATTTTCTGGAAAAATTAAGCAAAGCGTCAAGCAGTAATGTAAACGCTATTTCATCTCCATCACAGTCTCTTCTTACAGCACAATGAAACATCGGATGCGCATAAAATCCTTGTGTGCTAGAAAATCCTATAATCCTCCCAACAATACCTGCAGATATGTGTGGAGCTATAGCCAAAACATAATGGCCGATTATATCTTCCCTCTTTTTAAAATTATAGAATCTATTTAGTCCATACATCTTCTCTAATAATTCATCTAAAAAATTTCCCAGCTTGAAGATTATTTTGTCAGCACCTTCTTCAAGGGATTCTGAGCAGGCAGGTAGAATTATGTCTTGGCATTTTAGTTCTAGAATTTGGTTTTCATCAATTATTTTATTCCCGTAAATATCTTTTTCATACCCAAGTTCCTCAAGTCTTATAACAGAAACACCTATTTCTCTTGGTTTGAAATGTGTGATTGCAAGTTCAGTAGCATCAAACCTGACAGTGCCGTCTTTGTTTACCTCCAGTCCGTTACTAGCCCTCAATATCCCTTTGGCAAGGTTTTCAACACTATGGTCTCGGTTGCTCATTCCTCTTACCCCTTTTATCATATCAGGATAATTTCTTGTTTGAAGGTCAGATAAAGCCTTATCAAAATATTCCTTGATGTTTATTTCCCCTTTTCTATATGGTTTACATATCCCGTGTTCATTGCAGTTTCCTTCATAATATTTATCACATTTATCACAGTAATTCATCAATTTTGTTTTCTTATTGCATTTTATGCACAAACTATAGATACAAAATCTTTCGCAGTCGCTACAGAAAAAACAAGGGAATTCTCCTGTGACCTTTTCTTTACCCAGTGCACTTTGCACAGACCTTAATTTTCCACCTTCCTCACCAATCGGAAACAAGACATTAGGGCTTCCTTTTAGTTTTCTTTTTTTTGCCTTCTCAGGTCTGCCCATTCTGGCACCAATAAAAGTACCGCATTTGTCTTTGATTTCAATCTCACACACCTTGTTGATTATTAATAAAACATCATCATACTTGGCAGCTATTTCAAGTATACCGTTGATATCAATCAATCCTCCTAGATTGAATGTAAATGCTCTTGCATCTTCACCAGAGATGACTACATTTTCTCTTGCAACAATATCCTGCTGGATACCTATCAGTTCAAGGCTCCTTTTTGGATCTATATCGCCGGGATATAAATCATAAATAAAAGGTAAGATAACCTTATCATCAGAAATCTTGGCATTTTTTAGCCAGTTCAGCATTGCAATAAATTCCTTCTTGTTTATACTTTTCCAAAAATAAATCCATCTGGGGTGTAAAGGAATATTAAATCTTCTTGAAATGATAATAGAAAGATCAATATCAACTTTTTTTTGTTTTCCGGAGAGGATATCTTCTAATTTTTTTTGTTCTATGTTTAGTATTTTACTGGCCCTATCAGTATCAATCTTTCCGAATTTTCTTAGGATGCTGTCTTCAAATTGTCTCAACCAATAGTCTTCATTATACCCGGAAGGAACGAGAGGATGTGCCCTGTTAAAGAAATCTCCATAAGAGATTAAAATATCTCCTAAGTATAATATTTCCTCAACATCTTTATTATACATAATCGCTTTATCCTGATCGTCTAAAAAAATAACATCTCCGTTCTTTAATTTAACAATAGGACCGTCAATACTATCACAACTGCTTAAAGAAGCCCCTTTGCTAGGTCTTTCTAGTTTCAGTTGTGTCCCAATAGCAATATAATCAAAGAGAACCTTCATAGTACTCGGATGTAATGCAACACTGCTTAATCCGGTAGTTCTGCCCCTCCCATATCTTAATCTGAATCCCCCATTTCTTAAAGGATGTGACAAAACAGGTCTTCCTGCTACCAGATCTTTTATATAAGTATAATCTGGTTTTATTTTTTCATCAGTCTCTTTGGTTATCTTCTTACTTTTGACTCTTTTCTGTATGTTGAGGAATTCTTCAAGAAAATTCCAATGATCTAACTCAAATTCTTTCCCCCACTTTCCAAGTTGTTTCCATAGTTTAGCAGCCTTTTGACATAATCCTTCTCCAAGGACTAAGCAAGGACCATTTCTTAATTTATTCGTTTCTATTCTGTCCAAATCCTTGTAATTGCTGACATCAAATTTCTCACTTGGGTCTCCATCTATCTGAACCTGTAAATTTCTCACAAAAAATTCTAATTCTTTTGCGCTGGGAAAATATTGTAAGTTAGTAACTCTTTCATGATAATCACTTAATTCAGTTATTAATCTTTTAATTTCTTCTTCAGTAGGATCATATTCAGAATATCCCATCTTTTTCCTAATATAATCCCCAATGATAACAGCGACACTCGCTCCAGTGCCACCGGCACTCCTTATCGGCCCTGAAAAGAATAGTGCAAAATATTCTTTTCCATCTCTTCTTTTTCTTATCTTTAGATTTGTAAAACCCTCAATTGGACTGGAAACAACACCATTAGTGACATAGGCAATTCCTATTCTTATGCCAACCTCCATTGCCTCTATCTGGTTTTGAAATTTGCAAAATTTTCCTTGTGCAACTTCTTCTGCAATTTTTAATGAAACCCTCCAATCTAGTTTTCCATAAGTCTCTTCCAATTCGTGTACTCTTGGAACAATATTAGTATCTTTTATTTGTGGAGCGATTACACTTACCAATCCTACAACTCGCTCAGCCATATCTCTTGCTAATGGAATTTCCACATTACCAACAGGATCCACATTTTTTTTCCTGGCTTCTTCAGCTATACAGTATATCCTTTCAATATTTCTATCAATATCCTCAAAGTATTTTTTCATTCTTCAAAATTCAGGATTTTAATGTCTCTTGTTTGTAAATTTACCACCATGATTCTGTTTGGATCAGGCACAATTCCTCTTTTTTCTTGATCTTCTGTTTGACCGATCCAACAGCCACAGTTTAGTAGAGTTATTCCTTTGTAAGTTGATGCATTTGTTTTATGAATATGGCCACTAACAAAGAAATCAGGGATTTTGTCTATTAACATATGATCTTCATCAGGATCAGGGATGTACAGATTAGAACCATGAGAAGGTGCCAGGTGTCTCCTTTGGATTAGATATCTCATTATTAAATCAACCCTTTCTAATCTGCCTTTTTTTCTTATACTATCAACCTCTTCAGAATAAAAAGGGAAACTGTATCCATGATATAATAAAATGTTAAATCCTGGAAAATTCTCTGTTGAACAGATATTTACAATGCTCGGATTAGTAGTAAATATAACATTGTCATTTTCAAATAATGAGGGAGCAATTTTCTTGTCTATTATCGGCTGAGGTTCTGACAATCTTACAGCATCATGATTCCCGCATATCAGGATGATAGTAATATCTTTTCTTATGGTGTTGATATATTTGGCAAATAATTCATATTGTTCATATATGTCTTTTATCACCAAATCATCCTCCTGATCAGGATAAACTCCTATTCCATCACATAAATCACCGACAAAAAATACATATTTGACCTTTTTGGCAATTTCTTTTTGGTTTTCATTTCCATATTCAAGGTTTAGCCATTTTATGAAATTAGAAAAATTTTTTTCATAGAAGAATTTATTGCCCACATGTACATCTGAGGTAAACACAATATATTCTTCTTTATGATATTTCTTAAACTCATTTGTAACAGGAATATCTGGAAAGAATAGTTTATTACCAAATACAATTTTATCACCAACTATACCTGTAATCCCAACCACTTCATCCAGCATAACATCTCTAATTTCATCTAAAATTTCAATATTCTTATTAAATAATATATCAACTTCTCCTGTAAGGTCCTCAATAGTCAAAGTTATACTGCCTGTTTTATTAATTCTTTTATTTTTTACAATCCCTATTATTGAAACATTCTCCCTACTTTTTTTATCTAGTATTTTACTTATCGATAAAGTATTTTGTAGTTCTTCTCTGCTTAATAAGATATTTTTTAGAAAATTTAATCTTTGTTTGATATACAAAATAAAATCTTTTACTTCTCTTCTTCTTGCATTATCATGGTAGCATTTTATAATTTTAATATTAGACCTGTCAGAAATATTTATAGGAACATCAATATCAGTTATATCTTCTTTCTCATCATGTCTTTTCGCATCATTGCTTATCTCATTTATATATATTTCATCTTCTATATCCTTCACCTGCGTTCTATCTTCTATAATATCTTTATAGCTCAAACCATCCAAGAATAAGCTGTCAGAGAATCTCTCTTTTTCATCTAAAAAAACAATGTCTTTAAAATTATTAATTATCTTTGGATCAAGAAGAAGACCTTTTTTTAAAAAATATTTTGCTATATTCATTTTATAAGCCTAGTCCTTCTTTTAATATTTCATCAATTTTAGGTAATATATGTTTAACTCCGTCAATACTAATCTCTTTTGTTCTACCATACCTCCCTTTAGAAATAACTTTAGCATGTATTATCCCTAACATATCTAGTTCTGTAATTATATCACTGATTCGTCTTTGTGTTAAAGGTTTTAATCCTACATCTTTACATAACTCTCTGTAATTTTCATAAATATCTCCTGTAAATATTTGATTGTTTTTGTTTTTCTCATTTTTTTTATCATTAATTTTTCCTTCACATGTTCTTATGATAGAATATAATGCAATTTGGCTTTGTTTTGGTTGGGTTCTTACAACATCTAGAATTCTATCTTTTTCTATTTTGTCTTCTGCATCATCAATATATTTTATTTTTATTTTTATACTATTATCTCTTTCTGCTAACTCACCTGCAACTCTTAACAATTCAAGAGCTCTTCTTGCATCACCATGCTCTCTTGCAGCATATGCAGCGCATTTTTCAAGAACACCTGGTTCAATACAATCCTTTCTAAATGCTAATTTTACCCTTTCTCTTAAGATATCTTGAATTTGTAATGCATTATATGGTGGAAAAACAATCTCTTCTTCACTTAAACTGCTCTTGATTCTCGGATCTAAACCATCTGTAAATATAAGATTGTTAGAAATGCCTATAAGAGTTATTTCACATTTTTTTAATTCGCCATTTAATCTTGTTAAGTTGTATAAGATTTCATCTCCTATTTTGTTTACTAATTGATCTATTTCATCTAAAATTAGTATTAATAATTGTTGTTCTTTATCTATTGTGTTTATGAAGATTTTATAAACATCTTGTGTAGGCAGTCCAGTTGCAGGAACATTAACACCTAGTGTTTTTAATAATTCTGCAAGTAATCTATATTGTGTGTCAGATACTTTTTTTAATTTACAATTTAAGTAACATGCTGTAATTTTAAGGTTTTTCTTTTTTCCTATTTCTAATATTTGGTTAACAACATACTGGCTACAAAGACTTTTTCCAGTTCCTGTTTTACCATAAAGGAATATATTAGAAGGTTTTTCCATTCTTAAAGAGGGTGCCAATATAGAAGCAAGTTGATTAATCTGTTCCTCTCTATGAGGTATGTTATCTGGTGTATAATTTCCTTGGAGGCATTTTTTGTTCAAGAATATAGGGTCCTTTTCAAGATAATTCTCAAAAAAATCATTTAGCCCCTTTTTCATGATATTTAACATTGAGAGTTATTATTTAAATATTGTCTAATTAGGATATATATACACAGACCTATATTTCCTATGGAAATCTTTTTTTATGACTCATTAAGAATCAACCCCTTTATTTCAAATGCACTTTAAAATAGTAACACTATAAAATATATATTTTTAATTATAAGATTTATTATATATATTATATATAAAAGATAAATTTAAAAACAAAAAATATTTCTTTAAATTCAAATCATTAAAATAATGATACTATAAGGCTTAAAACCACAAAATATAAAATTTTCTTTACTACAAAGAAAATAAATTAACTTATAATAATATCAAATACTCTTCAAAGATTAATATCAAATACTATCATACATTCTATAACTATATCTTACGATTCCACTAGAAACTTTTTTAAAATAAAATGTTCCACAGGAAATAAAGGTGTGAGTGTTATCTAATAATAGTTATTATGACTACTATAAAAGTAGATATAGATAATCAACAAATTTATAAATAAGTGAATATTTTATAGATTTATGGCAGAATCAACAAATATAATGGAAGATAAAAAAAATGAAAAGAGATTTTCTAGATCATTACTGGGAAAAACAGTTGTTAGTAAAGCAGGGAAAAGATTTGGTGAAACAAGTGATTTATCTTTTGACACAAAAACAGGCGAATTAATCCATATAATCCTTAAAAATCCAACAGGTTATTGCGAAGGTTTGGAAGTTGAAAAGGATAAAGATGGACGTTTTTTAATACCATACTCGTCTGTTCTAGCAATTGGAGATTTTATAGTTGTAGCAGAAGAAGATATTATCTAATTTAGTTATTATTCTAAATTTGAATATTTTACTAGAACATTTTATTAACTTATTAAATAAAAATTATTTCAAAAGTTTTAAAAAAGAATCTAACTAATGATATTTTACTTTTAAATCAATCTAGATTAAAAATGTCAGTCAAAAATAAAATCAAAAAGATAGATAATAAAAAGTATAAAGGACTTAATTTCAAAACAACAGAGGAAATAAAAGTTCCTGACAAATTAATAGACCAAATAATAGGACAAACAGAAGCAACAAAGATAGTAAAAAAAATAGCAAAACAGAGAAGACATCTTTTTCTAATAGGTCTGCCTGGTGTGGGTAAATCTTTGTTAGGCCAGGCACTTTCAGAATTACTATCAAAGGAAAAATTACTCGATGTACTCTCCTTTGATAATCAATCAGATGAAAATGTTCCGTTAATAAAAACAGTTCCTAGAGGACAGGGAAGAAAGATAGTGCAAAGGGCAAGGTTACAGGCAATGTCCTCTTTAAAGAACCAGAATATAATCTTTTTTATTTTATTGATTATAGCTATCATAACTCCTTGGTGGATAAGAAAACAATATGGTGATATACTGGCTGCAGCATCTTTAATTGGTTCAATGATATTCCTCGCATCTTTTGTTTTATTTATAAATATCAATAGAAGAGTAAAATCAAACCCAGAGATTAGAGTACCAAAACTGCTAATAGATAACACAGATACAAAAAAAGCACCATTTATTGATGCATCTGGAGCCCATTCAGGAGCTTTATTAGGCGATGTGCTTCATGATCCGTTGCAATCATTTTCAGACAAAAGTAAAATCACAAAGAAAAACGGAAAGAAAGTAAATATTTCAACAGAGATAAATAAATTATTAAAAAAACATGAAAAAGGGTTAATTAAGGAAAAAGGATATTTAGCAGCTTATCTAAAAAAAGATGAATTACATATTTTTTCAGAAAAGAGTGGAAAAATACAACCAGTAGGAGTTTTATCAGTAAATAAATACAAATCAGATAAACCTCTTTTATATAAAATCACAACAGAATCCGGAAAAACATTAACAATAACTCCGGAACATAAAGTAGCTGTTAACATTAAAGGAAAACAACAATACACTCCTGTTTCAAAATTAAAAAAAGGAGAAGAAATTTTTATAAATTAAAAATAATCATTTAATTTTCATTTATCTATAAAATCTCCTATTAATAAGTTGTATAAATTCTGCTTGGAGGTTCATTACCTCCTTTTCTGGATTTATGCTTGACAAAACATCCTAAGAGGTCAACCACTCCTTCAAGTATTCTGTATTTTAAAGGTAATTTAAACGCATCTTTTGTTCTTCANNNTTTTTCAATTCCCGTCACTTCAAAGAATTTATCTGTAATCATTTGATTTGTTGGTTCCAATGGATGACAATAATCTGCAAAATACTCTGAATTATCTGTTCTTGGTATTTCTGCTTGTATATCTATCAATGGAACGTTCATTTCTCGGGCAATTTCTCTTAATATATGTTGATATCTTAGCTTGATTCTTGGAAGAACCATGTCTAGCTCTAAAGCATTTCCATAATTTCCAGCCTTAAATTCTCTTAATGCTCTTTCTAACTCCTTCCTTACCTTTTTATCAGCTAATTCATCTAAGGCTTCTCCAAATTCACTCTTATGATACCCGGATCTTATACCAGGTTCCCAATCATAATGAACAACAGGCATAATCAAAATAGGTCTTGCATCATAATCTCTTGTTGTTTCTACCATATCTCTAAGATTCCTTCTATAATCTTCAACACTTACTCTATACCCGTCACTTTCAGGAGTTGATTTCTTTCTATTTAATCTCACTTTATCTTCTTCTTTATTGTAGGTTGCATCATTATTTCCGAAATAGAAAGTTGTAAAATCAACATCAATGCCTTCACTAGCAAACCTTCTTAATAATTGCTCTAAATACTTCTTTCCTTGTAAGCTTGAATATCCTGGAACTCCCCCATTAACAACTTTTAAATCAGTTTGCTCTTCCATTAACTGAGAATATGTTTTATATGTGAAAAATGGAGCATTTGGATTTTTATTACCTCTGTATATTCTATTACTATTCCATCCAGAAGTTGAAGAATCACCCATATTTATAACAATCCTGTCTCTCGCTTCAATATTTTCTATAATATCCTCTACCGAGACAAATTCTGTAGGGGTAATCAATTTCTTTTTTGGAAATACAAATCCTAAATTATCGTCACCATCATAGATCTTACTATCATATCCCATCATAAATGGATTATGTGAAAATCCACTAGGTAACAATCCCTTTAATTTTCTTATCATATAGTAGTAGTAACTAAATAAGTAGTATAAATATATTAACTCTCTCAATTGGGAGAGTAATAGAAAGATTTAAATATGCTAAAATTAACTAAAATTTATGAATATTAAAGTATTAGAAGATTTAGGATTTTCAGATTCAGAAATAGAAATTTATGGTTTTTTATTAGAATCTGGCTCAACCAAAGTAGGACCGATTATAGACAAATCCAATCTAGCTAGTTCTGTAGTCCATAGAGCCTTAAATTCTTTAAAAGATAAAGGTCTAATAAATTATATTAAAAAAGGTCTAATAAAATATTACCAAGCAGAAGATCCTAAAATCTTAATAGAATTTATAGAAAATAAGAAAAATGAGGTTCTAGATTTAGTAAAAGAACTAGAAATTAAAAAAATACCAAAAGAAAAACAGGAAGCTGAAATATTTGAAGGTATAAAAGGGATTACTTCCCTGTTATATGAACTAATTAAAGAGGGTAAAGAAGATGATGAATATTTATTTTTTACAGTAAATGTAGAAGAAGAAAATGAGGAAATACAAACATTTTTTAGAAAATATGATACTAAAAGAAAACAAAAAGCATTAATTGTAAAAGGATTAGCTTCTAAAAATTTAAAATCTTTATTTAAAGGAAGAAATCTAAAAATGAAATTTACAGATTATCCAATTCCTTCCAATATAAGTATATGTAATAATAAGGTTGCTATATTTTCATGGGGAGATAAACCAATAGGATATTTAATCAGCTCAAAACAAATATCTAAAATGTTTACGGATTTGTTTCATTCGGTCTGGGGAATAGCAAAATGATGATACTAACAGGGCAAGATATTATCAATACTTATAATAAAAGACAGCAAGAGCAATCAAGGCTTTATTTGGAATATAAAAAAATAAAAAAATAAAATCCAAAGCACGGCTACAAAAAAATTGCAAAAATTTTACGTCAACCGTACGGAAAAACAAGATGGTGGCATGCAAACAAACACATCCCCATACCAATTCAAACAATCAAATGGCTAAAGAAAAGGAAATTAATTCCTTTAAATAAAAACAATGAAAGACTTTCCCTAATCTCAAAAATTCTAGGAACAACCATTGGAGACGAGCGAATCTTTGGAAATCTAAATGGAATTTTCCTATCAAGTTCAGAATTAGAATCGGTAAAAGAATTTGAGAAAGATTTGGAAGCAATTTTCGGAAAAGAAATAAAGAAAAACTCAAGGGTTATTGAAGGAGGAGGATACGGTCATTCATGGTGTTATCAAAATACAAACAGAAATGTAATAAGGTTCTTCAAAGCATTAAGGTCGCCAATAGGAAGAAAGTCAGACAAAGAGTTCCAAATTCCAAAATGGATATATTACGATCAAAAAGCTGAAGATTACTTTTTCAGTTCATTTTTCGGAAATGAAATAGGCATACCAAAGATACACAAGGATATCAAAAGAACAAATTCTTTAGACATCGGCCTAGTTTGCAAAAAGGACCAATATAAAAATAGAATGGATTTTCTAAAAAAGATTCAAGATTATCTAAAATCTAAAGATATCAAAGCAGATAAAATATATGCAAGACAACACAAAAATGATAAAAATAGTTTTCTCATAAAATTAGCACTAAATTTAAATTTTGATAATCTAATGAACTTCTATACAAATATAAAGAGATCATATTCAAAAAGAAAAGAAGAAAAATTAATAAATACGTTAAATGATTTAAAAGATATAAAATTACAAAGATTTAATAGCCTTTCAAATATGTATAATAAATTAACCAAAAGAAACTATTCAAAGGAATGGATTAAAAATAACTTAAGGTTAACAGAAAAATCTTTAAACTTTATCTTAAAACAAGAGAATCTGGAAAAATGGAACTAAAATCAGAAAAAATAAAAAAAATAGAGAAAATTAAATATGAAGGATATTTATACAATTTAACAACAGAAACAGGCAATCTTTTTGCAAATGGAATTTTAGTTAAAAATTCTGGTGGTTTAGGAACTCCTGCTTATGAGCGTTTAATTCCCGGTATGATCCATAGGTCTAACGGTGGCGTCCTTTTTATAGATGAAATTGCTAATTTAAGACCTGAATCACAGCAAGAACTTCTAACAGCCATACAGGAAAAAAAATATCCAATAACAGGCCAATCAGAAAGATCAAGCGGTGCCATGACAAGATCAGAGCCAGTGCCTTGCGATTTTGTATTGATAGCATCTGGAAATCCAGAAACAATAAAAAAAATACACCCTGCCTTAAGATCAAGGATAAGGGGTTATGGTTATGAAGTATATATGAACTCCACCATTGAAGACAATGAAGAAAATAGGGAAAAAATGGCCCAGTTTATAGCACAAGAAGTGAAAAAAGATACAAAAATACCACACTTCACAAAAGATGCAGTATTGTCAATACTAGAAGAGTCTCGGAAAAGAGCAGGAAGATCAGGAAAGTTAACATTAAGGTTAAGAGAATTGGGGGGTCTAATAAGAGCAGCCGGCGATTTAGCACTTGAAGAAAAGTCAAAGTATGTACTACCTATACATATAGAAAAAGCAAAATCCCTGGCAAGGACATTAGAACAGCAGATGGCAGATAGATATATAGAACATAAAAAAGAATATCAGATGATAGTAACACAAGGCACATTAATAGGTAGGGTAAATGGTTTGGCAGTTTTAGGTTCTGAAAATTATTTTTCAGGAATTGTTCTACCAATAGAATCTGAAATAACTCCAGGGGGTAAAAAATCAGAGATAATCGCAACAGGCCAATTGGGAAAAATAGCAAAGGAAGCAGTAAAAAATGTTTCAGCAATCATATTGAAATATTTTGGAGAGGACATAAAAGAAAAATATGATGTTTTTGTGCAGTTTGTTCAGACATCAGAATCAGGTGTAGAAGGAGATTCAGCATCAATAGCAGTGGCAACAGCAATTGTATCGGCATTAACAAAAGCACCTATAAAGCAAGATTTTGCCATGACAGGTTCATTATCAATAAAGGGTGAGGTTCTGGCAGTAGGAGGGGTTACACAAAAAATAGAAGCAGCCATTGAAGCAGGCATCGCAAATGTTATAATTCCAAAATCAAATGAAAAAGATATTGTTTTGTCAGAGAGTCAGTTGAAAAAGATAAAAATAATTCCTCTATCAACAATACAAGAGGTTCTTAAATTAGCCCTGGATTGGACAAATAAAAAAAATCTACTTAAAAAATTACAGTAGTAATCCAAATAATTAATTATCTTTAAAATCAAGAAATTTCCTTATAGAATTTAAGCATATTTTGAGGTATCCTCCATTTCACTCTTTTTTCATATTTTTTCCCTTTCATATTTTTTACAATTCTTTCCACTAATCCATTCTTTTCCATCTCTATCAATAACTGTTTGGTAAATTCTTTATCTCTTCTTAATTCAAAAGCAATCTCTTTGGTAAACATAGCCTTTAAAGGGTTTTCATACAGAATAGAGCTTATGTCTGCTTTTAGAGCCAATCTTGTTTTTTCTGATAGCCTAACCATCTTACACACAAATAACTCTAAAAATAACTCTAAATATATAAATTATTCTACTAGGCGTTATAACGCTCATACAAATAAGCAGTTTTTTATATCTTAATATTATCTCAAGAAAATGCAGGTCTTCAAAAATGAAGTAATCAATCTAGTAGAACAGATTACAGGATTAAAAAAAGAAAAAATAATTGTTTTGTTAGAACATCCTTCAGACCCATCTTTCGGAGATCTTTCTCTCCCGTGCTTCTCTTTAACAACCATATATAAAAAAAATCCGGCCGATATCGCCAAAAGTCTAATGTCAGATGCAATTGTTTTAAAAAAATCAACAATAAGAAGGATAGATGCAAAAGGGCCATATCTGAACTTTTTCATAAACTACAACGAGTTTGCACAATTAATTCTTAAAACAATATTAAGAGAGAAACAGCATTATGGAAGATTAAAAGGCAAGGAAGAAAAGATTATGATAGAGTACAGTTCCCCAAACACAAATAAGCCATTACACATAGGTCATTTAAGAAATGACTCTTTAGGTATGTCGCTCTCAAACATATTGGGGTTCTCTAATCGTAAAGTGATAAGAACAGCAGTGATAAATGACAGGGGCGTCCATATCTGTAAATCAATGTTAGCTTATAAAAAATGGGGGAATAACAAAACTCCTCAATCAACAAACACAAAATCAGATCATTTTGTAGGCTCTTTTTATGTGTTGTTTGAACAAAAATTAAAAGAAAATCCAAATCTAGAGAGAGAAATCCACGATATGCTAAATAAATGGGAAAATAATGATAGGGGAACAAGAGAATTATGGAAGAAAATGAACACCTGGGTCTTGGCAGGTATGAAAAAGACATACGCTCTTTATGGGTCAAAATTTGATTTTTGGACATTCGAAAGCAACATATATGATAAAGCAAAAGAAATAGTGAATGAAGGAATCAAAAAAAATATCTTTTCAAAAAATGAGAAAGGTGATTATATTGTTGATTTAGAACCAGAACTTCCTAATAAAGTCGTCCTAAGATCTGATGGAACTTCAGTATATATTACACAAGATATAGCATTGGCCGAATTAAGGTTCAAAAAATACAAGATAAAAAGGTTAATCTATGTAGTGGCATCAGAACAGGTTTTACATTTTAAACAACTCTTCAGAATTTTAAGTTTGCTCGGATATGACTACTGCAAAGATTGTTACCATCTGTCTTATGGGCTTGTTAATTTACCAACGGGAAGAATGAAGACAAGAGAAGGAACAGTGGTTGATGCAGATGATCTGATAGAACAAGAGATTGAATTAGCCAAGAAAGAGATATTACAACGGAACAAAAATATAAAAAAGAAGGAGTTAGAGGAAAACTCATTGAAGATTGCCCTCTCAGCAATAAAATATTATCTCCTTAAAACAGATCCCATAAAAGACATATTGTTCGATTCAGAAAAAGCAATAAGATTTGAAGGCGATACAGGACCGTACGTATTATACACAATCGCCAGATGTAATAGTTTACTTGAAAAAACAAAAGAAAGCAAAGAAAGGTTCTTATCAATAGAAATTAATGATGAAGAAAGTCAGATAATAAAAAAATTGTCATTATTTCAGGATATTTTAGAGAAGGCAACTACAGATTTAAAACCAAGTTATATTTGTGTTTATACATCAGAGTTAGCAACATTATTCAATAATTTTTATGAAAAACATAGGGTCATCGATATAGAAAACAACACAAAAGGGTTCAGGATTGCAATTGTCAAGTCAACAAAACAAGTGTTGGAGATTTGCTTACACCTTCTTAACATCCAGTCAGTGAAACATATGTGATGGGGTTCTGTTAAGTTAATTAATGTTTTATAAATAAAGCCTCTTTTCAAAAGATATTAAAATGAAGTTCTTCCCGAGAAAGAAGGTCATATCAACCTAAAATAACTCTAAAAATTAATCAGCATTACTTAAGTTAACACTTCCTGTGATGGAAAGGTTTATATAAATTGTTTAAATAGCAAAAAAATGCAAGTAATAGGTTTTAACATAGAAAAGATAGAAGCAGAAAAGACAGTCCAGGAAGTCAGAGATTTAAAGGTAAAATACAATACAAACATAAAATCTGTAACCTTGGAAGAGATGAATATAGGAAAAAAACAAGAGGTTTTAAGGGTTAATTTTCAATTTAAAGTTGAATATGACCCAAACATAGGGAATATTTCTTTTACAGGCCATGTACTAATCTTAGAAGATCCTAAAAAAGCAAAAGTAATAATAGAGCAATGGAATAAAAATCAGGACAATACCACCCCATTTTCTGTTCAGGTAATTAATATAATTCTTATAAGGGCGAATATAAAAGCATTGCTAATAGCACAGGAAGTTAATCTACCTCCCCACATACCAATGCCGCGGTTGGCACCAAACAAGAATATTAGGCCAGATAACTACATTGGTTGATCCTACCAAAACAACACATCATTTATTATATATTCCATAACTAACAAAAATAGCTTACATCCTCATTCCATTAATTCCAACCCAAGATATAGTATTTATATTCAAAAACAAACAACAATCAACAATAATCAATGATCAACAACCAAGAACAAAGGATAAAGAATTCTTTTTCAAAGGTCAAAAATGAGATAGACACAATAAAAAACCAATTAAAAGCCCTAGATAGCAAAATAACCCAATTAATCCAAGAATCATCAAAAACAACCACTCACCATCCAAAAGACATTTTTTTTGATATTTCCAGTGGAAATGAAGGGGTAATCAACAATCAACAACAATCAACAACAATCAACAATGATAATCAAAAGCCAATAATAAGCCTAAAAAAAGAGCTTAACGATCAATTCAAAAACCTCACAGATAGGGAATTTTCCATCTTCCTAGCCATATACTCCATCGAGGAAGAGATAGGAAAAGCAGTTGTTTTATCAGATATAGCCAATAAGTTAAAGATATCAGAAATCACTATCAGGGGATATCTAAACTCATTAATTTCTAAGAATTTACCAATTATCAAAGAAAGACCATTTAATCGGAAATTGCAACTCTCAATAACCAAGGAATTTAGAGATCTAACTCTCATTTCCAGGATAATTTCAATAAGGAATAGGTCAAATACGTCTCAAAAAACTCTTTTTGACACATGATTCAACTCTCAAAGTCAGCAATAACAAAAGATGGATCACAATTCAGCAACTAATCTCTAAATATAAAACTCATAATATCTCAATACGTCTACGAACTTCGAAGACGTCTACGACATGTCTACAGACGTCTAAGACGTCTGTAGACATGTAAAATAGTAAGATATTTATATATAAACAATGTTACAAAGTATATGGTTTGGTGGATATTTAGAAGAAAAAGAGTAGATGAACAGCAACTGCAAAACTTAATAATCAATCTAAGATACTCTTTCAATAACATTAAGAAAGATATTGCAGCAATACACAATCAAATAAAAAGATTAGAAGACACAGATGATAATATAGAAAAAAGAGTATCATCATTAGACACCACAATATCAAATTTAGAGCCTAAATTTAAACAAATAGAATATAACTCTAGGAGGTATACAAAAGAAAAGATTACTAAACCTGATTTAGACATAAAAGATCAAAACCATTCTCATAGCATAATAAAATCATTAACTACAACACAGCAAGAGATATTTAGAACAATCTATACAATACAACACCAATTAGAAACAGAAGATGTTTCCATTAAATCATTAGCAAAGGTATATTATCCTGATAAAAAATACTCCGATGTAAGATCAACAATATCTGAATATTTAACGATACTCTCAACACTAGGTTTGGTTTCAAAAAAAAGGAAAGGAAAGGAAACCTTTGTTAGTCTCACAAACATCGGATCAAAAGCTATCGAACAGATTAAAAAAAAGTATGAAGAAAAAGAAGATTCAGATAAAAATGAACCAGAATATACTCAATAATTTGAATTTGAATTATGAAGAACTATTTCAAATAGCAGTTTCAGTATTGGAGAATATAATACCATTACACCAAATATATGGAGATGTATCATCCAAAGATAATCTTGGTATTATTTCAATAAGTGAAGCCTACATCTCCAAATCCATCTTTTTATGTGAAAAATATCAGGATAAGATTGAAAAATACACTGAGGAATTGGTTTCTATATTTGACATATCTGAAGAAGGCAGTCTACTTGAAAAAGAATTATCAGAAGTTTTTAAATTATCTTATGTTATAAACTATATAGCGAATTTTGAGAAAGGTGAAGACAAACAAGATATATTGAGAACAGCATCTTCCTGGGATAGATATACACAAATTAAAAATAAAGAAAGACAAAAATATTTAATCATGGTTTGAATTTTTTATAAAAACAAGCTCTTAGGTTGTTAGGTCTTTGTAGAAATTATCAACATTAAAAGGTACACACATCTGATATTAAAACTTTTAAGCATTGACAAAAGATTATCTAAACATAGAAAGATTTAAATATATTACATTTATTACATTTAAACTATGGAAGAAGTTACGATTTCATTAAGGGTAGATAAAGAAGTACATAAAAAAATGAAATTACATGATGAAATAAACTGGAGCGCCTTATTAAGGAAATCAATAATAAAAACAATTGAGGATTTTGACTTTATTGATAAAGAAAGAGCAGAAAAAGCAGCTTTAAGTATGGATAAATTGAGGAAAGTAAATGCATTTTCTTCTGGAAAAGAAAGTGTTCAGGTCATTAGAGAATGGAGAAACAGACGAAAATAATAGATGCATCAATAGTTGTAAAATGGTTTGTTGATGAAGAGAATAGTAAAAAGGCTTTAGATATAAGAAACGACCATATTAATGGGAACATAAAAATTATAGTACCAGATCTTACCTTCATAGAAGTGTTAAATGCTCTTAAATATAAAGGAAAAACAGAAGAAGATTTAAAAGAAGCAAATAAGGATTTATGGGACATTCAATTACAGATAATAAAAACAACTTCTTTCACTTTAAACAAAGCAATAGAAATAGCATTAAAACATGACATAACACTATACGATGCGCTATACATATCATTAAGCACAATATATGGTTGTCCTTTAATAACAGCAGATAAAAAATTAGCAGATCTCCCAAATGTTCAGCTTATCTAAGTGATAATTAAAACTTTTAAGCAAAGATAAAATACTAAACTTCTACAATAAAAACTATAAAGTAGTAACAAAGCGAAAGGTTTATAAATAAGTCTCTAATATTTTAACAAGATTAAATGAAATAATGGAGTTAAAATGGAACAACCAGAATATTTTAAGGGTTTAACAAATAGAGATTATGTTCTTTTGCATAATCATCTTACAACACCAGTAGTTATGATGACATAAATAAGGAATTATTAAATTTTCCCCAAGGATCTATAAGGTTTGGGCCTGCTCTAGACCCAAGGTCGGGGGATTATCACCAAAGTCGGCAAAGATTTTTAATAGGATTATATATAACAAATACCCAATGTAAATCGGTAATTTTATGTGACGGTAAACCAATAATATTAGAGGAAGCAATTGAAAAAGCAAAAATAAGTGATGGGATTTAAAAAGATGAAGCAGATAGAAGAAATAAGTGGTATAATTGAATCAATGGATGATGATTCATTCTGTAGTTTTGCAAGAGAGCTTCAATATGGATTAAAATGGCATGCAGAAGCATATCAAGCAACACAAGTATCAATCTATTTTAATGAATCCCCACATTTTGCAGGAGATATAGTTAAAAAGAATGGAAAACATAAAGAGAGTGTTGAAAAAATTAAAACATCTCCTTTGTACGATATTATTAGAAGAGAATTAGCTAGAAGAACGAGTGATAGTGTCGATAATGATTGGGCAGGTTGGATCGATTTTAATAATAGATTTTTAAAATCACGTGAGGATGTTGATACAATAAATAGCTGTATTAGTAGAATTGTCAAAGGAGTTTATCCATTACAAGGGGTGATTAGGACAGAAAAAGAAAATCAAAGCTCAAAAGAAGCTAAAGAAAGAATATCAGAATATGGAATTAAAGGTTTCTTTATAGGAGATGCGGATTTAATTGACATTTTCTTTCACCATTACAGACAAAAATAGGTTTATTTAGAAAGTAGTCTTAATCCATACAGAAATTTGGATGAGTTAAATATATAAACAAGAATAAAAGGTTAAATTATACAATGCAAATAGAAGTAGCAAAAGACATCTCGGAAAATCTTGAAAGGGCTTCTAAAGAGCTAGGGCTAAATAAAAAAGAGTTAATAACAAGGGCAATAAAATTATACCTTCACAACATAAAAGAATATATAATCTTGAAAGAAGAACTTGAAGCTTGGGAAAGAGCTGGAACAGAGGATCTATTAGCCTTTGAAAATAAGATATGAAAAAAGGTGAATTATGGGTTCTAGAACTTCCATTTCTAAATGGAAGAGAACAGAGAGGCACTCGACCGTGTTTAATCCTAGCAGATACGAAAACAGACATGATTGTTGTAATTCCATTAACCTCAAATCTTCAAGCTTTAAGATTCCCACATACTGTAGAAATAAAAAAATCTGGAGAAAATAAGCTTGAAAAAGATTCAATAGCACTAATTTTTCAAATTCAATCGTTAGATAAAAAGAGATTTATAAATAAAATCGGAGTTTTAGAAGATTATTATTTAAGCAAGGTAGATGAAGTACTAAAAAGATTAATTCAGTTATAATCTTAAAACTTTTAAGCAAAGATAAAATACTAAACTTCTACAATAAAAACTATAAAGTAGTAACAAATCGAAAGGTTTATAAGAGATGGCTTCTCCTTTAGAATATGAATTTGAAAAAATCTTTTAGAAATATTTTAGGAATTACCATAGCATCTACCATTATGTATTTTTCATTAGATTCTAAAATGCAAGATAGTATAAAAGATGTTACTCTTATGCCTATCAGAAGACTAGCTTACAGATTTGCATCTCAAACCGAAGCAGGATATCATGATATAGACATAATTCTAGATGCTATAGTCTTGGGCGATGGGGATTATCGGGGTTCTTATTATGATTATAATAACCGTGACTATCATGGTGGCCCCAACATTCTAAAGATGTATTTAGGTTTAGAACCCATAACTTTAGACAGATCTTTATATAAACCAACATCACTAACAAAGTTTTCAGATGTTCCGCTATACAGTATAAGCAAATATACAAAGTTAGATGAGTACTTGAATTGGAATACTGATTTTCTAAAGAGAATTTCGGAATTAAAGGAAGGAGAGATAATAAGTGGTGGGATAATTGGTGCTATACATACAAAAATAGACCTCGGCAGAGGGCGTACTGTATCAATAGGCAGAGATAAGAAAGGGGCTTATGTTAGTTTATTTGACATATGGGACTTTGATTATTCTGCTGAAAACTGTGCAAGAGGGGAAAAAGATAAAAATATTCTGTTATTAATTGAGCGTTACTTAATGGATAAAATAGGAAAAAACAAAATCGGTTTCTATGACAGATTCTATTTAAATGAAGCAGCCATTCAAAGAGAAGCGGATTCATTACCCCCTCTATCTAAATGAGAGAAATGAAAAAAGTATAGAGTTATATACACCAAATTCGGTAGATCATAATTTATTGGATTTACTTCAAGAATAGAACACCATAACTCCAATTTTTAATATCATAAAATAAATCTAATATAAGAAAGTAGGCTTAATCCATATTAAGCCTACTTTTAAATTTAAGATATCCTTATTTAATTAATAAATCCATATCTTGTAGCTCTTTGTAAACTATCATTATAAACTCGTTCGTTATTCTTACTAAATCTTTTTTAGAATAACCCACATTCATAGGTATTCGTTTCAGCTCCTCAGTATTCTTTGTACGATATAGTAACATGATATTGTATCTTCCATCTCTCCAATCTCTTATCTTACTATCTTCCAATAAATATATTTCAAATCGATAGATTCTCCCATAATAACCTATATTCCCTCCATATTTTAGATGACCAATCTTCCCCGAAAATTCAAACTTTCCATTTCTAGGCAGACTTTTATTTAGATTTTTTATAATATCTCCCGTCATCTCTTTTATATCTTTATCTAATTTACTTGCAAATGTTAACTTTCCAACAAGGCTAAGTTGCTCCTTCCTCTCTCTATCCCAATGATTTTTTTCTGACCAATAAATTTCATCATCTCCCATCTTTTTAAATTTCTCCCAAAACCATTTACCTCTAAAACTTAAATTCTCTTTATATATATATCTTTCTATCAAATTCTACTTAATTAACAATAACCTCTACAGGCAGTTCATTAGGTTTTATCTTACTAGAAATAAAGTTTAATTTTTCAAAACCTATAACTTTATTTGTTTTTGGATCTTTTTTTAATATAACTTCCTCTCCAGTTTCCTCACTAATAATCTTTCTAGGCTTTTCAAACCATACATCTAATGTATTTCCTTCTCTATCAAAAAATACCATGATTTTATTCATTTTTATTTTCATAAATCAGTTCTCCTTCTTTAATCCTATCTGTATGATACGTAGTTATAATAAAACTATCATTATTTATATGCTTTGCTACAACTGAAACCCATAATTTTCCATATTTTTTATAATAAAGATAAACTGAACTATCCTTCTCACTCACCCTTATTTCATCAGGATTCATTAATGTTTCTTTAACCTCTTTCTCTTTATTCTCAATATCCGGATGTTTTGTTCTTATTATAAGATTCCATCTATATCTTGTGACTTGAATTCTTTTACCAAATTTAGATATTACTTCAAAATAAACTTCATCCATAAATAATTAAATAATTCATTCTATATAAGTTTTATTAGTATTATTATCTTACTATCAAAATTCTACTTAATATCACTTAAAGCACCAAAACCCAAATCGGACTTTTAAATATGTGAAATCACATATCAATGAAATGCCAAATTTAACATTATCAATAACAGAAGAGTTACATGAAAAGATGAAAAGACATTCTGAGATTAGATGGGGTGATATAGTTAGAAAATCTATTTCTGAGAAAATTGAAGATTTGGAGATTATGGATAGGCTTGCTAAAAAAAGCAAATTGACACAAGCAGATATTGGGGAAATATCTCATAAAGTAAACAGAGATATTTTTGAAGAATTAAACAAAAGATGAAAGTTATACTTGATGTAAATATTATCTTGTCAGCTTTGATTCGCGATTCAACAACAAGAAAGATAATTCTTAATTCTGGGTTGATTTATACTCTCCAGAGCCATCCATGCACAAAATCAGAAAGTACGAGGATTATATTCTAAGAAAATCCGGATTGACAGCAGAAGAATATAACAAACTCATGACAACCTTGCTCAAATATGTTAGATTAGTTCCTACTGAAGAAATAGAAAGGAATTGGAATGAAGCAAAGGAAATAATGGAGCATATAGATAAAGAAGATGTTGTTTTTATAGCAACTGCATTAGGCATCAAAAATTCAGTAGTATGGTCAGATGATAGGCATTTGAAAGGCAGAATAAGATAAAGATATTAAAAACAGAAGAGATAAGCTTTTAATTTTTCTAAAATTTATATTTTCATATATGCTATTAAACTTACTTTCATTTGGAATCTACTTTCTCAATTAGTAACCAATCTCTAATAATAATTCTAATTTCATTGTCCGCCGTTCTAATATTCTCGCCCAAATCAGTTACACTCTTTCGTAAAAGAATTAATTGGGTACTTAAATTTTTTTGGACCTTTAAGTCTAATGTATCTATCTTCGGTATATCCCTAATCAAAAAATCAATACGAGCCAGTACAATGCTATATTGAGAGGATATACTTTCTTTGTTTGCCATAATTTTCAATTAAATTTTCGATATATATCTCTATTCTCAAAGATATATTTTACAATACATCATAACTCGATATCTTCCTGTCAAATTTTATAAACTCAAAAAAGCTCTAACAAGCAGTACCATATAAAATAAAGTGATAAAGAAAAATATAATCGATAATATCAAATAAATCCATACGAATTTAACCCTTCGAGTTTTATAAAATACCCAGAAATATAAGCTCATTATGGCGATAGGACTAATCATAATATTCAAAAAATAAACATAAAAGTTGTAACCACCAAAAGCATACAACTTTACAAGTAAAATCGGCATGATAATGAAAATACCAATTAAAAAAGAAGCCATCAATACTATTAATATGATTCCAGCATATTTTGTTCCTTTACCTTTATAAATCCCCCAAAGTTTTAATCCACCAATAATAGATAAGATAAGCATAACAAATAATAAAATAATCATTATTCCAAAATCAATTTCAGCCATGATTAAAAGATGATTAATCACTTAATAAATTGTTTCATTTAAAAAAACACAAATTAGATAAATCAAAAATTCTACTTAATCTAATGGAAAAAGAGTTGATATTAGAAAAATTAAGAACAGAACTAACAATACAGGGAAAATCGCAAAAAACAATAGACGCTTATCTATTACATACACAAAAATTTCTTGAATTTATAAAGAAAGATTCTTCTAAACTGCAAAAACAAGATATAAAGAATTATTTAGCAGACTTAATGTCAAAAAACTTAAAACCAAAATCAATAAACTTAAAACTGTCTACAATACGTTTCCTAAACAGATATATATTAAAAAACCCAAAGTTAATGGAAGATATCAAATCACAAAAAACAGCAGAGAAGATACCAACCTACCTGACAACTGAAGAAATTCAAAAGTTGCTAGCAACCATTAAAAATTCTAAGCATAAGCTTATGATAGAGATAATGTTAACATCTGGATTAAGAGTATCGGAGTGTATCAATCTAAAACAACAAGATATTAACGACGACAATACCATAACTGTAAGAGCAGGCAAAGGGAATAAAGACAGGATTACAATAATTCCAAGTTCAGTATTACAACATCTGAAGAAGCATATAGAAGAGAGAAAACATGATTCAGATTATGTTTTGTGCAAAAAAAACGGTAATAAACTCAGTGTAAAATTACCCCAGAAAATCATAAAACAATTAGCAATTAAATCAGGAATCAAGAAGAACATAACACCTCATGTTTTAAGACATTCATTCGCAACCCATCTCTTGCATAATGGCACAGATATTCGTTATATTCAAATATTGCTGGGGCATGCACAGATTCAGACAACTCAGATTTATACACACATCTCAAAAGAGCAGATTAAGCAGATCAAGAATCCCTTCAATGATATGATAAAATAATCTCAATAAATTATCTCTATTGGACTATAAAATGATAATATTTAAATATATAGCAATTATTATACTTCTAAATGAAAAAAAGCCAAAAAAACGTTGAAACACCGAGGCAACAACGTATTAAAGCCAGGCACATATTGTGGATTTTTATTATAATTATAATATTGGTAATATTGTGGGCAATCGGAACATATACAAAATTATACCTAAAATAAGAATTTTGATATAGATACCATAATTCAGATAAGTTTAAATATCTGGTAATAAATATAAATCGTCGATAAAAGGAGGCAAAATAAATGGGAAAAGTAATTTTAAAGAATGCAATACAAAGAAAAGCAGGCCATCTTTATTATGTAGACGGCAAAGGTAATGTGTGTGAAGCAGTCATGGCCCGTGGTGGAAAAAGAAAAAGAAAAAAATAATTATCTCACAATTTCTCTGAAAAGAGCAAAAATAATTTTTTTTGAGATTTTATATTCTCTTAAACCTTTTTTTGTGAGATGATACATTTTTTTTCTACCGATCTGTTTAAACTTAACAAGATTATACATTCTTAATCTTTTTAATGTTGGATAAATAGTTCCTGGTGTCAGCTTATTTCCTTTTCTTCTGCCTATAATAAAAGCAAGATCTTCACCACAACAATGTTTTCTCTTTAGCTCTTTCATTATCTGGAAACTCAATAAGCCTCGAAGATCAATGTATTTTGGTAGTTTCATTTTCAATCAATGATTAAAACTTTTAATCATATAGTCATATATTGCACATTCAATATATTTGACATCCAATATATAAACTTTTCCGAGTATTATACTGGAATTATTTTAAAGAATAAAAATCAAAATAATTGAACTTCAAAATCCTTAAATCTATCATAATTGCTGATATAATTCTCTGAGCTTTTCACATTTTTGAATTGTTTTATCCTGTTATCTACCTTTCCGAAAAAATTTGTCAGTTTCATTTCAGTTTCATCCAATCTTTGGAAAGAGATTATCTTTAAATTAGCAAGGACATCATTTTTGTCATAAGCAGCATCTTTTTCAGATTCTGTCTTTTCTTTTTCTTTTATCTCTTTCAGCACCCTTTCAGTCATAATTTCAGGGTTGGATAGCTTATAATGGTTATAATATACCTTACTTTTGCCATTGACCTCAAAATTTACTCTTAGGTCAAAATCTTTGTCCCTTAATGAAAAGTTAGATGCTCCAATTTTCAATAACTTTATAGCAATATTTTGCATAAACCACTGCATTATACTTATTGATTTTTAATCTTTTCTATGGAATAATATTAAAAACATTTTTATATACACCAAAATTGAACAGTAAAATGGGTCCGTAGCTCAGCCTGGCCAGAGCACCTGTGTCTGATGAAACTCTTAATCAGGGTGGCGCGGGTTCAAATCCCGTCGGACTCATTCAAATTAAAATAACAGTAGAATAGTTCCTATTATCAATCAGGAAAATGATAAACCACTAAAAAGAAGAGCCAGAAAAAGAGAAGAAACATTAAGATTATGGATTTTGCATTAAAGCAAGTCTTTAATTCTCTCAATATGTTCTGCAATTCTGTTTCCGTTTTCTGTCAGATTTATGGATTTTATTCTTCCATGCTTCTCAAAGTTCACTAACTTAGATCTTTCCATCTCTTGTAGTATCTTTACGGCATGACTATAAGTACAGTCAACTTCCTTTGCCAAGACGCTTCCATATCTGTTCTTACCACCCTTTCTAAGAGCAACTAACATCATTGCTGGCTTTTTCCTAAAAAATACCTCAAAGATATCTGTTTTTTTCTTTACCATCATATACCATGGACTGATAATACTAATATTTAAATGTTTTGATTAAAACTATAGTTTTAAAGATAACCTTTAATATATATAAGCTTATGGTAAGGTTTATATAAATAAACTAAAGAAATTTACAAATGCTAGATATAAATATTATCAGAAATTCTATTGATATAGTAAAAAAAGATTTGGAAAAAAGGAGAGACCAAGAAAAAGTAAAATGGCTAGACGACCTAATCAAAAAAGACAGACAGGTCTTGGAAATAAAAAAACAGATTGATGATCTCAGGCATGAGAGAAACATAACAAGCGAATCCATAAACAAGTTAAAAAAACAAGGAAAAGATGCAGGTACAGAAATAAAAAAAGCTAAGGAGATACCAGTAAGATTGAAAGAGTTAGAAGAAAAATACGCTCTTTTACAAGAAAAGATAAGATATTACATGATGCGAATTCCGAATATTTTACATGAATCAGTCCCATGTGGGAAAGATGATACTGAAAACAAGGAAATAAGGAAATGGGGTAAGATACCAAAATTTAGTTTCGAATTAAAACCACATGGTGAGTTGTTGGAAAAAATGGGTCTGGCAGATTTTCAGAGAGCAGCCAAAATATCCGGCACAGGTTTTTATTTTCTTAAAAAAGAACTTGCTTTGATGGATCTGGCTTTGCAGAGATTCGCAATTGATTTTCTAATGCAAAAGAGATTTATCCTTATAGAACCTCCATTGATGATGAACAAGGAGGCATATGAAGGTGTCACATCCTTGGATGATTTTGAGAACGTAATGTATAAAATTGATAAAGAAGATCTTTATATGATAGCAACATCAGAACATCCAATGGTTGCAATGCATAAAGATGAGTTATTTGAAGAAAAAGATCTTCCATTAAAATACGTCGGTTTTAGTCCATGTTTCAGGAAAGAAATCGGAAGCCATGGTGTTGACACAAGGGGAATTTTTCGAGTTCATCAGTTCAATAAAATAGAACAAGTGGTATTTTGTAAACCAGAAGATTCATGGAAGCTCCATGAAGAATTGCAAAAAAATTCAGAGTTAATGCTACAAAAATTAAACATTCCTTATCATATTGTTTCAATCTGTACAGGAGACATAGGTATAGTGGCAGCCAAGAAATATGATATAGAGGCTTATTTTCCAAGGGAACAAAAATACAGAGAAGTGACATCCTGTAGCAATTGTACATCATATCAAGCAGTAAGGTTGAATATAAAATACAGGAAAGACAATGATAAATTGTATGTACACACATTGAACAACACAGGCATAGCGACAGCAAGGGTTTTAAGAGCAATAATAGAAAATTACCAGCGGGAAGATGGAACAATAAATGTTCCCACAGTCTTACAGAAATACATGAATGGAATCAAAAAAATAGGGGAGCAAAATGATACTAGGAGAATTAGAAAGAAAGATTAATGATATGCACAAAACAGCAGATGAACTGACTGAATCGACAAAGATTGCTATCGATTCTTTAAAAATTGAAGGCGACAAGAGAAAAGCAATGGTACACTTAAAACAGGTAATCTTAAAGACATCAACACTGAAAGACCAGGTAACGCTGCTTGACAAACATATTAAAGATTATTATAAAACAATGAATAAGTAAGATGGCAAAGAAAAGAGCACAATCTAGATGTTTACAATAAGGATCTCTGGAAGAATTAGAAGAGGCAGATGAGATAGATGAGCTCGAACAGGGATTCATGGAAGGATATGATAAAGCAGGTAAAAATAAAAAAACCTAAGAGAAAGAAAGATTAGATTTTCCTGTAGTGCATGTTGAGCAGATCCCTTTTTGACTATTATGATAAACACAAACTGAAGCCCCACATTTAAGGCATTTAAATCTCGCAATGTTATTGCAATATAAACATTTTTGTAGCAATTCCATTTTCCTGATGAATGATAAAGATATATAAATCTTGATATAAATATTAATAGTTTGTTATACTATTTAATAGTAATAAAATAGGAAAATTTTATAAACCCCTAATTTAATATATACAAAATGAAAATATTGGCTGCTTCAGACATACATGGAGATATCAATTTACAGTCAACTGCAGGCATAATAGGGCCGTTTGTAAAAAGAAATAAGAAAGTTCTCTTGATACCTGGAAATCATGAAACTCCTGCAACAGCAGATTTCTTAGCAGAGTTGTATGGTGCTGTTAATCTACATGGCTACTCTTATAAAATGAAAGATATTGGTTTGTTCGGCTGCGGTTCAGCAAATATAGGACACTTTCAACTGTCAGAGGCTGAAATTTTTGACTTGCTTAAAAAAAGTTATAAATATATAAAAGATTCAAAGAAGAAGATAATGGTAACACATGTCCATCCGAAAGGTTCAAGCATGGAAAGACTTACGAACTTTTTTCCAGGAAGTTCAGGTGTTACAAAAGCAATAAGAGAGCTTAAACCCGATCTTCTTTTATGCGGTCATGTGCATGAAGCAGAAGGTATAGAAGAGAAAATTGATAATACATTAGTAATAAACGTTGGCAGGAACGGAAAAATAATAGAGATCTAACAATGACATATGAATTAATAATAGCAGAGAAAACAGATGCTGCTAAAAGGATTGCAGAAGCTTTGGCAGATATTAAAGCAGAGAAGAAAGTTACAAATAAAATTCCATATTTTGAATTATCCCATGATGGAAAAAAGATTGTTGTTGCATCTGCAGTCGGTCACTTATTTGTCTTGGCAGAAAATAAAAAAACACAAGATTATCCAAATTTTGATATTTCTTGGCAGCCTAGTTATAAAGTCTTCAAAAAAAGTTATTTTACAAAAAATTATCTTGATCTATTAACGCAGTTATCAAAAAATGCTTCCTCTTATGTAATTGCATGCGATTATGATACAGAAGGCGAAGTAATCGGTAGAAATGTCTTAAAATTCATTTGTGAGAAATCTAATGCAAAAAGAATGAAATTCTCAACATTAACAAAAGAAGAGTTGTTTGACTCTTATAAAAATGCTTCAAAATCAATAGATTTAAAATTAGTTGAGGCAGGAGAAGCAAGACATTATCTGGATAACTATTGGGGTTTGAACTCCAGTAAAGCATTAACTTTAGCAATTAAAAATTCCGGTATGTTTAAGCTTCTATCTTCAGGCAGGGTACAAAGCCCAATCCTTACATTAATAGCGCATAAGGAAGAACAGATTGAATCTTTTATTCCAAAGCAATACTGGCAGTTATTGGCAAAAATCAACATAAAAGATCAGCTAATTGAAGCATTACACCAGGAGGATAAATTTTGGGATAAAAAACAGGCGAGTTTGATATATAAAAAATGTAAAGATAAAGATGCAACTGTAAAAGAGATAAAGAAAAGAGAGTACAATACAAACCCACCAACACCTTTTAATATTACCTCATTGCAAACAGAATCTTATAAGAATTTTGGATTTTCTCCTAAACAGACTCTGGATATTGCTGAAAGGCTCTATTTAAGCGCTCATATCAGTTATCCAAGAACTTCGTCAGAAAAATTGCCTCAAACAATAGACTATAAAAAAATAATAAAAAGCCTGTCTTCTATTAAGGATTTAAACAAAAATGCCGTGCTCTTATTACAGAAACAACATTTAAAACCAAATGAAGGAACAAAAACAGATCCGGCACATATCGCAGTTTACCCAACAGCAAATATTCCCAATATAATAAAGCTAAATGAACAAGAAAAAAAGATATATATGTTGATTGCAAAAAGATTTTTGGCAGTGTTTGCAGATCCAGCATTAAGAGAATCCATGGAGATAAAATTTGATATCAACAATGAAATATTTAAGGCATCAGGTTCAAGGACAATAAATCCGGGATGGATGTCATTTTATGCACCGTATGTAAAATTTAAAGAAGTTCAACTACCAGAAACAAAAGAAAATGAAAAACATACTGTTAAAGACCTGATATTGAAAGAGGATAAAACAAAACCTCCTGCACGTTACACCCAAGGTTCTATAATCTCCGAAATGGATGAAAAAAATCTTGGAACAAGGGCAACAAGGGCCCAAATATTGCAGATATTATACGATAGATACTACATTGAAGATAAAAGTATAAAAATAACAGAGATTGGAAAATCAGTTATCAAAGTTTTAGAGAAATATGTCCCGGAGTTAGTTTCAGAAGATCTGACAAGGCAATTTGAACTTGAATTAGAGCAGATACAGGAATCAAGAACAACAGAAGAAGAAGTTATTGAAAAAGCAAAACAACTATTAACAAAAATATTTGTCAATTTCAAAAAACATGAAAAAAATATAGGAAAGCATTTAGTTGAAGCATTAAAAGAGACACAAGACAAAGCATCTATCTTGGGAAAATGCCCTGTATGTATGGAAGGAGATCTAAGGATATTGTTCTCAAGAAAAACAAAAAAGAAGTTTGTTGCGTGTAATAAATATCCGGAATGCAAAACAACTTACAGTTTAACTTCAGGAAAGGTAATACCCACAGGCGAGACATGCCAATATTGTAAAACACCACTAATAAAGGTGCAAAGAACAGGAAAAAGGCCGTTTAAGAATCAAAGAAGAAAAATGAGACATGATTAATACAACTTAAAAAGCATAATTTATAACATCCTCAATATGGTCAACTTCTTTTATTGTTAGGTTTTTTTCCTGTTTAAAATAATCTACCAAATCAATTGTTTTTGGGACAAGCACTACTTTTTTTGCTTTTGTATTGCCGGAGTCTACTGTTTTTATTTGTCTCTCATAGTATGCAAACTTGCCCTGCCCTTTAGGTATCAGGAACAAGGTTAGGTTATTATCTGCAACAGCATCTGCTTTTTCTATAACTCCACCAATCTGCCCTATTCTTCCGTCAGGTAAAATAGCTCCAGTAGCCACAACATTTTTAACTTTCTTTCCATTAATTGCTGATAGAACAGCCAGGGTCATTGCAGTTCCTGCGCTAGGGCCTCCAATAATACCGCTGTTTTCCGTATTTACATTAGGCATCTCAAAATCAATAATGACATTCACATTCCCTAGATCAACGCCAGTAATGTTTTTTGCAACATTAACAGCAGTTATAGCACTCAATTGGGTATCAGGTTCGACAAAAGGGTTTGTGTTAACCAGGATTTTCCCTTCTCCTTCTTCAATGTCAACATTGACTTTCCCGATAATACCAAAACCATTACTACCGACAGCAACAATATTGGCACTGCCATCTGTCTTTTTCATATCATTCTTTATGCCAAAAACATCTGTATACAATCCAGGAATATCTGCTTTGTTGTCATTATTGTAGAAAACAAAAACACCAATCAAGAAGCCAATTAATAAAATTAGGATATAACTCCAAAAAATCTTATTCTTGTTTAGTTTTGTCATTATAAATTTCTATTCCACTCCCAATAATATTAAACAGAATCTCTTTTTTTATAGACTTCTCGATTATAAGACGTCTAAAACCACGTTCATTTACCAGCCTTATCTGTATATTACAAAAGTTTTTAAAAATATCCTCTCCCACCATATTTATTTTTTTATCATTTATATTATAGTATACTTGATTTGTCAGCAGAACAGGTGTTTTTCTGGCTAAAATTTTTAAATGTCTCATCTGTTTTATCATCATTGCCCTTGCCAAATCTTTCTTTTTGCTTAAGAGAATTCTAAAGAAATTTGAAATTGAGTCCATGACAATTAAAGAAATGCTTTTAATATCATCTTCGTTTAGATGCAGTATCTGCCTATGCTGCCCATTAAAACTTTTAACTTTTATGTATATAAGATTATCCAGATACTTAACATAGTCCTTCCCTGCAATTTGTATGAATCTTTCCAATGAAAAGCTGTTTTCTGTATCAATAAACAAGACCCTTTTTCCTTGCCTGAGAATTTCAAAAGACTTCACAAGCATAAAGCAGGTTTTTCCAGTACCTCCTTCTCCATAAAGTACGGAAATGCCTTTTTCAGGGTTTAAAATATGATTAAGTTTATCTTCCATCTTATTATTCTTATTGCAAATGCATATAAGGTCATTTAAAAGAATTTTTATATATAAAGTTATAAAATCTATCTTGTTGAATAACACTTTTTGTGCAAAACGAGTAGTTATTGTGCAGAATTGAATATTTGTGCAAAGCCTTCTCAATCCAAAGATTTATATACATGATGTATACACACAAAGTATACACAAAATGGAAGATGTATTTAACACAACTATATTATGTAATAATTGTAATCAAGCAACAAAAAAATCTTATATTAATAAAGATGGCTTTAAGATAAGGACAATGCAGTGCGATTCATGCAAGAAAGAATGGTATCATCCCGGAGACATGCAGGATTATGAAAATTTTTCAAGATTAAGAAATAAGTGTTTTCAGGTAAAATTAAGATATGTTGGAAATTCATACGCTATCTCAATCCCAAGAGAGATTATACAATTTGAAGAAGAGATGCAGCGTGAAATAAATGAGATGATTCAGATGTCTTTAGAAAGCCCTGAAAGAGTAAGCATAACATTTTCAAAAAAAATAAAACACATACTAAAATAAAATGACACAAGAAAAAGATGTAAGGCTAAAAGTAATGGAGGCTTTGCAGGAAGAAGCTTACAGAGGTACTGTTAGAATAGACTCTGAAACAATGCATAAAATAGGAGTTCATCCAGGTGATGTTGTCTCAATAGAGGGTGGTAGAGAAACAGTTGGAATTGTAGACAGAGCATACCCAACAGATGTTGGTCAAGAGGTTATAAGGATGGATGGAATCCTAAGGAGAAACGCAAAAACAGGCATAGGCGAACATGTGAAAGTAAGAAAAGCAGATGTAAAAGAAGCACGCTCAATCACAATTGCTCCTGCACAAAAAGGTGTAATGATCAGGGCAGATCCAGAGCTATTTAAAAGAGCACTTATAAACAGAGCAGTTGTTAAAGACGATATAATTGTTCCAAGCAATACGAGAAGGCGTAGAAGACAACTCCCGGATTCTCCATTGTTTGATAATGATGTGTTTTCAATATTCGAAGAGTCTTTTACAGGAGCATTTGGTTTGTCAGGATTAAGATTTATAGTAGTTCAAACAACACCTCTAAAAACACCAGTACTAATAACAGAATCAACTAATGTAGTCCTAAACCCAAAAGCAGTTGAAATATCAGATGAAAAGATACCAGAGGTTACTTACGAGGATATCGGGGGTTTGAAAGAAGAGATAAAGAAGATAAGGGAAATGGTTGAATTACCCCTAAAGCATCCAGAGATATTTGAGCGTTTAGGCATAGAACCTCCAAAAGGTGTTTTGCTTCATGGCCCTCCCGGAACAGGTAAAACTCTGTTAGCTAAAGCAGTAGCAAATGAAGTTGAGGCAAATTTTATGGTAGTGAATGGCCCTGAAATTCTTAATAAATTTTATGGAGAGTCAGAAAAAAAGATTCGCGACATATTTGATGAAGCTGAAAAAAATTCACCAACAATAATATTCTTTGATGAGATTGATGCAATTGCTCCAAAAAGAGAAGAATCCTATGGTGAATTAGAAAAAAGAGTTGTAAGCCAATTGCTTGCACAAATGGATGGACTAAAATCAAGAGGCAAAGTAATTGTTGTAGCAGCAACTAATAGACCAAATTCAATAGATCCTGCATTAAGAAGACCGGGAAGATTTGACAGAGAAATTTCTATAGGTGTTCCAAATAAAAAAGGTCGCTTGAATATATTAAAAATTCACACAAGAAACATGCCTTTGGCAAATGATGTTGCATTATTAAAAATATCTGAAATAACACATGGTTTTGTTGGGGCTGATCTTTCTGCATTATGTAAGGAAGCAGCCATGAATGTTTTAAGAAGGATATTACCGGATTTAAAATTAGGGGAGAAAGAAGAAATTCCAAAAGAGATCTTAGATAAATTAGTTGTAACAGGTAAAGATTTTAAAGAGGCTTTAAAATTGGTAAGACCAAGTGCAATGAGAGAAGTTTTAGTAGAGACACCAAATATTAAATGGGAAGACATAGGGGGATTGGAAAAATTAAAGCAGGAATTAAAAGAAGCTGTTAATTGGCCTATTAAATATCCGGGAATGTTTAAAAGAATAGGAATAAGAGCACCAAAGGGAATTTTAATGTATGGTCCTCCCGGAACAGGTAAAACTCTGTTAGCTAAAGCAGTAGCAAATGAATCAGAAGCTAATTTTATCCTAGTCAAAGGCCCGGAATTATTGAATAAATTCGTAGGAGAAAGTGAAAAAGGTGTAAAAAAAGTGTTTGAGAGAGCAAGACAAGTCTCTCCATGCATAATTTTCTTCGATGAAATAGATGCACTTGCTCCAAGAAGAGGTCTTGATGCAGGAAATCAGGTTACAGAAAGAGTTGTTAATACTTTATTGGCTGAGATTGATGGTCTGGAAGAATTAAATGATGTTGTAGTCATTGCAGCAAGTAATAGGCCCGACATTCTTGATCCAGCATTATTAAGGCCCGGAAGATTTGATAGACTATTGTTAACACCACCACCTGAAAGAAAAGGCAGATTAGAAATTTTCAAGATTCACACAAAGGGCATGCCAATAAAAATTAGTAAGGAAGATATAAAAGAAATTGAAGAACAGTTTAAATATCATAAGATAAATATTGCATCAAAAATGGCTTCTGACGAACCAGTAGATAATTCTGACATTAAAAAAGAAACAAAGATTAATTTTCAAGGTTTACCGGACCGAGATAAATTCCATTATTATCTGGCAGAGAAAACAGAAGGTTATGTCGGGGCTGATATAGAAGGTGTTTGTAATGAAGCAGGAATATTGGCATTAAGAGAAGATATTAAAGCAACAGAAGTGAGAAAAAAACATTTTGACGAAGCTCTAATAAAAGTAAAACCTTCAATTTCAAAAGAGGCAATGGATCATTATACTTCAATGGAAGAAACTTATTTGAGAAATGCCAAAGCAGGGCTTGCTAAAGAAATACCAAGTTATATGGGTTGATATTATCTACTCTAAAATAGTAAAAATAGAAAGGTTTATAAATAAAGAAATTCTAAAATAATTAGTTAAATTGGAGGTTTAAATAAAAATGAAACTAACACAGGGACAACCACTAATTCAGGTAAATGTTCCATATATATTTCAGGCTCAATATGATGAGCCAGGAAGAGAAGCAGTTAAGAAAATATTATCAGATTATAAAAATACAAATATAAGGTCTTTCAACCAGTTTCTGGAAAAAGGGCCTATAAAGGGAAGCAATCCTTATTTTAGATTTGCTTTGGGAAATGCTTATAGGGAATTAACAAATCAAGATGTTCTCCCAATAAATCCTAAAGAAAGTGAAATAGCATTGGCAAATAATACTTTAACAAATCCAGGAGAAACTTATGAAGAATTAGGATTATTAGTTTACTCTAATAAAGGCTATAATCTAGTATTATGGCAGCATCTAAGAGAAATAGCAAAAACACAATACAAAGATTCTGTAGACCTAGAAATACCATTTGTAGTTACAGGCTTAATGAAACCGGTAAAAGATGATAAATTTGAAGATGGTTTAAGATTAGACACGATAGATGGATTAACATTAATGTACAATGTTCCAATATTAGCTCAAAGAACTAACAGATTTGATTCAGTTAATAAATTTGATTCAGAAGATCCAGAGTTACAAAGAACAGGATTTCCTGGTAAATTAGGAGAAGGTAATAGAATTCTATTCACACAAAATAATGGTGTCCATAGGTTGATTCGTGGTGGCGAGGGCTTGTATCTGTATGCTAGATATGGGAATCTTGTTACCATGCATGACGATTGTAGGATACATCTCGTCGCAAAAAATTCCAGTAGAAATCTTGATGAATTAGTGCAACAGCTAGAACAGGAAAAGTTAAAACAACAACAAGAGTTAGAAACAAGATATAACCAAGCTCTTGAAATTTTAAAGAAAAGATAATCTTAAAAGATAATCTTAAATATACTCTTTCATTTCTATTTTTACCTAGGCTTAGTCTAGGCCACAGGCTTACCCATAGTGCTATTTAAAATAGCCATGAAATACAACTGATTATCTTTTGATAGAGAGATAATAAAAAGCAGTGAATGATATAAGAGTGGGCAAGCTATATCTGGTGTCCATAGGTTGGTTCATAGTAGGAACTTGAATCTGAATGCTAGGTATGAGAATCTTGTTAACTCGAAATTTTCAGTTAGAAAAGAAAACGAAAATGACACCGGTAGAATGACATAGACTAAGCTAGGTTTTATTATGAAAACTTACACCAGTCTTTACTTAAATTTATTTGATATAGATAGATTATATTTAGCTTATAAAAAAGCAAAAAAAGGTAAATCAAATAAAGATTATGTTTAAAAATTTCAGAGAGATTTAATGAATAATCTATCTGCATTAAGGTTAGAACTATTCTTTCATTCCTATAAACCAAAACCATTAAAGACTTTCATTATCAGGGACCCTAAAACAAGAAAAATCAGTAAATCTGATTTCAGGGACAGAATTGTGCATCATGCCTTAATCAATATTCTAGAACCAATATTCGATAAAGTTTTTATTTATGATAGTTATGCAAATAGGATTGGTAAAGGAACTACAAAAGCAATAGAAAGATTAAAATTATTTATTATAAAAGTTACTAAGAATAATAAAAGAAATACTTATTGCCTGAAACCAGATATTAAACATTATTTTGAAACTGTTAATCATGAAGTTTTATTGAATCTTATTAAAAGAAAGATAAGATAACAGAATAATATGGTTAATAAAAATAAATTTAGAAAACTATTATTTTAAAGAAAAAAATAAAGGTATGCCTCTAGGGAATTTAACCTCCCAATTTTTTGCTAACGTTTACTTAAATGAGCTTATCAATATATTAAACATAAATTAAAAGTTAAATATTATATAAGGTATGTGGATGATTTTGTTATATTACATGAAAATAAAAATAAATTAAATTTTTATAAGAATCAAATAAAGGAATTTTTAAAAAACAATCTAAAGATTGAGCTTCATAAAGATAAATCTAAAATATTTTTCATAAGAAAAGGAATAACATTTTTAGGATTTAGGCATTTTTATTTTTATACCATATTAAATAAAAATAAAAGAAAACATGTCAATAATAAGATTAAAGATATAATTAAAGAGAGTAAAGAAATGGAAGATTATAAAAAATTAATGCAAAGATTTGAATCTATTTTATCACATTTAGAAATTGGAAATACATATTATTTAAGAAACAATTTTATAGTTAAGTTAAACAATAATATTAATATGTTAAACATAAAGCAGTAGTAGTCTAGCGGCAGGACAGGAGCTTCCCAATAATAAGAAAAAAGCTTCTAACCCGGGTTCAAATCCCGGCTACTGCATCGATTAATTCTCTCCACTCTTCAAAATTTAAAGCATAAACCTTCTTATTTAAAAAATTTAGCTTAGGAATTTTTTCTTCACCATGTTTCTTGCTTAAACCATACAATTGACGGTGGGTATCTCTGATTGCGTTTCTTAATTTTTTATCGCTTTGTAAATAAATCTTCTTTATTATACTCTCTTTTTCATTCAGATTTCTTAACTTAATCCTAATAATTTCAGAAGTTACTTTCGGCATTGGATTAAATGCCTTCCTAGGTATAATGTCTAATCTTTCAATCTCAAAAAATATATTCATCAACAATCCCAATAACTTCACGTTCATAAAATCTTTTGGAACACTAAAAACAGCCAATTTGAAATCGCTATTAACCAATATTCTCATTAGTCCTTCTATAATAGAGTAAGGCAAATTTCCGACAATTTTATCATATTCTAATCTATAAAAGTGCAGTATATTGTCATTGATAATATCAAAATCAGGAAACTTATCTTTTAGATATTGGTATAACTTTATGTCAATTTCAATTACAGTGATCTTTCCGGTTTTCTTTATTAATTCCTCTGTTAAAGCACCTTTACCACCACCAATCTCAACTATATCTTCATTTTCTTTGATTTCCAGATAGTCAACAATCTTACATATCAAATCCCTATCAGTCATAAAATGCTGGTCAAATTTCATTTTAAGAGTACAGGCTTAAGACACCATAAGCGAATTCCCAATACAATTCCATAGCATTTTTTCCATTGTCTATACTGTCTAGAACAAAACCAAAAGCGACATCATGCAGCCCATTTCTTGCAGGTGATATGTCCAGAGTCAAAGAATCCCTCAGGTTCAAGATGTTCCTCTCTTTTATCTTCTTAATCCATTCGATGCAAAATGCAAAGGCTTTGGCTTCTTCATTATGCTTATCTCTCAGTTCATTGGTGAATATATGCCCCAATTCATGCCCTAATGTAATCAATGTGTTTCCTAAATCAGTCTTCTTCACAAAGATTATCTTTTCCCTGTTTATGCAGAAACCCTGCACATTTTCTCCAATAATACCAAATTCAGATTGGATATTCCTGAATTTTTCAAGAGAGCATATGTTAATCTTTGCATCATTGCCTAAATCCTTGCCGGTAACTAAACAGAAGAGATACTTTCCGGTATCATTAATCTCTTCATCCTTGAAATCCAGACTAGACAAATGTTTAATAAACAAAGATGATGTATTATCATAAAAAACATTTATATTCCTTCTTACAGTTTCATAATTCTGTCTTGAATACACAAGATTACAATAGTTGATGTTTGTCAAATTATACATTTTTTTAGGTTTTTCTTCAGGAAAGACATTTTCTAATCTATTCATATAAACATTTATGCCCGAATTGTCAAAAGCAGAATAATTACAAGGATAAATACTTACAGCTCTATCTAAGCTATAGACTTGTTTGTACATATGAGATAGATATTGATTACTTTTATAAAGATTGTTCTGATCCTGATTACATTTGGCATTAATTCATAGATCAAAGAAATAAAAAAATAGCAAAGATTAAACTACAAAAAAAATCATTCTGAAAAAGAATGGTAATTATTCCATATAGGAAGCAAATCTCCTGACATAATATTTTTCATTGGTTTCTTTTCGGACTTTCTTGGCATATTTATGTGCATAATACAAAAGTTCAGGTAATTTGTGCTGTTTTAGGCATTTTTTTGTTATTTCAATACATAATTCTAATGGGAGATCATATCCGGGAGAAATAAATATTGGTTTTGCCTAGTCTTTAGTTCTCATTCTAAATCCTAAATTTTTGTCTTTTACATAAATCTTATCTCCCTCCAAATTTCCGAACAACAGCTTTTTTGATATGCCGATTGTGTTCTTTTTTAAAGCAACGCCAACATAGCATGCCTGCCCACAACCATAAGGATGTAAGATTCCATCACCATCAATCATCAAGACATCGGGTTTATTCTCAAACAGTTCAAATGTCCTGATAATGGCAGGTCCTTCTCTGAAAGCCAATAATGTAGGCATAAAGAACATAGGCTCTTTATCGCTATGAAACTTCTTTTCTATAATCTTATCTCCTTCCAGATCATATATTTTTTAGCGTTAAATATAACATCAAAACCTGCAACCTTCTTCACACTGCCAATATCTGTTTTACTATCCAAGATTACTTGTTCTGCAACCTTGTGCTGGAGTTCCTTCAATTTTTTGATATCAATCATTTTCCAATATGTCTCTATTATTAAAATATCCAGAGAAATAAAAATATTTCCATTGAACTACTTCTACATGATAATCTAACAAAAGGTTAAATTTTAGGTAACTATTTTTTAGCTATCCAAATACAACCAAGATTAGTTAATGAATAATATCCAGGTTTTAATTTCGTTTCTCTGAATAGCTTTTTTAATTCATCTTCTTTAAAATAGTGAGAGGTCACCCCATTATTAATTTCTAATTGTAATCCTTTAACTTTTACTTTATGGCCAATTTTAGAAAAACATTTTATTCTTTCTTTTAAAACATATTTTTTATCTATTCCATAAGTAGAAACAATTATCTTACCATTTTTACAGGTAACTCTTTCACAGTCTTTAAGAACTTTAATAGGATTGTTCATTAATCCTAGAGTATTATACATCATCAGGCAAATATCAAAAGAATTGTCTTTGAAAAGAAGATTTTGTGCATCCATTTGTAAAATTTGAATCTTTCTATTATTCTTATATTTATTTTTGAGAAAAGACAGGTTTGCAATTTCAATACCAGTTATCTCTCTTTTACCATTATTTAAAGCATCTATAATTCTACCCCGTCCAGCTCCGATTTCTAAAATAGTTGCTTTTTCTGGGACTATTCTTGTAAGGATATTTTCTTCCGCTTTAAGCCATCTCTTGTAAGAAGGTGTTAACCCAGAAATATCAATAATTTTTGCTGCATTATTATAATATTTTATAACTTTACATATGGGGATGTTTAAGTTCATTAACATAATTAACTCAAACAGATTAAACTTTATCAGGATTTAAATGTTTTTATTTAATTTATTTTATCAATTCCATTGCTTGCCTTAAGTATTATGCTCCTGCCGAGATTTGAACTCGGGTCTCAGCCGTGAGAGGGCTGAATCCTTGACCGGGCTAGACTACAGGAGCATTAGCCCCGCGAGGATTCGAACCTCGGTCTCATGGTTTCTCCTGAAATCCAGAGCCATGAATGCTAAGTCCCAAATGGTTTGACCGCTACACTACGGGGCTATGTACATTACTTTAAATTTGACTTAACTTTATAAATATTAATAATTTGATTTATAAAATGATAATCTCGTACATAACATGCAAAAATCAAAAAGAAGCTGAGAAAATATCCTATACGTTGTTAAACAGAAGATTAGCAGCATGCTGCAACTTAATTCAAGCAAGATCATTATACCTCTGGCAAAATAAGTTAAATAAAGACAATGAAGTAATCATATTGGCAAAAACATTAGATAAAAAATTTAATAAAATAAAAAAAGAAGTTTTAAAAATACATTCATATAAAGTCCCATGCATTTTAAAGATAAAAATAGAAGAAACAAATGATAAATTTTTAACATGGTTAAAAAGTGAGGTAAGATGACCTTTATAAAAAAAATATTCGAGGATAAGATTGATGATTCTGTGCATAGAAACTTCATAAGATTCAGCAAAGGAACTTTTTATAACAGGGCATTGACTAAATTGAAAGTTTCAAAGAATAAATGTAATATTTATGCTAGTTTTGACCTGGCAAATTCATTAGTAAAGATATTCAGTAGCATGATAAGTACTGCAAAAATCTCTGGCCGATTGATTAAGAAAGGTAAAAAAAGTGAAATAGATGAAGAAGTAACATCAGACCAGTTAAACAAAATTATCGATGAAAATGATTATTGCCTGATAGATATCTCTATTAATGAATATTTGCTTAAATGTAAAAAATCCCTGCCAAAACCAGGAAAAGCTTTAGATCCCAAATTCTGTTCAGCCACATTACCCGTAGATAAAATTAAGGATTTGATATTTGATATAAATGAGAATTTTAAACAGGCTGAAATATCACATATTTTTGTGATTAATGAACTGTCGATACCAAAAGAATACGAAAAAGATCCTGAAAAAGCCCGCATATTTGCTAAAAGGAAGGGCAGAATAATAAGAAAAATAATATTGGACGGGAAAGAAATAACCAGAGAAAAAGAATTGATTGTTTAAAATGATCTTTAAAGTAAAAGTTATACCTAATGCAAAAAAAGAATCAATATCCTGCCAGGATCAAAATTTAAAAGTCTATGTAAAAGCGCCTGCTTCAGACAATAAAGCCAACAAATCTCTTATAGTATTATTGGCAAAACATTATAACACAAAAAAAGGTAGTATATTAATCTTGAAAGGCCAAAAATCAAGAGACAAAATAATCGAGATCACTAAGTAAAAACATTTAAAAAACCATCTATGATAGAAATGATATAAGAGAGTTTACATTCTCGGATAAAATGAAACAATAATATTTATAAACCTTTAATAGGGTTTTAAGGAATAAAATGCCAAGAGCACATAAACCAAGGTCAGGAAGTCTGCAGTTTTGGCCAAGAAAAAGAGCTAGAAGAATCTACCCAAGAATAAGGTCATGGGGTAAAACAGAGAAGGCAAATCTTTTGGGATTTATTGGTTATAAGGTTGGTATAACCCAAATACAAGGCATTGACCAGAATCCCAACAGGAAAATAAAAGATCCCATTGTAACTGCTGCCACAATAATAGAATGTCCGCCTCTGAAAGGGTTATCTGCAAGGTACTATAAAAAAACCAATAATGGACTAAAGGTTATTGGAGAAACACTTGCTGAAAAACTTGACAAGAGCTTAGCAAGAAAGATAAGGCTCCCTAAAAAAGTAGCTAACAAGGAAATAAAAGAATATGATGATATAAGGTTGTTAATGTACACTCAGCCAGGCTTGACATCAATAGGGAAAAAAAAGCCGGAAATCATGGAAGTTGCTTTGTCTGGATCAAAAGAAGAAAAATTAGAGTTGGTTCATAAGTATTTAAATTCTGAGATTAAGGTTTCTGATATATTTAAAGATAATACATTTGTTGATATACATGCTGTGACAAAAGGTTATGGTTTTCAGGGTTCAGTAAAAAGATATGGCATAGCTTTAAAATCACACAAATCAGAAAAAACAAGAAGGTCTGTTGGAAATATGGGCTCTTGGACTCCAAAAAAAGTCTCTTTTAGAGTACCGCAACATGGTCAAACAGGATATCACACAAGAACTGAGTACAACAAATTTATTTATAAAATAAGCAATAACCTCTTAGATGTGAATCCTAAATCAGGATTTTTACATTATGGTTTCATAAAAAATGATTATGTAATCATAAAAGGCTCAATTGCAGGTCCAGTAAAAAGACCTGTAAAATTCACATTTCCTATAAGGCAAATAAAAAACGCATATCCTTTCCAAATGATACAAGTCAAAAAATAAAATGAAAATGAATGTTCTAGATTTAAATGGAAAAAATTTAAAGCAGATTGATGTTCCTGAACAATTTGAGGGAGAATACAATCAGGACTTGATTAAAAGAGCTGTTATGGCAATACAGTCAAATAAGAGACAGCCATACGGGGCAAAACCAAGAGCAGGAAAAAGATACTCCTCGAAATTATCCAGAAGAAGAAGGCAATACAAAGGGTCATATGGCCATGGAATGTCAAGAGTTCCAAGAAAAGTGATGTGGAGAAGAGGAATGCAGTTTGGCTATGTTGGAGCCCATGCACCCGGAACAGTTGGTGGAAGAAGAGCGCATCCACCTAAGGCAGAGAAAAGATGGAATAAAAAAATAAATATAAATGAAAGAAGGAAAGCAATAAGATCATCTCTGGCAGCATCTTTGAATTTAGAGATAATAAAACAGAGAAATCACATAGCACCACAGAACTTCCCATTCTTTGTAACATCTGAAATTGAAGATATAAAAAAAACAAAAGACATTCTGAATGTTTTAAACACCTTAGGATTTAGGCAAGAGCTGGAAAGGGTTATAAAGAAAACTGTCAAGGCAGGAAAAGGTAAGAGCAGGAACAGGCCTTACAAAAAGAAAAAAGGACCTTTGATAGTTGTCTCAAAAAAATGTTCCTTGATTAAGTCAGCATCTAATATACCTGGTATAGATATAATAGACATAAAGAATATCAATGTTGAATTATTGGCACCAGGAACAATACCTGGGCGTTTAACGCTCTATACAGAAAATGCTGTTGAAACATTAATAAAAGATAAATTATTCTTGAACAAAAAATGAAATATAACAATGACACTGGAAAAGTAATAAGCATACCTACACCTCTTAAAATAAAAGAAATTGTAATGGGGTTATTTGCAGTAGATGGAATATTAAAGAGTGAAGAAGCAATATCAGACATTGTAAGAAATCTTGATGGATATAATTTAAGGGTGTTTTACACAAATCAAAAGGTGGCAGATATAATCTCGAAAAATTATAATGGATCCATAGGTGAAATAAGTTTTATAATGCCGGATGATAAAAGAATGGGGGCAAGCATAGATGACTTTCTTTGTAGAGATGATACCTTAATCGATGGCGTCATATTTTACTGTGATGATGCAAGTTATTATCCGATGCTCAATGCAATAGCAAATATAATCTATGCAAATCAGCAGATACCTGCTGTTGCCTTTCCAAATGCCGGGCAGATAGCAAGGACTTTCCTGGACCATAACAGGAATAAAAAAACCATAGGTTTAGTTCGCACACCTGAAGAAGCCGTACATACAATAATAGAACAGATAAATCAATCAACTACATGACCAATGCAAAAATGATAAAAAACAACACAGATCCATACAAAATAATAAAATATCCTGTATCAACAGAGAAAGCAGTAAGATTAATGGAAAAAGACAATAAATTGACTTTTATAGTTGAAAGAAAATCAACAAAGTTAGACATAAAGAAAGCATTAGAGCATATATACAAACTGAAAATTTCAGAAATAAATACGGTAATAACAAACAAAGGTCTTAAAAAGGCATACATCAAGCTTTCAAAGGAAACCACTGCTTTGGACATAGCAACACAAATAGGAATAATGTAAGATGGGAAAGAATCTGAAACAGCAAAGACGAGGAAAAGGATCTTTAAGATTTAGAGCTCCTAGCCATAATTACAAGACTAGAATAAACTTTCCAATTTCATCAGAGCAGGCATATGGTATAGTGGTAGATTTTATTCATGATCCTTCTAAAAATGCACCTATCGCAAAAATATCTTTGGATAATAAACAGGAAATGCTTATTCCTGCAGTTGAAGGAATCAAGGTTGGAGACAGGATAGGTTATATGAATAAAGAAACTTCTGTAGGAAGCATAGCCAGGTTAAAAGATTTGGCAATAGGAACAAACATATCAAACATAGAGAAGATACCAAATTCGAGTAAAGGTGCATTCTGCAGATCAGCAGGTGCAACAGCAGCAGTGTTCTCAAAAACAGATAATGCTGTAACATTAGTCTTTAATTCAAAAAAACAAAAAACATTCCATCCTGAATGCAGGGCGATTGTTGGAGTAACTGCAGGCTCAGGCAGATTAGATAAGCCAATTGTTAAGGCAGGGAAAAAATATTTCATGATGAAATCAAGGAACAGGTTTTGGCCAAGGGTTTCAGGAGTATCAATGAATGCAGTGGCACATCCTTTTGGTTCAGGTAGAGGCAAGCATCTTGGAAAATCAAAGACACCCCCTAGATTTGCCCCGCCAGGAAGAAAAGTAGGACAGTTGCATGCCAGAAGAACCGGAAGAAGGACGAAATAAAAAATGGTCAAAAAATTCACTTTCAAAGGATATACAATAGATGAACTAAAGCAATTAGATTACAAGGAAGTTGCTAAAATCCTTCCATCAAGGCAAAGAAGATCCTTATTAAGAGGTTTTACAGAAGAGCAGAAAAAGTTATTAAAAAAAATAGACAAAGTTATTGCAGGTCAATACAAGAAACCAATAAAGACACACTGCAGAGATATGATAATCCTGCCAAAAATGGTGGATCTAATAATACATCTCCATAAGGGAAATGCGTTTATTCCAGTGCAGATACAACCTGAGTCAATAGGAATGTATCTTGGAGAATTGCTTCTGACGAGACAAAGAGTGCAGCACTCTGCTCCAGGTGTAGGGGCAACAAAATCTAGTGCAGCAGTATCAGTCAAATGAAAATGGAAAAAGCAACTCTTAATGTCAAAAATCTGCCAATATCTACAAAGCATTCTATTGAGATATGCAGATTCATCAGGGATATGGGATTACAGAAAGCTAAATCAGTCTTGGCAAATGTTGTAGAACTGAAACAGGCAGTTCCTTTCGTCAGGCACAATATGAATGTCGGACACAAAGCAGGAATGTCATCAGCAAGATTCCCAACAAAAGCTAGCAAGCACATACTTGATCTGTTAAAGAGTGTTGAACATAATGCAATAAAAGATGGGCTTTCAAAGGATCTTGTTATTTCTCATATCTCAGCTGATAAAGGTGTAAGGCAATGGCATAATGGAAGACAGAGAAGAAGGAAGACAAAATCAACAAATATAAGAATAATACTGGAAGAATTTAAAAGAGAACTCCCAAAGAAGAAAAAAATAAAACAAGATAAAGAATGATTGAAAGACAGATACTATCAAAGAAGATGAAAGAGAATTTGATAGAAGGTTACATAGCTGAACAAATATCAAGCAAAGCATACAGCAGAATTGAGATAAAAAAAACACCTCTTGGAGAGCGCATCCTTGTTTATACTTCAAAACCAGGGTTAGTGGTGGGAAGAGGAGGTTCAAATATATCAAAACTTACACATGGCCTGAAAACAAGGTTTGATCTCGAAAATCCTCAGATAGAGGTCATAGAAATTGAAAACCCTAATCTTGACCCAAAGACAATTGCAGATAAGATAGTCGCAAATTTTGAAAGATATGGTCCGAAGAGGTTTAAGTCAGTAGGATACAGGTCACTACAGGATATAATGGATGCTGGAGCAACAGGTGCTGAAATAGTGATATCGGGAAGAGGAGTTCCTGGAAGCAGGGCAAAGAGCTGGAGGTTCTCAGCAGGACATTTGAAAAAATCAGGAGATATATCGGAAAATTATATGATAAGGGCGATTTCAGTTGCCCATTTAAAGTCAGGCTCTGTTGGCATTAAAGTAAGCATATTAACACCAGATGTAGAATTGCCTGACAATATAAGAATGAAAGAACTGCCGGCAGAGGATAAAAAAATAAATCTAGAAAAAACAAAAAAGGAAGATAAGGAAAATAAGGAAGATGCTGAAGAAAAAGAATCTTAAAAAGCTTTCAGATCATGAGCTTAAAGGGAAACTTGAAGAGTTAAGGAAGGAAATGATTAAGATTAATGCACAAATTTCAACAGGTTCAGCGCCTGCAAACAAAGGCGGCATAAGACAAATAAAGAAAAATATTGCAAGAATACTGACATTTATAAATCAAAATAAAACAAAAATACAGGAGGTTAAAAAATAATTATGGCCAATGCATGCCCAAAATGTGGGCTGACGTTAGAGTTATGTGTTTGCGAGATAATAGCAAAAGAAGGACAGCAGATAAAGATATATACCATAAAGAAGAGATTCGGCAAAACAGCGACGATGATTGAAGGTATTGATGCAAAGGACATAAACTTGAAAGATTTGGCAAAGAAACTAAAGTCAAAGTTAGCATGTGGGGGAACAGTGAAATTAGGTATAATAGAACTCCAGGGAGACCATATGCATAAAGTTAAAGACGAGCTGATAAATCTTGGATTTGTTGCAAACACAATATATCTAAACAAAAAATAAGAAAGTGGTAAACAAGTTGCCCGAAATAGAACTAATAGGTTCCGTTATTGAGGTAATAAAATCCAGAAATCCGGCATTAATCGGTATTAAAGGTAAGGTTATTGATGAGACAAAGAACATGATTGTAATAGAGGACAAAAACGAAAGAGTTAAAAAATTAATTAGATCACAAGTGCAGATAAAGAAGATAAAATGAAATCAGAAACAAGAAACATAGGATTAGATGTGAAGACTCCTAAGGATAGATGCACTGATGTAAATTGCCCTTTTCATGGAACTGTAAAGATAAGAGGAAGGCTGTTCCGTGGAGGCATAACAAAGACAGATGTCTCAAACACAGCCACTGTTGTGCTATATTATTACAATTATTTAAGAAAATATGAAAGATACGAAAAAAAGCAAACCAGATTAAAAGTTCATAATCCTCCATGCATAAATGCCAAAGTTGGTGATAATGTCCTTGTCGGAGAGACCAGACCAATATCAAAGACAAAACATTTTGCAATATTAGAGGTGTCTAAATAAAATGAAATCAGTGCAGGCAAGAGTAACAAGAGCATTACCTTTTGGCGCAAGAGTTGATGTTTGTGACAATTCAGGAGCCAAAACAATAAGAATATTTTCTGTTTACGGGCATAAGACTGTGAAAGGAAGATATCAAGAAGCAGGCATTGGTGATCTAGTGAATGCATCAATCATAAAAGGTAAACCCGGAATGAAAAAACAAGTTGTTCAAGCCGTTATTGTGCGGCAGAAAAAACCATATAGAAGGTTAAATGGCGAAAGGATAAAATTTGAGGATAATGCTGCTGTTGTTCTTAAAGATGATAAGGGAAATCCAAAAGGTACAATAATAAAAGGACCAATAGCAAAAGAAGCAGCATCAAAATGGCCAGCAATAGCAAAAATAGCGAGCGCAGTACTATAAAATGAAATCAAAATTCTCAGTATCATGGAAATCATCATGTCAAAAACGAAAGCAAAATAAATATAGGCATAATGCCCCTTTGCATATAAAACATAAATTTTTGTCAGTGCACTTTTCAAAAGAATTAAGGACAAAGTATAAAAAAAGAAGTTTTCCTGTAAGAAAAGGCGATCTGGTAAAGGTCATGAGTGGCCAGTTCAAAGGTAAAACCGGAAAAATAAATGCAGTCTTACTTAAGAGAACAAGAGTTTACATCGACAATATACAAAGGAACAAGCAGGACGGAAGCAAACCATTCATACCATTGCATCCATCAAATCTGCAATTGTTGGACATTGACCTGACAGACAAGAATAGGATAAAAGCGCTAGAAAGAAAATAAGATGGCACATCTATCAAGACACAATACACCGAAAGGATGGAGAATTAAAAGGAAAGAAACCAAATGGATAACTAAGCCGCTTCCAGGGCCTCACGCAATCAAAAGAGCAATATCAATAAGCCTATTGCTCAAGAATCTATTATGTTATGCCAAAACAACAAGAGAAGTTCATTATATCCTCCATAATAAGGAGATAATGATTAATAACGTAATAAGGGTGGATGAGAAATTTCCAATCGGTATCTTTGATATTATAGAAATACCAAAAACAAAAGAATATTTCAGATTATTCCAGGATGAACATTCAAGATTTGTATTGCATAAAGTTTCAAAAGAAGAGGCAGGGATAAAACCCTCAAAAATAATAAACAAAACTAGATTAAAGAAAGGTAAAACACAGATAAATTTATTTGATGGAAGAAACATGGTAGTAGAAGAAGATACATATAAAGTATGTGACACATTAATCTTAGACCTTAAATCAAATAAGATAAGATCACACTTAAAATTAGAGAAAAATGTAAAAATATACCTGATGGAAGGAAAGTATACCGGGCATGTGGCAGTAGTCGAAGATATAATCCAGACAAATAATCTTAATCCAAGCAGACTGATCTGCGGATATAAAAACAAAAAATTTGAAACATTAAAAAAATATGCTTTTGTAATAGGAAATGAAATTACCACACCAGAATAAAATGCGTGAAATAAAAATAGAAAAAGTTACACTGAACATGGGTGTAGGTAGTGCCGGAGATAAACTAAACAAAGCAAAGAGATTGTTAGAGCAGATTGCAGGAACAAAATCCATAGAGACCAAAACAATGGAGAGAATTCCTTCATGGGGATTGAGACCTAAACTGCCTATAGGATGCAAAATAACTATCCGTGGAAAAAAAGCTGAGAAGCTGGCAGCAAGATTATTAAAGGCATTGGATAATAAATTAAAGAAGAAGAGTTTTGATGATTTTGGGAATATTTCATTCGGAATAAAAGAATATATCGATATACCTGAAATAGAATACAATCCGGAGTTTGGGATTATAGGGCTGGAGGCAGCAGTAACCTTGGAAAGAGCCGGGTTTAGAATTAAGAGAAGGATAAAATCAGGAAAAATACCGTCCAGGCATAAAATCATGAAAGAAGACGCTATTGAATTTATGAAAGATAAGTTCAATGTAACAATAACAGAAGAAGAGAAATAAAATGTCATATAGTAATTATTCAAAAGCATTAAAGCAACTTGAGGTCAAACCACAGAAGCTTAAGAAATATCTCAAGCATAATGCACCAAAGAACAGAAAATTTGGCATAGCTGTAAGAAGATGCAGGTTCTGTGGCAGAATAGGAGGTCATATAAGAAAATACGGAATGGAACTCTGCAGGCATTGTTTCAGGGAACAGGCCAAAAAATTAGGGTTCAGGAAATACTCATAAAATGTCAATGAACGATCCATTAGCAAATGTATTATCTCACATAAATAATTGTGAGAAAACAGGCAAGATAGATTGTACTGTGAGACCTTCCTCAAAAATAATAATAAAAGTGCTGAACATAATGAAAGACCATGATTATATCAAAGACATGACAATAACTGAAGACGGTAAAGGCAATATAATAAAAGTAGGATTATTAGGGAATATAAATCAGTGCAATGTAATAAAACCAAGGCTTTCATTTAAGATTCATAACATGGAAAAATTTGAGAAAAGATTCCTGCTTGCCAGGGATTTTGGAATATTGATTGTTTCTACACCAAAAGGTATTATGACCCATCTAGAAGCCAAAGATAAAAAAATCGGCGGCAGACTTATCGCTTACGTGTATTAGTTTTTCCATTTAATGACAAGATTTGACCGGCATAACCTTTATAAAAGTTAATTTTCTCAGTCTAATACTCAAAATGGTAAAAAACTTTGTCGAAGAGAAAATTGAAATTCCAGATAATGTGGATTTGACTATTGACAATGATCTAGTAAAGGTTAAAGGACCAAAAGGAGAGAACCAAAGAAAGTTCAAGATTCCACTGGTCAAATTACAGAAAACAGATAATTTCCTTGTGCTGAAAACATCCAGAAATACAAAAAAAGAAAAAAGAATGCTTTACACAACAAGATCCCACATTAAAAATCTGATAGATGGGGCAATAAATGAATATGTATACACATTAAAAATTCTCTCAAGCCATTTTCCAATGACAGTATCAATTTCAAATAACGAGCTGATAATAAAGAATTTTCTAGGGGAAAAAATACCAAGAAGAGCCCAGATATTAACAGGAATAAATGTCGATATCGCTGGAGATATAGTGACTGTCTCAGGAACAAATCTAGAATCAGCCGGGCAAACTGCCTCAAACATAGAACAGGCATGTAGAATAACAAACAAGGACAGAAGAGTATTCATGGATGGCATATGGCTGACATCAAAAGCAAAGGATAAAGCTAAAAAATGAGAATTATAAAGAAGCCGGTGTTTCTAAGGACAGATGCCCCCCATCTTAAAGACCTGGAGATAAAATGGAAAAAACCCAGAGGTAAGCATAACAAAATTAGGTTGGGAAAGAAAGGAAAAAGATTAAGGCCTAAGATTGGATATTCTAATTCAAAGACATTAAAGAATAAGATCCAAAATTTAATTCCTGTAACAATAAAGAACGAAAAAGATATTAGTTTAATAAACAAAGAGGATAATATAGCAATAATTTCAAAGAGTCTAGGCATAAAAAAAAGAATAAATATAGTCAGGAAATTGCTGGACTCGAACATAAAAGTGGCGAATTTCCCTGATTTAGATGATTATTATAATAAAATTGAGAAGACAGTTGAGAAAAGAAAGGAAACAAAGTACCTGAAAGAGCAGAAAAAAGAAAAATCAAGAGAAGAAATAAAAAAAATTCAGGAGAAGACCCAGAAGGAAGAAAAGGCAAAAACAGAAGAGCAAAGGGAAAAGGAACAAGAAGAAGAAAAAAGAAGATTGCTGGAGAGCGCAAAATAAAATGTCACTTAAGTTGCAGAAAAGAATAGCATCATATTTGCTTAATGTAAGCAAGAACAAAATAAAATTCAATGACAAGAATCTCCAGGAGATAGGAGACGCAATAACCAAGTCAGATGTAAGAAAACTAATAGGCAAGAAGATAATAACAGTAAAAAAGGTCAATGCACAATCAAGGTATAGAGCACGTTTAAATCTGCTCAGGAAAAGGAAAGGAAGGAAGCAGGGCATTGGATCAAGAAAAGGAAGCAAAAATGCAAGACTCCCAAGCAAAAAAGCATGGATAAACAAGATAAGGATGCAAAGATCATTGTTAAACATCTTAAGGAGCAAAGGCCTGCTGACAAAGGAAATATACAGGGATCTTTACAAAAAATCAAAAGGCGGATTTTTCAGAAACCAAAGGCATCTCAAGGTTTATCTGGAAGAGCATAAAATACTAAAAAATGATGAAAATAAATAAAAATTACACAATAGCATATAGAAGAAAGAGAAACAAAAAAACTAATTATAGGACAAGGTTGAAATTGCTTATTTCAAGAAAACCAAGATTAGTTATAAGAAAAACACTTAAAAGGCTTAGTGCACAGATTATAGAATATGGCGCAACAGGAGATAGGGTGATTGCATCTGCATCCACAACAGAGCTGAAGGAATTAGGTTGGCATGGTGCCATGTCAAATACTCCATCATCATATTTGCTTGGTATGTTGATAGCAAAGAAGGCCTTGAATAAAAATATCAATGATTGTATTACAGACATTGGTTTACATCCTTCTACAAAAGGATCCAGGATATATGGTGTTATAAAAGGCGCAATAGACACAGGCTTGAATATACCTTGCAGCAAAGAAGTGTTTCCTAATGAAGAAAGAATAAAGGGCCAACATATAATTGATTATTTCACAAAAATAAAAGACCCTGAAAGACACAAGAGACAATTTTCCGCTCACATGAAAAATAATTTTCAAATAGGAGACTTATCAAAAGAATTTGATAAGGTCAAAGCAAGAATCTTAGGAAAATGAAAGAATCAATTGAAGAAAAAAATAAAATTGAAGAAGTTCCACAAGGAATAGTTCTATCAAAAGGATTTGATAAAGAAGCTTGGGTTCCGAAAACAGAGTTAGGCAGAAGAGTAAAAAAAGGCGAGATAAAAAATATCAATGATCTGACGAACATGGGGAAAAAAATATTGGAACCGGAAATTGTAGATTATCTAGTGAATGATCTTGAATCTGAAATAATAGCTATTGGCCAGTCAAAAGGCAAGTTCGGTGGAGGAAAAAGAAGCATATGGCGCCAGACGCAAAAAAAGACATGTGAGGGTAATAAGCCAAAATTTGCTACTTTAACAGCAATAGGAAACAGACAGGGCATAGTCGGAGTGGGTATGGGAAAATCTAAAGAAACAATGCCTGCAAAGGAAAAATCTCTAAGGAATGCAAAGCTAGACATAATAAGTATAAAAAGAGGATGTGGCTCATGGTCATGCTATTGCAAAACACAGCATTCTATTCCATTTACTGTTACAGGCAAATGCGGCAGCACAAGAATAAAGCTCATGCCTGCTCCAAAGGGAACAGGTTTAAAGATGGATTCAGAACCGCAAAAGATTTTGCAGCTGGCAGGAATAACAGATATTTATTCTGATGCAAGAAATACAACAACGAAGATTAATCTCATATATGCATTATTTGGTGCATTAAAAAAATTGTCAAAGATTAAGGTTAATGAAAAATTCTCCAAGAGCTCAGGTATGACAAAATGACAAAAGTGGCAATAATACGGATTAAAGGAAAAATTGGGCTTAAAAAAGAAATAAAAGATACTTTAAATATACTGAGGCTTTTTAACAAACATACATGTGTTATCATCGACAATAATCAGTATTACATAGGGATGCTGAAGAAAATTAAAGATGTAGTAACATGGGGAGAAATTGATCAGGAGACATTCGTTCTTTTATTCAGCAGGAGAGGAAAGATAATGGGCGACAAACCACTAACAGAAGATTACCTCAAAGAAAAGACAAATCTGGATTATGCGCAATTTGCAAAAGAATTTTTTTCCGGCAGCAAACAATTGAAAGACATACCCGGATTTAAACAATTTTTCAGATTAAGACCGCCTGAAAAAGGTTTTGAAAGAGCAGGCATAAAATTACCTTATTCACTTGGAGGAACATTAGGTTACAGGAAAGACAAGATTAATGATTTAATCAAGAGGATGTTATAAATGGTAGTCCACAAAAGAAAAAAATTAAAGAGATATAGGGGTTCAATGACCCATGGATGGGGTGCCAAGAAAAAACATAGGGGTGCAGGAAACAGAGGAGGAGTGGGGATGGCCGGCTCTGGAAAAAGAGCAGACCAAAAAAAGATATCAATAATAAAATATTATGGGCATGAATATTTTGGAAAAAAAGGATTCAGAAGACCACAAAAAATGTTAAGAGAGATAAAATCAATAAATATCGCAAGTCTAGAGCAAAAAATCCCTCTCTATCTTTCAAAGCAGAAAATAAAAGAGGAAAACGGCAAATACATTATAAACCTCACTGAGCTTGGATATGGAAAATTGCTCGGCTCAGGAAAAATAAAGACAAGAATGGAAGTGACAGTGCATACTGCATCAAGAAATGCAGTTGCAAGAATAGAAGAGGCCAAAGGCAAGGTCATTTCAGAAAGAAAAGAGTAAAAAAAGAGTAAAATGCCATTTAAAGATTTTTTAACAAGCCTGCCGGAAGTCAAGGCACCTGATCAGAAATATAGATCATTCAAAGAGAAATTAAAATGGACATTGACTATATTAATCGCTTATTTCCTTCTGGGAGTTATTCCTCTTTTCGGTTTGGGGGAAAATGCACTTCAGCAATTTGAGTTTCTGTCTATAATTCTCGGGGCCCAATTCGGCTCCTTAATATCTCTAGGAATAGGGCCGATAGTAACATCATCAATTGTTCTCCAGCTGCTAGTAGGATCTGGATTGCTAAAGATAGATACAACAAAACATGAAGACAGGGTTTTTTTCCAGGGATTGCAGAAGGTATTATCCATATTCTTCATAATATTTGAAGGCCTGATATATGTATTTATGGGTGGTTTATCACCTGCTGCAGGATTCTCTCCCTGGATTCTTGTATTTCAGTTATTCCTGGGTGGTCTGCTGATATTATACATGGATGAAGTAACAAGCAAATGGGGATTTGGTTCAGGGGTATCATTATTCATTGCTGCAGGCGTAGCTTCACAAATTGTAATAAGCGCATTATCGCCACTCACAACAGCAGGGAATCTTGCTTTTGGTTCAGGACAGGCTCCAGTAGGCAGAATCTTTGTGTTTTTCATTTCATTATTTCAGGGAAACATACTTGAGGCCGTTTTAGCTTTGTCTGCAATCTTAGCTACAATAGCAGTATTTTTTATTGCAGTATATGCGCAGGCAATGAAAGTTGAAATCCCTCTTTCTTTTGGCAGGGTAAGGGGATATGGCATAAGATGGCCATTAAGTTTTATCTATACAAGCAACATACCTGTTATTCTAGTGGCAGCGCTTCTTGCTAACATACAATTATGGGCGCGCTTACTGGAAAAAGCTGGTCATCCTTTATTAGGTACATTTTCAGGCAACGTACCTGTCGCAGGAATAGTTGCATGGATATATTCACCGAATATAATCCAAGACCTGCTCACAGGCAATTTTATAAGCATAAATATTTTGAAATCATTGGTATATGTTGCATTTATGATTATAGGTTCTGTCATATTTTCAATATTCTGGGTCCAGACATCAGGGATGGATGCCAAATCACAAGCTAAACAGATAATGGCATCAGGATTGCAGGTTCCGGGATTCAGGAGAGATGAAAGAGTCGTGGAGCATATACTCTCCAGATACATCAAACCATTAACAGTTATGGGTGCTGTTACAGTTGGTTTTTTGGCAGCTCTTGCAGACTTAACAGGGGCTCTGTCAAGAGGCACAGGAATTCTTCTGGCAGTAATGATAATATACAAGCTGTATGAAGACATAGCTCACCAGCATATGATGGATATGCACCCTGCATTAAGGCAGTTCATGAAAAAATGAAAATAGTTAACTTTAAAAAAAATACTGATAATCATATAAAAATGGCAATAATAACAGGTTTTACAGTATGGGCACAAACATATCCGTTATATAGCATTGTATTGGTATCATTCTTGATAACATTATTTACAACAGTAATTTACAAATATGTTTCAGACCAGAAAACAATGAAGATCTTAAAAGACGAGATCAAATTACTGCAGAAAGAGATGAAAGAAGTTAAAGACAATCCAAAGAAGATTTTAGACAAGCAAAAAGAATTAATGGAGAAAAATTTCTCTATGATGAAGCACTCATTAAAGCCTAGCCTTTATACAGCACTTCCCTTGCTCTTAATATTTTATTTTATTAGGAATGTATATATAAATACCGGCGCAGTGTTGTTCAACCTGACATGGATATGGGCATATATAATATTTTCAATAATATTCAGCTTGATAATAAGAAAGATAATGAAGGTATACTAAAATGACAGCACCAAGATTTAGATCAAGGACATTTAGAAGGATATACACAAGAACACCAGGTGCCAATGTTGTATTGCATCACAAAAAAAGAAAACCTGGCAAGCTGAAATGTGCTAATTGTAAGAGCGTCTTAAAAGGCAGGAAATCAGATATCCCCTCAAGAATAAACAAGTTAACAAGATCAAAAAAAACAATAAAGAGAATGTTCGGTGGTTATCTCTGTTCAAAATGTTCCAGAAGGACAATAATAAACAGGTTCAGGAGTAAAAATGAATAATCTGGTTGGAAGGCTGTGTGTTAAACTAGCAGGGCGTGAGAGTGGAAGACATTGCATCATAGTAGATATTATTGATGACAATTCTGTTATAATAGACGGGAATGTTAAAAGAAGAAAGTGTAATATAAACCATCTGGAATTTCTGAATAAAAAAGCAAATATTGTAAATGGAGCATCAACAGAACAAACTATTGAAGCCATGAAAAAAATAGGAATAGAAATAATGACAAAGACAAAAAAGGAGAGAGCGCCAAAAGCACAAGAGAACAAGGAAGAAAAGAGCCAGAAAAAAGAAGAAAAAAGAATCAAAAATGAAAAAACAAAGAAATAATCATGGTAAAAGATAAAAAAGATCAAGAAGATTATATCCAACTACAGATTCTAACGCAACAATTGCAGCAATATCAGAATAATCTTGAGATAATTGATCATAATCTAACAGAATTGAAGAGGCTGGAGTTAAGCCTGGATGATTTTGAAAAAGTCAAAAAACAAAGTGTAATCATGGTTCCTATAGGGCAAAACATATTCACAAAAGCCAGGCTTGAGGATGAAAAAGACCTGCTGGTTGCTGTAGGTTCAAGTGTTCTGGTAAAGAAGTCTGTTGCAGAAACAAAAGAATTCATGAAAAAGCAGGAAGACGAGTTAGTATTAATTTTTAATCAACTGCGGGAAGAAATGCAAAATATATATCTGTACATACAACAGATACAAAACAAAGAGCAGCCTAATGAAGATCACGCAAGTGTAGGCTAGGTAACCGGATTTTGTTTAAAAGTTGTTAATTTTTTGCTGCATTTCAAACAAAGCCAGATAACCAATAAACTATATAAAGATTGAAAAATAAAAGACAATTCATGAAAAAGATTGGTGCCTTAGTACTTTTCGTCATTATATTAAATATCGATGTCACAGCCCAGGATAACGCCCCTCCTGTTGCAGTTGCAGGCGGAGATGTTACAACAACATCTGGAAAGATCATAGTAATAGATGCCTTTCAGTCATATGATATTGACAATGATATTGATGATAGTTCTTTTAGATGGTATGAAAATGAGCAGCAGATAGGCACTGGTAAGATATTAAGAATCAGCTACCCGAGAACAGGCAGACATTTTGTCACGCTGAAGATAACAGATTTTATAGGACTGTCAGCAGCAGATGTAATCTCTATAAAAGTGAAAGAAAAAGAAACATGCAAAGGCACTAATGCGATATATTTTCCTGAAGATACAATCTGTAACAACAAATGGCCGTCTAGAGATGGGGATCTTATGTATATTAATAGTGAAGATTACTCATGTAACCTTATAGAGGTTTGCAGTGATGATCTTGATTATATAGTAGAAGACTCAATAAAATGCTGTAGTAGAGCAGACTTGAATAGTCCTTTGAAAGAATCTGCCTGTGATTTTGCATTGCAGAAATCAAATGGGAATTTTAAGAAATGCCAGGCATTGTATGTAACAAAAGGATTAGGCACAGATCAGGTATACATGAAAGATTACTTAGAAGCAGAAATGTGCTGCTCAGCAGTTGGAAGCCTTTGCAGAAATACCAAGAATTTCTACTCTTTTAGACCATTACCGAATTCAGCCCCTACAATAGATATCAAAAAGTTAAAATGTGGTAGCTCTCCTGAAAACAACATTCCTGGAGAATGGATATCTGATATAGATTTAGGCAAAAATAATTTAGCATTGGTAGACTTACCCGCCCATGTCACAATAAACAAGTTAAGAGCCGGAACCTGTGTAGATTTCAGCCTGGCCTTGACAACATTATTAAGAAAAATAGGATATACCACATCTGAAGTTTATACAGTATCAACATCTAATCACGCATTTAATCTAGTTAAATTTCCATTAGACAAGAAATTTACATTGATTGACACAACAGGAACATCTCAGGATATTAGAATGGGAAAAACACCTTCAAGTTATAAATATTGTGAAGAATTAGACAAATGCTGGAACGATCTTGGACAAGTAGCATGTCCTGGATTGTCAAATATATTTGCATGCGAAAATACACCTGAGGATTTCCTTAAAAAAACAGAAAGGACAAAGTTTACAATAAAAGACAAGACAAAGAAGCTCGTAAGGGCTATAAAAGCAGAGGCACAATTTTAAAAAGAAAGAAAACTACAAAATGAGAATGAATTACAAACCAGCGATTATTATTGTACTGATGTTGGTAAATATATATATAGTTCAGGCAGATGATATAACCATAACAAGATCAGTTCCGCCAGAATCTAAATATGGTGACCAGATAAAGATTACTATTTCTTTAACAAATAACATAGATGTCAAAAAAACTTATGAAGTAAAAGAAAGACTCCCTTTGAATACAGTTCTGATAGATCCACAAAAACCTTCTGAAACAAGGATGTTTAATGCAGTGGAAGTATCATTTCTTGCATGGACATTAGATCTAAATCCGGGTGAAACAAAATCAGTTTCATATACAATAAGACCGGATAGAATAGGAGATTATACCATAATAAATGCAGAAGCAGTTGATATTTCAACAACAGAGATTTATAACAGTGCCAAGTCCCAGTTTGACGTAACATGCATATCAGACAATATATGCAACACTGACATAGGAGAAAATTACCTGACTTGTCCGGCAGATTGTACAACAGGATTTGGAGATGGCATCTGCAATTCTATTCCTGATAATCAATGTGATCCAGACTGCACAAAAGATCCAGACTGTGCACCACATAGGTTCAATATATTGTACATAATAGTGCCCATCTCAGTGATAGTCCTGGTTCTCTTGTTTTATTTCTTCAGGAAACCAAAAAGAGGTATACCCTACACAGAAAACCAAGAAAAACAAGGGCAAAATAACAGCCATGAACAAAAGCCAGAAGGAGTGCTTTATAGCTAGTCTGTAAAAAAAACAGCCAATACTGATAGCAGTTAATATTAATATAAATCTATATAAATAAATTCAATCCAATTGTTATATGGAATTTTTTAAGGCGTTAAAATATTATTCAAGAAAAGATATACAGGCAGAGATGTTAAATTTTTCAAAGAATCGGGAATTTATACCTCAATTCAGGGGAAGCTTCGGGAAAAGGCCTGATATAATCCAATACAATGGAGCTTGATCAGTTAAGGTTTTCATGGGATCTTGTTATTGATGTTGATTTTGAGATATTTGAATGCTCACGAATAATAACAAGCCATATAATAACAGCATTGAAGGAGCATGGTATAAAGAACATGTTTGTTAAATTCTCCGGAAATAAAGGATTCCACATATTAATACCTTTTGAATCTTTTCCAGAAAATATTAAAAAATATAAGACAAAAGACCTGTTTCCAGAAATCCCGAAATCTATATTATTCTATCTAAGCGATTATGTAGATAATGAAAAAAACGGATTTAAGCTCTCTAAAGAGATATTGGCAAATAAAAGTTTCCAGGATTATTTAAGATCGAAAAATAAATCAGAAAAAGATTTTGTCCAGGAGATATGTACAAAATGCAAAAAGCAAAAAATTAACGAGGAAAAGATAGAATTCGTTTGTCCTTACTGCAACAAGGTTTATATTGAGGACATAAAGACCAAATTCAAGACGTGCGAAAGGTGCAAAAAATTAACAGAAAAGATAAATTCAATAAAGATAAAATGCTCTTGCGGCAATACAAGATATGCAAGAAAGATAAATCTTTCCCTAGATTCTATTCTAATATCAAGCAGGCATTTGTTTAGAGCTCCATATTCATTAAACGAGAAATCTGGGCTAGTGTCAGTTCCTGTAAACCCAGACAGTGTGTTAAGTTTTGATAGGGAAAAAGCCAGGATGGAAAATATAAAGGAAATAAAGCCATTCATAGATAAATCCAGAATTAAATCAGAAGAAGCCAAGAGGCTTTTTAACATAGCATTCCAAGATGTGGAAGAATCTGAATCAGGTAAGAAATACAAAGAATTTGAAATACCAAAAGAAGCATTAAATATCGATAATTTTCCACCATGCATCTTGCTAGGGCTTAATGGACTTAGATAGTGTTAGAATGGAATAAGAAAAATTCACAGCCTTTAAAAGACGGCTACATACAATCCCAGATATCATGGCATAAAAGGCAAAAGCAGGTTCCCCCACCAAATTGCCCGGGCAATTCAGGAATGGCTTATTATACTGATCTGAACATTTGCAGGCCTGACAGCATATGCAAATCAATAAAAAACCCAGCACAATACACAGTCAAGAAAAGCAAGCTGCATAAATAGATTTAACACATATTCAGTTAAGTTTAAATAATAAATTAGATAACTTAAATCTCAGGATAAGAAAAAAGAGGAGATTATGAAAGAAAAATTTGTCGTATTTTTTTTACTGTTTATAATATTTATACCGTTGGTAAATGCAGATTTTAACAAAAAGAGTTCAATCGACTGGCTGACAAAGAATACTAAATGGCAGCAGGATCAAATACAAGATGTTTCTCTTGCTTTATTGGCGTTATTATCAAACAATATAAATCCAACAACACAGGCATCTATACTGCTGCAGAGGCAGGATAGCAATCACTGTTATCCAAAAAATAACTGCAATGTCAAGGATACAGCATTTGCACTTCTTTTTTTAAACAAGTTGGGGATTGAAAGAGAGATAAATGCAACATTAACCTGGATGGGATCGACAAAAACAAAGGCGAATATAAATGGACAATGGCTAATCCAAGTCTTGACAGACAAAACAGGTAAATGTGTTTTAACACACAACAACATAAATTTTAATTTTTCAATAGATGATAAGGGCAAAATCCAGCCCTATGATGTTAATTGGCTTGATATAAAAAACAATCTGAAAATAAGCATAGAACAGCCCATAGAGAGATTTTCAGTGGAATGTAAAAGCATTAATGATCCAAACATGGTAACATCGCTATTGAGACAGTCAGGAGATGAGATATATATAGTAAAACAGGAAAGTGGGGACAGGGCAGAAGTAGAACTAAACAGCGCCTGTTATCCATTGACAAAAGGGGGATCTTGTGATGTTGAAACATCATTCTTAACATCATGGGTTATCTACAAGACAACAGGAAAGATAGATACAATGCCCTTTTTAGAGGACAATGCACAAACAAACATTCATTATGCAATACTTAATGAGCTCAACAAAGGCAATCAAAAATATGTTGGTTTATTGACAGAAGGAAAAAACAAGGAGAAATATTGGGATGATGTATTTACGACTTCATTCGTAATTGATTCTTTAAAAAGTACAGGAAATTCAGTATTGGTAAGCGACTCAATTGAATGGTTAAAATTACAGCAGATATCAACAGGAGAAAACAAAGGGTCTTTTAACAACGGAAATATGAAAGATACAGCAGCAGCCATTTATCTCGGTTTAAATGATCAGTCTACATTTAATCCAGGCTCGACAGATATTCCTCCTGAAGATGCATATACAAATCAGACACAGAACAATAAAACACAATCTGTTGTACAGTGTGTGACAGATTATGATTGCTATCCAGGCATTTGTAACCAAGGGACTTGTAAAGAAGTGCAGCAAGTAACATCATCAACCACAATACAAGAACCATTATTAACCACTTCAACCACAATAGAAGGAGATACTTCTGGTACAGAAGGAGATACCTCTGATACGGGAAATGGTTCTTCCATCTTGAAGATCATAATTCCTTTAGCAATAATTATATTCGCAGGCATTGGAATATTTTTATACAAAAAATTTTCAAAAAAGCCAGATATTAACGAGGATAATTTTTTCTTAGAACAAAAGAGAGAATCAGAAACAAGCAGGGAAATGCCAACAGAACAGCGAAGAAGCTATAGACCAAGCCCGAAGGATGAAGCTATAGAGAGAGAGTTAGAGAAATCGCTTAATGACGCCAGAGATTTGTTCAAAAAGAAATAAGCATAATTCTAGAAAGTATAGATAAGAATTTCTTTATAGAATAATATCTGGGTAATATCTAATAAGAAATGAATGGAAAAACCAAGGAAAACCATACAAAAAAGGCAGGAGGATAAATTGTTAGGTGCTATAATAGGGTTAATAACAGGGTAATAATGTTTTTTGGTATAAGAATTAAAGAGGTATAAGATATAAAAATGAATTATCTTTTCATAAAATAAAAGTTTAAATACCTATAGAGAAAGGAATATAAACATAAGAAATTGATTGACATTAAAAAGAGGGAATAATGCAACTGCTGTTCAGATTAATAGAATCATTTGGGACTTCTGGAAATGAGGGTATCATAAGAAACATAATCTCAAAAGAAATAAAACCATATGTTGATGATTTAATGACAGACAAGCTTGGCAACCTTATTGCCCATAAAAAAGGCAAAGAACCAAAATTAATGATAGCTGCCCATATGGATGAAATAGGCCTGATGACCAAGAGCATTGATGAAAGAGGAAGAATATACTTTTCAAATATCGGTGGCATAAACCCACTGGTCCTGATAGGCCATTCAGTGTATTTAATTGCAAAAAAAAGTAAAATCCATGGTGTAATAACAACAGAAGAGCTAAGCAATGATTTTTCAGTCCAGAGATTACCAAAGATTGAAGATTTGTTTGTAGACACAGGTTTGTCAAAAAAACATTTGATTAAACTAGGCATAAGACCCGGTAATTATTTGATTCTGGAACATAAGTTAAACCCTTACCTGGGAAATAAAAATCTGATTGCAGGCAAGGCATTGGATGATCGAATAGGCTGCTACATCTTGGTAGAGTTGATAAAACAGCTGGAAAATTTAAGAAATGAGGTCTTTTTTGTTTTTACAGTGCAGGAAGAGATAGGGCTTTATGGTGCAAAGACGTCAGCATATAGGATAAATCCGGATTGGGCAGTTGCTGTTGATGTGACTAATGCAGATGATATGTCAAGTCATCCAACAATAATTCTTGGAAAAGGTCCTTGTCTGACAATAAAAGATGCTGACATGGTTTCAAGCAGATGTTTAAACAATCATTTAGAGAAAATAGCAAAAAAAAAGAATATCCCGATACAATATGATGTTTCAGACTTCGGCGCAACAGATGCTGTGAACATAGCAGCGTCAAAGGAAGGGGTCGCATCGACGGTAATATGCATTCCAGTGAGAAATCTGCATTCTACGATAGGTATTGCTCATAAGAAAGACATAACCAATGCAATACAATTATTAAAAGAATTAATAAAGAATCCTCCGAAGACCTGTGATGATTGATTATAGTTTATAATTCTAAACTACAAATAAAAGGCAGTTTCCTTAGGCATTTTTGATATTGATAATTAGATTACTGTTTAATAGATATTAATAAAGAATAACAGCGATATGACTATTCTTCAAAGACAATCCTTGCATCAACAACTTTTCCGCTGATGTCATTTATTATAATAGGATTAATATCCATTTCAGTAAGATTATCATTTATCATAGGTATCTTAGATATTTTAACAAGTATGTTCTTAAGAAACCTAAAGTTTACAGGCTTTTGCCCTCTTACACCATATAATATTTTTTTCGTCCTTAATTCGTCAATCATTTCTTGTGCATCTTTCTCTGTAATCGGGCAGACTCTGAAGGTTACATCTTTCAGAACTTCAGTGAATATGCCACCAAATCCAAAGCCAATAACATGCCCAAAAGTGCAATCTTTTTTAATTCCAATCAGCAGTTCTTTGCCATATATATATTCCTGTGTAAGTATGCCTTCAATATTCTTAATTTTTAATTTTTTTATAATCTTCATTATTTCTTCATATTCTTTAGGGATGTCTTCATAATCATAGCATATCCTTACCCCACCAATATCGCTTTTATGTATCACATCAATAGAGATTATCTTCAGGTCAATAGGAAATCTCATGGTTTTGGCAACTTTCATCAGTTCATCATAAGAATGTGTCAAGAATCTTTTAGATACAGGAATTCCATGCTTGATCAAAAAATTCTCTGCCTGGTATTCAGCATATATTTTCTTCATGCAAAGATAATCACAAAAATCTTATATAAATGTATTCTACTATTCCATAATTATAACAAATAGATTGTACATTTTTTACATTATTATAGAATTATTATAAATTAGAACAATCACAATATAATGACTACTTAAGAATAATAAAAATAGAAAGTTTTATATACTATTTATTACCATAATTTAGTAGTAGTTTATACATGAACTTAATACAAAAATGTTAAAAATTTTTACGATAACAAAAAAATAGCAAAACATGGAACCCAATCTGTAATAGTTATACCTTCCTTTCTTAAAGAAGAATTAAGACCAAAAACTATTGTAGAGGTTAAGATTAATGTTATTAAGGAGTTTAAAGATGGCATTTAGACCTATAGTTTATAAGAATAGAACCGAATTAGCTAATCTTAATGGTATGCCTGTTTATATGCATGATATGATAGATGATGCTTTAAGAGGCAGGTTAAATACATTTTTACAAGGTGATACAGGATATCTGGCAAAACACAAATAGTAAGGGACGTTATGCATTATTTCGGAGACAAATCTTTATTTATTCTAGGAAGAAATGACATGGATACAAGAGAATTATTCCAGCAGATAAATCCTGAATTCTTAAGAGCTATAAAAGAACATCAACAAATTACTACATCAAATGTAAAATTTAAAGAATTAACAGATAAGGTGGGTTATCATTTAATTGCCGTAGATGAATTAACAAATAGTGTTCCAGATGTCAGAGCTCAATTATTTAATTTATTTGATGGTTTTATAGAAATAGATGGAAAAGCTTATCCAATAGGTTCTGATTATTCAATATGGGGTGATACATTCAATTATCGGAATAAAATAATTAAAGGGATAAATAAAAGAAAAACATTATAATCAAATTAAACAGAGAACATTATCTCATAAATTTCCATTCATCCTTCTTGAATTTATTTTTTGACAGAAATTCAGCTCTTTTTAATTCCATGATCTCCCATTCTCCAAAATCAAATTCTTTATTTTTTGTAAAACCATGAATCAAAGCATTAACAACATCATTCTTACTTACATCTGTAAGATCTTTGACACATGTAACCCTTTCCTTAACATTGCTGATAAACTTATCAGAAATCTTTTCTTTTGCGACATTCAGAAAAGAGAACATCTTCTCGACATTAAGATCGTACAATAAAGTCCCATGCACCAGGATACAATCATTTTTTATACTTAAGGCATTACCGGATATTTTCTTGTTGTTTGCAGTTATGTCATTGATGGGCTTAAATTCCCCTTTGATTCCTAAATTGTTCAGGCTGTCTATAATCCAGTCACCAACTATCCGGTAGCATTTGCTTATGTCATTCTCAAAATACTTCTTTGGCACAGCTACACTATATGTCAGACCTCCATCATTATCCTGATAAACCGCTCCTCCGCCAGAGATTCTCCTTACAAATTCAATACCATTCTTTTTACAGTTTTCAAGATTGACCTCATCCTTCATTTTTTGGAAGTAGCCTATTATAACGGCACTATTTTTCCATCCATAAAACCTGATTGTTGGTTTTACAAATTCTTTACCAACAAACTCAGTCAGGGTTTCATCAAGGGCAAGATTCATGTAAGGATCATGCATTTCTAGTTTTATAACTCTCCATTTCATTTTACAGCCTCTTTTATGACATTTGTCAGGTCTTCTTCATCAAAACCGATCAGTTTTATATCCCTCATCCTAATGAAGTTCCTAAGTTTGTATTCTATAACTTCTTTCTCTAATCTAACATCCAGGCCAACAAGGAATTCCTCAATTTCATTTATTGATTCTTCAGGATGTATGAAAAAATCACCAGAGATCCGAATCTTTCTTATCATATCATGGTAATCTATCAGAACTGTTACTAGCTTGCCATTTAATACCTTCTTACTGGCCATGCCTATCATAAATAAACTAAATATAGACAAGTTTTTTATACTTTCTTATGTTGCAAAAGATATTTAAATTCAATAAGACTACTTAAATTAAAAAGAGAGGTAAAATGAAAGTAAAAGAAGTAATGGAGAAACCAGTATTTATCCCAATAGGTTCTACTAAAAAACAAATTCTTTCAATTGTAAAAAAATATCCAAAAACAAAAATTTTTCTTATTGTGGATAAAAACAAAAAATTTTTAGGAGACATTCATGAGGATGATTTATTCTATATGATGATACCAAATGAAAAGTATGAAGATATCGGTATAAGTTTATCTTTTGATCTTGAAAAAAAGTTTTTTGCAAATAATGCTAAGGAAATTATGCGCAAACATGATGTTACATGTTATGAAGATGATGGTATTTTAGCCACATCATTAAAATTCGCAGGTGCTGAAGTTAATGAAATCCCGGTTTTAAATAAAAAAAATAAAGTTGTAGGAGTAATAACACAAGGTATACTATTAAGGAATATAAACAAAACCAAAAATGATTGAGAATGTATTATTAGTCTTATTAGTGGTATTAGTGGTAGCAAAATTAATGGGTGGTTTATTTCAGAAGATAGGTTTAGACAGTTCTATTGGTGAATTATTGACAGGTGTTATTTTGGGTTCATATTTATTAAATCTTGTTGATGCTGAAAAAATAGAACCCTTTGCTTTATTAGGCTCAATTCTTATTTTATTTATCGCAGGATTAAAGCAGAGTGATATTCAAGAAATGCTAGAAGAAAAAAAGGCGTTTCACATAGGGATTACATTGCTTTTTGTAACATCTATTTTAATGAGTCTATTATTTTATTATGTTTTAAGGTATTTTGGAATTGAATTCAGTATTGTGCAGGCCATTGTCTTGGGGATTGCATTTGCTATTATTGATATTGGAGTTCCAGCCAAAGTATTTATATCAAATGGGCTTATTAATTTACCAATTGGAAAACTAATAATTAGGTCGGCAATAATAAATATCATTCTTGGCTTATTCTTATTCACAATAGTTACTATATTCTTTAAGCCAAGTTTTTTTGACATATTAACTAAGATTGTAGGAATTTTATTATTTGTCGGAATTATAATAGGCCTCATTTATTTCCTGACTAAAATATCTCAATTTGTGATGAAACTTCACATAGAAGAAGCTGAATTATCTTTATCTTTAATATTGGTACTTGCATTGGCTTATTTAAGTGATAAGATTGGTTTTTCAAGTGTTTTAGGTGCTTTTATAGCCGGAGTTTTAATTGCAAAAATGCCTTTTAGCGAGACAACCACATTCTCACAAAAAATAAAATCAATTTCATTTGGTTTGTTTATTCCATTATTCTTCGTATGGTTTGGTTTAGAGATTGATGTTAATTATATAATACAAAATATTCTTCTGATATTTCTTATTTTTGTTTCATACACAGCCATAAGGTTTTTCTTAATGTATTTGTTTATGAAAAAATATAAAATTAAAACGATAGGAGTAGTAAGTTCCTCAATGCTTTCAATAGATGTTGAAAGCTTGGTTATATTATTGGTTGCGAAACAATTGGGGATTTTTACAGATGAAATTCCTCTTTCTCTATTTGCACCATCTGTTTTATTAAGTACATTAGTAATAGTGATATTAGTGGCCGTATTTTCAAAAAAAGAATTAAAAAATAAAAAGAGGTTAATAAGCATAAATGAATCTTGACAAATTCTTTAAAGCAAAATCTATTGCAATAGTAGGAGTTTCTCAGAATCCAAGTAAGGTAGGCCATGTGATATTTAGAAATTTAATAGATTCAGGATATAAAGGAGATATATTTATTATAAATCCAAACACAAAAGAGATTCTTGGGTATAAGTCATATAAGAAAATTTATGATATAAAAAATGAGATTGATCTGGCAGTAATAGCAGTGCCGGTAGATTTGGTCTTTCAAGTGCTAGAGGATTGTAACAAAAAAAGAGTCAAAAATATTATTATTGTAACCTCAGGCTTTAAAGAAATAGGAAACTATCAGTTAGAAAACAAGATTAGGAACTTCTTAATTCAGAACAAGATAGATATGATCGGGGTAAATTGTCTTGGAGTGCTGGACACTTACACAAATGTTGATACATTATTCCTGCCAAGATTCAGATTGAAGAGACCACCTAAAGGAGGGATATCTTTTATTTCACAATCTGGTGCAGTAGGCTCAACAATATTAGATTTGGCTGCAAAGAATGATTATGGCTTTTCAAAGTTTATAAGTTACGGCAATGCAACTCAAATTGATGAATCTGACTTGATGGATTACCTGATTAATGATAAGCAGACAAAAGTTATTTGTATGTACATTGAAGGTGTTGTTGACGGAAAGAAATTCATAGAAACTGCAAAAAAAGCAACAAGGAAGAAACCAGTGCTTGTGCTTAAAGGGGGGATTACAGAAGAAAGCAATACAGCAACTATAAGTCATACAGGATCTTTGGCAGGAGACGCAGCAATATACAAAGGTGTATTTAAGCAGACAGGTATCATACAGGTTTCAACAATGGAAGAAATATTTGATTATAGCAAATTACTTGAAAATTCCATAAAACCGAAAGGCCGAAGAATTCAGGTAATAACAAATGGTGGTGGTTTTGGCATAATAACTACTGATTCCATAATAAAGAATGATCTGGTTTTGGCAGAGCTCTCTGATTCAAGTAAAAAGATATTAAAGAAAAATTTTCCACCAATAGCCCAGATACATAATCCACTTGATCTTTTAGGAGATGCTAATACAGAAAGATATAAGCTGGCAATTGAAACATGTATGAATGACAGTAACATAGACATTATATTGGTGATTGCCTTGCTCCAAACACCTTTAGTCACAGTAGATATCGTTGATGTAATAACAGAGTTAAACGATATAAAGAAAAAACCGATAATTGTGGTATGCACGGGAGGAAACTTCACGCAGGTATTGAAGGATTCATTAGAAGAAAACGGTGTGCCAACATTTACTTTTCCAGAGAACGCAGTGAAATCTATTAAATCATTAGTTGATTACGCAAGGAAGTGATTATCTTAGTCTTCTTCCAGTGATATTGAGTATTTCCTGGAAGAACATAGTATTGAATTTTTTGCTGCCATAGTCTTTGAAGTATATCTTTTTCAAGTTGCTGAACATGCCGTCAAGTTTTTTAATCTTTATGTTGGAATTATCTTCAATATACTTCAAAAATAAGTCATAATTATAAATCTCGAATTTTTCAGCAGGCCAGATAGCAGTGAACAAAGAAAGTTGGATCTTAAGGACATCATCTATGAACCTGCTGTTTTTAATGTCCTTATTTTTGAATAAGGCACCCAGATCTCTTTTTTTCGAAAAATACTGATAATAATATCTCATAAGATAATTTCCAAGATCCATCTGCATAAGTCTTTCATTGACATATAAATCCTTTAGCAGCATCATAGAATGCTTCATTATGTCAAATATCACATTAGAATCCTTTTTTTTAACTCTGCTTTTTTTAATGTTTATATAAATGACTTTTTTTAAATCTGATATCATTCTCTTATCAAAATAATCAGGGGTTTTTATATGCATTAATTCATGTAATATAAGGCCCGTGAGAGCATCCCTGTCATAAAGAAGATAATCTTCATTTTTTAGATCTATTATGATGTAATTAATATTGTCATGTACATAGGAAAAAGAGACTTCTTTCTTACACAGGTTAATGAATTCTTTCTTTGATTCTGCAGTAAGCTTGTTTATTGCAGAGATACAGTCGCTCTTATTATGTATTATGTAGAACACAACATTATTGGGTATCTTGGTTATCATATTTACATGTTTTATTACATCCAAAAAATATCCTCGGTCAAAACCTTTTTTAATAATGGCTTTCATGAGAGGAATCTTAGAAGAGTTTATATATAAGTTTAATTGTTTTATATACAATGAGAGGTGATTTTATTGCATCTATTACATAAATTGATGAATGCATCAGGAATCTCTGGTTCTGAAGAAGACGTGCGAGAAATTCTGAAAAGAGAAGTAAGGAAGTATGTCTCGGATGTCAAGGTTGACAAATTAGGAAATTTAATAGCGCATAAAAAAGGCAAAGCGCCAAAAATAATGCTCGCTGCCCATATGGATGAGATAGGTCTGATAATAAAAAGCATCGACCAAAAAGGAAGGATTTACTTTTCAAGTCTTGGAGGAATTGAACCATTGACGTTGTTGGGGCAGAGAGTGCATGTTCTAAAGAAAAATGGTTTTATCAATGGTTTTATAACTTTGAATGAGATAAGCAATGATGCATTAATGAACAGATTGCCTGAAATGACAGATCTATTTATTGACACTGGTCTTGACAAGGCTGAATTGGAAAAGGCAGGTGTTGAGATTGGGTCTAACATTTCTCTCGGATTCAGACACAATTTCAATCTAGGAAAAAAAGACATAATTGCAGGCAAGGCATTGGATGACAGAATAGGATGCTATATACTGACAGAGCTGATAAAGAAGTCTCATAAATTCAAATCTGAGGTATTTTTTGTTTTTACCGTGCAGGAAGAGATAGGGCTTTATGGTGCAAAGACATCAGCATATGAAATAAATCCTGACTATGCAATCGTAGCAGAAGCAACAAGCTCTGACGATATGAAGCCTGAGCCAACAATAAGCATCGGAAAGGGTCCTTGCTTGACAATAAAAGATGCTGAATCTGTTTCAGATAAGAAGCTAAACAAGTGGATTAAAGAAGTAGCAAAACAGAAAAGTATAGCAATACAATATGACATAAATGATATCGGAACTACTGATGCGATGACTATAAGCATTTCAAAAGGAGGGGTGCCTGCTGCTGTGATATCAGTAGCTATAAGAAATATACATAGTGCAATGGGCATAGCACATGCAGAGGACATAAGGAATGCAATATTGCTTTTTGAGGAGCTGCTGAAGAAGCCTATAAATTATTAGGATGAAACGAAAATCATTGCAACAGATTGAAGATTTCTACATTACAAAGGGATATCATGGAGAAAATATTAGAAAAGCTCTTGGAAAAGATAATGAATATCAAGGAGCATCAAGGCTTACTAAAAGAAAACAAAAATTAACAAAAAAATTTAAGGTGAATAACACAGAAAGGAAAAGATGTTGAAAACATCAAACAAGATCATAAAAAAATATTAAAATATTTACTATGAAAAGAAAAACTGTTTTAATTGCTTTAGGCGGAAATGCTATCATAAAAAAAGGGGAAGAAGAAACTTACTCTAATCTAATTAAGAATATTAAGATTATCTGTGAGAATTTAATTCCAATAATAAAAAATAACAAAGTAATTATTACTCATGGGAATGGATCAGAGATAGGATTCATTCTTCTACAAAATGAACTTGCCAGAAGAAAAGTCCCACCAATGCCTTTAGATATTTTAGGAGCAGAATCCCAAGGTTTGATTGGTTATCCTTTAGAAGAACAGTTATTGAATAGATTAAGAAAACATAGAATAGATAAGCATATAACAACAATATTGACCCAAACATTGGTTAACAAAAATGATACAGCTTTCAAAGATCCAACAAAGTTTATTGGCCCGTTTTACACAAAAAAACAGACTTTTGAACTGATTAAGAGGGGAATGAAGATTAAGGAAGACCAAGGAAGAGGCTATAGAAGGGTTGTTTCGTCTCCAAAACCAATAAAGATTCTAGAGGCGGATTCAATTAAAGATTTATTAAAACAAGATAGTATTGTAATTGCAGCAGGTGGCGGTGGAATTCCAGTAATAAAAGACAAAAAAGGAAATCTAAAAGGTGTTGAAGCTGTCATCGACAAGGACTTGGCAAGCTCTTGCTTGGCTAAATCAATCAAAGTAGACATTATGCTGATATTAACAGGCGTACATAAAGTTCCCATAAACTTCAGAAAGAAAAACCAAAAATACTTAGACAAGCTAAATATAAAAACTGCAGAGTATTACATGAAACAAGGACAATTCCCTCCTGGAAATATGGGGCCGAAGATAGAAGCTGCAATTGATTTTATAAAAAGCGGAAAAGGGAAAAAAGTTATAATAACAAGCCCAGAAAATGCATTAAAAGCTTTAAAAGGAAAAACAGGAACTTTGATTGTAAAGTAATGTTATAACTCCAAATTAATACCCAAACCATAAACAAGCTTATCATTCAGGTCTTTGCCCAGGTCTTTGATATGATAATGATTTAAGGCTTTTAGATAGCTAACTTTTCCAGATAATACTGCTCCATTACATATCTTTAATGGTAAACTTAAGGAAGCATTAATATGGCTAAATCCTGAATTATCAATAAAATAATTATGATTATAAGCTAAAATTAATTTTTCTTCTAGATTTATTTTTCCAAGTTTAAAATTATTTGCTACAGAAGCTTCTATATAAGTTCCAGTCAGATAATCAAGATCCCTATATAAAAATATAGATGGTTTTAGCCTCAC
>JAGVYY010000041.1 GCA_018303005.1 Candidatus Woesearchaeota archaeon
GTCTTAGGGTGTTAAGTGAAGGGACTTTTAGGTAAGTTTTTATATAATGTCTTATAGATTTTTGTGTATGAGCCGAGAAGCGATATTAAAGTTACAAAATATAGATTTAAACTTGATAACTTATGGGAAAAAAGCTGGTGTTGAAGAGAATGTCAAATTAAAGATAATAATTCCCATACTACAACTCTTAGGTTATGATGTTAGTGAAAATATGGATTTTGAGCATAGTGTAAGAAACAAAAGAGCTATTATTTTGTAAAGAAAATAAATCAGAACAACAGATTAAAGATTTAGAATGTGAAATTAATGAAAAAATCTACAAATTATATGGAATAACTATTAAAGAAAAAGAAATTATAGAAAAATCTTAAATCTCTTTATTTTTAAATCTAATAACTTTAACTATGATATATGTTTTTGGATATGTTCGTATATTTCCTATTAAAAGATAGTGCTCCCAACCTTCTTGATTTATTCTTAGATTATCAAATACTTTTTTACAATGTGCTTCATTATTTGGGTCTTTAATCATCCATTGATAACATCCCCATTCAACAATTTTTGATTTATGCGGATGTTTAGATATACATGGTTCAGAGCAAGTATAATGTATGCAAGGAATCCATTTGTAATCTTTTTGATTCATAACCAAGTTATCAAAATCAAAAAGTGTAGTTTGCTGAACAGAGTTATCTAAATTTTTCTCTAAAAATCCACTTATTCGTGAGGGTTTTATTATTCCAAAACTCCTTTTAACATCTCTAACTTTAGAAAAACTATCAGTAGCCAATTTTCTTATTAGAGCAACTGCATCTTTTCTACCTAATTTCATTCTATTGCCTTTCTCATCTTTATGTACTTTAATATGTAAATACATTTTGCTCCAATCATTCTCATAATTATAAATGATAAAAGTATTCTCTCTACCGTCATTACTTGGTTTTCTCACCTCAACATCAATTATTTCCCAATCATAAAGATAACCATGTGGAATAGGGTTTATTCTACAATATCCAGTTTTCTCTGACCATATACAAGCACATCTACCTTGTGCCCCTTTAATTTTTCTAACTTCGTTTGGAGCTCCATGACCTAAGACAATCATATCTTTTAACCAGAAAGATTGTTCTTCCATATTATAAATGGTTTACCTTCCAACCTTGATTAACTAATTCCTCTGCAATTATGCTTCTATGGCAGGTCTTATAATCTCTTTCAAAACATAATAAAACTGTTTTCTTCATCTTTGAATCTTTTTCAACTTCTTTTATCTTTTGTTGTACTTCATCATCTTTTACTACTTCTTTGTATTCTCTAAAAAATAACTCATAATTTAAGTCTGTGTGTAATTGATGTCTTATTCTTTTAGGCGAACCAAGTTCTGGATAGTGTTTATAAAATATACTTGCATCCCTTAATTTTTGCTGAAGTATGGTTTTAGAAAATCCATTTTTACGACTTAAAGGTATTTCCCTTACATCTATTAATTGTTGGATATTCGTACTTTTGAGTTTTTTCACAAAATCTTCTATTTTTAGTCCTTCATATCCTATCGTATAAATTGTATCATTTTCTAATCTCCAAATCATTTCCTTGCCTCTTTTTATTCTAATAAGCCCGATGTCTTTTTCAAGATTTCTAACCCATTTATTATTAGGAACAACCTGAGGGTAGTTAAGCATATTTCTAATTTGTGTCCATTTTAGTCCGTTAATAGTATATCTATCTAAAAGACTCTTAACGGAGTTCTTAAACTGCTCATATAATACCTCTTCTGGAGTTCTCTTTATATCTTCTTTTTTTAAAGATTTAATTAATAAAGAGTTTCCTTTAAGTTCCTCAATTAGTTCTATTCCTTCCTTCCAACCAAGTTTCTCAATTCTATTTGGGGGAATATTGATTACATATTTATAATAATCTTTGCCTTTTATATTATAAGCTACTTGTTTTTGGAGCTTCATTAAGTTATTGTGGTACCATTTATATATAAATATTGTGGTACCATTTCAGCATATATTTAGTGGTACCATAAAGTTTAAATAGTTAGTATGGTACCATATAGTATGCAAACAATAAGACAACAATCAGAAAATAGAGAGCAAAGAGCAAAAGCTATTTTACAGAATGGCAACCCTTCACAGATAGACGAGTTTACTTATCTTGTTCCTTCTCAATTTGATAGCACTAAGAAATACAGGGTTACTCATATTGATAGTTATTCTTGTGAGTGTCAAGATTTTGAAAGAAGATGTAAGGGTAACGGGCTTTACTGCAAGCACATCAAAGCTATTTTGTTATTTGAAAAACTAAAGAATGTTTACGAAATTGAAGCAACACCAATAAAACGAGATATTGAGTTAATGATAGAGCAACCACAAAGGGATTTATGCCCTTGCTGTAAATCTTCTAATTTGATTAAGAGAGGTATAAGATTAACTCAATTAGGAGAAAAGCAAAGATTTAGCTGTAAGGATTGTAAACACAGATTTGTTTTATCTGCTATTCCAAAGATAAAAGGAAACGCTAAATTAGTGTGTTTAGCTATGGATTGTTTTTATAGGGGTTTGAGCTATCGTGATATTTCAGCACAATTCAAAGACTTTTATGGCTTATCACTTTCTCATATCACTATAAGAAATTGGGTTTTGAAGTTTAGCGAAACAATGGAGAAATACGCTAAAACTCTACAACCTAAGAATGTTGGAAATATTTGGAATGCTGACGAAACAATGGTAAGAACGAAAAAAGGCAACAGAAAGAGAGGTGCTGATTATGAGTATCAATGGAATGTTATGGATAAAGAAACTAAGTTTTTATTGGCTTCACACCTTACAGGACATAAGAGGGGAAGCAAAGAAGCTCAAGAGGTTATGACAGAAGCATATAAACAAAATGGAAAAATACCTTACCAAATCATTACGGATAAATTACCAAGCTATCAAGACGGCATTCGTAAAACATTTCGTAATTGGGGAAACGAGAGAAAAGTTAAACATACTTCTATTTTAGGAAGAAGAAGACAGATAAACAACAATGCGATAGAAAACCACCATACTCATCAAAAGGAATTTCAAAAAGTTAGAAGAGGAATAAATGAAACTCAAACTTACGCTGATGGATTTAAGGTATTTCATAATTTTGTGAGAAAAGGAGTTAAGGATAAATTAACCCCTGCTGAAAGATGTGGTATAGAAGTTCAAGGAAATAAATGGGAAACAATGTTAATTAAATCGTTAGAAGTCCCGCAATTAACAGGAGATAGAAATATGGCTAAAAGTCCCTAAGATTTAACAACACCCACATTCGTCAGTTTTATAAGTGTATTATAATCTGTTCTTAATCATTCAATAAAATGTATAATATAATCCTAGACACAAGCTTTATTCTAACTGCAATAAAATTTAGAATAGACATATTTTTAGAATTAGAGAGAATATGCATCTTTAATCACAAGATCTCGGTGATAGACAAGACTTTGCATGAATTAAAGAACAAGCCCAATGGAAAACTGGCTTTAGATTTAATAGAGAAAAAAAACGTAAATATTATAAAGCCATCTGAGAAGGGAATTGTGGATGATATATTAACAAAACTAGCTGGGGGAGATAAGGATATAATAATAGCAACCCAGGACATGGATTTAAAAAAAAGACTTAAAAACAGCAGGATAATAACAATAAAGCAAAAAAAATACCTGATATTAACGAACTGAAGGCAAAGAAAAAATGTTTTATGAAGTAGAACTGAAGAGTCACATCAGAGTGCCTCCGAGTTTATTCGGTGGTGATGTCAAAATAGCAATATTAAAAGAACTGTCTAATCAGTATGAAAACTACATCAGCAAAGATTTTGGGATTATAATAGCGATATCAAGTGTTGTCAAGATAGGAGAAGGCATCATAATTCCTGATGATGGTGCTGCTTATTATGATACTATTTTCAAGGTTCTTACTTTCAAGCCTGAGCTGCAGGAAGTTGTCTTAGGCAATATAAGTGATATTACTGATTTCGGTGCTTTTCTCCATATAGGACCAATAGATGGGATGATTCACATAAGCCAGACAATGGATGATTTTGTAAGTTTTAACAGATCAGGATTGCTGTCTGGAAAAGAGAGCAAGAGAATATTGAAGACAAAGGATAGCTGCAGGGCAAGAATAATAGCTATAAGCTACAAGAATGTCAATGACCCTAAAATCGGTTTGACTATGAGACAAACTTGCCTAGGAAATCTTAAATGGATTGAAGATGACCTAAAGAAGAAAGAGAAAGATCTCTCTAAAGAAAATATAAAAGAGAAAGGTAAGAAATAAAATGACAAGAAAAGTATGCAGAAAATGCAAAATTTTTGTTGAAAAAGATGCCTGCAAAATCTGTAACCAAAGCGATTTTACAGAGCATTGGAAGGGAAAGATATACATACTGAACAATGAAAAATCAGAAATTGCTAAGAAAATCGGAATTAAAGTAAATGGAGAATATGTAATAAAGACCTAAAATGAAAACATTAAATCAGTTTTACAATCCTTTGCTGGAGAGAAAAGAGATAGAGGTTAGCATGGAACATGCCAAATCCAAGACACCGAGTGGCATAGAGATCAAAAAAATTATAAGCGAACATTTTAAATCTCCAGAGGACCTTGTTGTTGTCAGATATATCAAAACTGAATTTGGTGATAATGTTTCTAAGATAAATGCATACATCTATGAAAATAAAGACGTATTCACTGCTATTGAGATATTCAGAAAGAAGAAGATAAAAGATAAAAAAACAGATTCTAAAGAAGAGGATAAGAAATAACCTAAGATAGAATATTAAGAGTAAAAAATGCCAAAGAAAAAAGTAAAGAATAAAAAACCTAGTGCAAAATGGAAAAAATATAAGATTGATAATAATACTGTTGTAAGAAAGAAATCATGCCCTAAATGCGGTCTAGATTCATTTTTGGCTGATCATAAAGATAGATTATACTGTGGAAAGTGCCATTACGTTGAGTATAAGGGAAAATAATCAAATAAAATTAAACTTCTCTAAATCTCTAAATTCATGAATTTTTTTTGCGCGTATCCCGAGTGAGGCATACGAGAGATTAACATGCCCATCGCAGTCGAACCCGACTCTATCAGAGCCGGCAACGATCCTTGCGACAGTTTCTGTAGTTCTACTTACTTCAGAAATTAATCTAAAGATATAGGCATTTACATCTGTTAACCATTTATATATCGAATTTATTTCCTGTAATGATTGCTTTGTGTTTAGTAAGGCCTGTAATGGAATTATTACATTTGTTACATTTTGATCTGTAATGTAGCCATCTGGTCCCATAAATGAGTCTAATTCTATTTTGTATGAATCTTGTTGATTGTAATTATGAATTACCTCATCTTTTTGGTTTTTTGGGTTATACTGGATTCTTGTTAATGTCATTAGCCATCTATCTAACATTTGTTGCTTTAGAAATTGCCTTACTTCTTCTATTTTATCCTTGTATTGAGAGTTGTCCTTATTTTGTTCCAGGGTTGATATTACAGAGTGAAATTCCGGATATGATGGTGTATAAAATTCATTTGTATTATTAGCTATAACTTGTTTTCTATGCTCTGCATGCTTATCTTGAGTTTGACATGGCAATAATTCTTTAAAGAGGTTTACTGTATATATTCCATTCCTGTATTGTATTCCTGTTATTCTATAAGAACCGGTTAGGTCTTCTAAGGAGAAATCTACTGTTAAATTACCAGATCCTGTTTCTCCTGGTTTTTCATTTTCCTGTATTTCAAAATACTCTCTTATAATATCTTCTGAAGTTCTATTTCCTGTTATTATTTTTGAGATCATTTTGGTAAATACCCTTTATAATATTTTGATGTTGCATCTAACATTAATCTGCTTAAATCTTCATTGCCTTTTACATAATTTACTTTTATACCCCAGCTTTCTAAATCTTGTGTGAATTGATTTTTACTCCCAATATGAATATGGCAATAATCAGTTCTTTCTGCTATTTTTTTATAATTATCTTTAATTTGATCCCAATCAGCAATATCACCGTCTGAGACAGAAACAAGAAAACAATTTTCATTTACTGAATCTTCTAAAACTTTTGGATTTATTACTGTGCCTCCAGAAGGTTTTTTTAATAAAGCTCTTCTTTCTTCTTCACTTCTTAATTGTCTTTTACCTGTTCCTAATGTCTTTGAACCAAATGATATAACCTCAGATTTGACATATGCTGAAATTCCTTGTTTTTCTAGGAAATTATCAATTCCATATAAGCCTTTTAATGCATAGTGATATTTGCTATTATCACCCCATGGAATAAATCTTGTGTCTCCAACATTATAATTATTATCTGGAGAATTTGCCATTGATCCTGAAGTGTCTAATAAAGCTATTTTTAAATTTGGAAAATTTCTTGGATTTACTTTATATGTTGCTGGATGTTGTATTTCATGTTTTGAGACTTTTAAAGCTAAATTGCCTTCATCATCAAAACCAATGCCTTTAATTCTTTTTGGCTTTATTATCTCATCTTCTTTTAGATTTCTCCTTCCAAAATAAGCTACTGGAATTTCACTTGCTTTTACATATTCAGAGGTTTTAACCGGAATAGCTCTTGATATTTTTCTATATAAAGAATCCAACTGCAATAAAGGCTCTGTATGTTCACTAGGGCCTATTCCAGATTTATATCTTCCATAAGCTAAATCTTCCTGTGTTCCAGGCAATCTTATTAATTTATCAAAATAACCCTGCCTATCTGCCGGAACACCAAAACATAGCCTCATATTAGGTTTGTTCTCAAGCAAATCTGCTGTAACTAATGCAAACCTGTAAGCCATTTCTCTCCAATCTTCTGGATTAAATAGTTTTTCAAATAAAGAATCTTTCTGATATAATCTTGTTAAATTTCCTGCTCTTAATTTTCCTTTCAAATAATCTTTAAATTCTTTTACAGCTTTTTGTATTTTATCATTATTTGAATAAAATCTTTTAAGTAAAGTATTATCTTCTGCATTTCCGAATAAATTTAGATTTATTTTCACAAAAGCTTCATAGAAATCTGTAAATTTTTTGTTATTTTCCAAGCCTTCATTGTTCCAGAATAATATTTGCCCTGCATGCCTTGTATTTCTTCTTGCATTTACATTGTCTAAAACATCTTCAAATGCATTTGCTACATAACCTTCAAGGCCTTGTTTAGATCCATCTGATCCAGTAATAATAATTCCATCTTTGCCTTTTTCTTTTAATGCCTTTGCTATCCCATCTAATATTAAATCATGATATTTTATAATATATGGACAGCCTAATCTTGTATTTGTAGGTAATTCCCTATGACCACAACCATGATATAGTAAATCAGTGGCTACAGTTTCTAAAGGATCTTGAACGTTTACTTTTTTTAAATATCTTCTGGTTTCTTCATCTGGAGCTAAATCTAAATTTTCTCTAACTGCAATAACAATTTCTTTCCAGTCATGTGTTATATACTCGCTAATGCCATGTCCATTTTTTGGATGAGAAAAGTTTAGTCTTGTTCCAACTAAACCAATTTTGTTTTTTTTTCTTTCAAGTTTTTCTTTTAGCGTTGTCATTTTGTTTAAAGCATTATTTCGAGCGCGTGACGCTTACCCCAAGCGAGGCATACGAGTCATCAATACGCCCATCGCAGTCGAACCCGACCCCATCAGAGCCGGCATTGATCCCCGCGACACTTTCTGTAGTTCTACTTGCTTCAGAATTTAATCTAAAGATATAGGCATTTACATCTGTTAACCATTTATATATTGAATTTATTTCCTGTAATGATTGCTTTGTATTTAGTAAAGCCTGTAATGGAATTATTATATTTGTTAC
>JAGVYY010000042.1 GCA_018303005.1 Candidatus Woesearchaeota archaeon
TATAAGAATATCCAACAGATAAATTTAATCTGTTATTTAATGCTTTTGTGTAATCTACTAAGATATCAGCTTCATTAGCATCTTTCCCATTTGGATCAATAACACCAAAAACTGAACTTGTAATCCCACCTTTGGTTAATGTTAAAGATGGTTGTAAAACAAACATGTCACTTAGAGGAACTCCTCTCAACAGATATTTTGAGTTTACATCTAAAGAAAATTTAGCCGGAGATATTTCCTCTTTTTTTGACTGTGCTAATGCATCTTCATCAGGATTTAATAAACCACACGCTAATAATGCTAATCCAAATCTCCTAAACTTTTTGTATAAATTGTTTATCATATGACTATTCCTCTTCATAGAAGTTATACTACTATGAAATTATGACACTATATAAACATATGTTATCGCTTTAAAGACAACAATAAGCAAAATAGAAGAATTTATATACACGTATGTTTAAACATATGTTTATGGTAACAAAAACTATTACAGTTACAGAGGATGCTTATAATAGTCTTAAAACGCTCAAGAAAAAAGAGGAAAGCTTTTCTGAAGCTATAACTAGAACATATGGCAAAAAAATAAATCTACTTGATTTTGCAGGCACATTATCAAAAGAATCAGCAGATAAGATTTTTGGGACAATAAAAAAGAATAGAGAATTATCAAGGAAAAAAATGGAGAAAATTAATAACCTTTTCAAAAAATGATACTAGATTCAGATTTTATAATAAACCTATTAAAAAACGAGCCTGATGCTGTTAGAAAAGCTGAAGAGTTAAATCAATCCTCAGAAAAAATAAAAACAACAGTAATAAATGCTTTTGAAGTTCTACAAGGTAATTTTAACAATAATGAAAAAGATAAAGGAATAATAAGAAAATTCTTTACAACAATAAAAATATTAGAGTTTGATTATGAAGATGCAAATACAGCAGCAGAAATACATCACGATCTACAAAAAACAGGTTTAATGATAAACCCAGAAGATTCAATGATAGCCGGAATTGCTATTCAATATAATGAAAAGATATTAACTAAAAAAATAAGACATTTTAATAGAATCAAAAATTTGATAGTTGAAACGTATTAATATAATAAATATATCAAAAGAGGTGGTAAAGATAGTATCATTGAAGAAATTTATAAAAAAAAGAGTAATAATACTGGGAGCAGCTGGTAGAGATTTTCACAATTTTAATATGCATTTCAGGGATTATCACCAGTTTAAAGTCATTGCATTCACAGCAGCTCAAATACCGGACATTGCAGGGAGAAAATATCCTAAGGAATTAGCAGGCAAATATTACCAAAGAGGAATTCCAATTTATGATGAAAAAGATTTGCCAGAATTAATTAAAAAATTTAATATTCACACTGTTTATTTTGCATATAGTGACGTAAACAGGGATCAGATAATGGACAAAGTTGCTATAAGCTTGTCCGCGGGTGCTAATTTTGAGCTTCTTGGTCCTAATCAGACAATGGTCAAAAGTAAAAAACCAGTAATTGCAGTATGTGCAACAAGAACAGGAGCAGGCAAAGGCACTGTATGCAGAAAGGTTCTGGACATAATAACAAGAAAAGGATACAAAGCAGTAGCAATAAGACATCCGATGCCTTACGGCGATTTAAAAAAGCAGATATGCCAAAAATTTTCAACAGTAAGTGACTTAGACAAATACAACACAACATTAGAAGAAAGAGAAGAATATTTTCCTTATATAGAAAAAGGCATAACAATATTTTCAGGCGTGGATTACGAAAAAATTATCAAAGCGGCAGAGAAAGAAAATCCAGATGTTATCGTCTTTGAGTCAGGGAATAACGATATCTCTCTGATAAAACCTGATCTTTATATAACTGTTATAGACCCAATAAGACCAGAAGGAATATTTTCCTATCCGGGAGAAATTAACGTTAGAATAGCAGACTTATTAATAATAAACAAGTTTAACCTTGCAGACAAGGACCAGATAAAACAGACATATGAAAATCTATCAAAAATAAAGAAAACTCATAATATAATAAAAGGAGAATCAAGTATAGTTGTTGATAAACCAGAACTGGTCAGTAGAAGGAACGTTGTCCTTGTAGAAGATGCCCCATCAATAACACATGGGGGTATATCTCCAAAATATGCAGTTTCTTATATTGTGGCCAAGAAATACAAAGTAAAATCTATTGTAAACCCTAAAAAATATGCAGTTGGTGCTTTGAAAGGCCTCTATAAAAAATATCCGGATTTGAGTATAGTTCCAACATACGGCTATAACAAAAAACAACTTAGGGATCTGGAAAAAACTTTGAATAGGGTTAAAGCAGATTCAATAATTTTTGGCAGTTATTCTAATTTTTATAATATGGTGAAACTGAACAAACCAGTGGCAAGAGTAACTTATGAACTGAAGGAAGTTGGTGGACATAAACTAGAAAGAATGTTAACAGAATTTTTAAAATCCAAAAGGATAAGATGAGACATTTACTCTCACTAGAAGACTTAAGAAAAGACGATATGCTAAAATTAATTGAAAAGGCACTTTACATTAAAAAAAATACTGAAAAATTCTCAAAAGCAATGTATGAAAATTCAATGTTAATGATATTTGAACAACCTTCTCTAAGGACAATTTTATCTTTTGAAACAGCAATGACACAAATGGGTGGTCATGCAATAAATTATTATTCAGCTCTTTCACCATGGGGAGCAGGTAAAGAATCTATAGAAGATGTCGGTCATGTAATCTCAAGATATGTTAATATCGCAATAGCAAGGATAGCAGAGCACGAAGAGATAATAAAATTGGCAGAAAACTCAGCAGTTCCGATTATAAATGCACTTTCTAATAGAGAGCATCCATGCCAGGTTCTAGGGGACATGTTAACAATAATGGAAAAAAGAAAAACATTGACAAATCTGCAATTAACTTATATCGGAGATGCAAACAACAATGTTACATACTCTTTAATGTATGCATGCAAAAAATTAGGAATTGAAATGCATATTGCTTGCCCTCCAAATAAAGAATTCATGCCTGACAAGGAGTCTGTTACAAAAACAGGTTCTATAGTTTTTAATAACCCTACAGAAGCAGCAAAAAATTCTGACATTATATATACTGATTCATGGATGAGTTACCATATCTCTAAAAGTCAAAAGAACAGAAGAATAAAAATATTAAAACCATATCAGGTGACAAGTGAAATAATGAAGAATGCAAAAAAAGATGCTGTCTTTATGCACTGCCTGCCGGCATTAAGAGAGCAAGAAGTAACAAAGGATGTTATTGATGGCAAGCAAAGTATTATCTTTGATCAAGCCGAAAATAGGTTACATATACAAAAATCAATTATACTATGGTGCTTAGACAAATAATTAGATTCTTTTAAAATATTCCAAAAACCTTTTAAATCATACCTTCTGCAATATCATGGATTCAAACAAATGGGAATGTACAAATATATCAGAAAAATCTGGAAAAAGCCGATAGAGAATATTGGTCCTTCATTAAGAAAAAGAATGATTGAATGGAGAGCTTCTGAAGTTGTTGTCCGCGTCGATAACCCAACAAGACTGGATCGTGCTCATGCTCTAGGATACAAAGCAAAACAAGGTTATGTTGTAGTAAGAGTCAGGGTTCCTAAAAGCAGGAAGATGAGAGAAAGACCAGCAGGCGGGAGAAGAAGCAAACATTCAAGAAGGAAAAAAGTTATTAATAAAAATTTTAAATGGATTGCAGAAGAGAGAGCAAATAAAAAATATCCTAACTGTGAAGTCCTTAATAGTTATCCCTTGGTCTCAGATGGCAGACACCACTTTTTCGAAATAATATTGGTTGACAGGATTTTGGTATCCAAAGACCCTAAAACTGCTTGGTTAGAGACAAGTAAAGGAAGGGTATTTAGAGGATTAACAAGCTCTGGTAAGAAAGCAAGAGGTTTAAGAAAAAACTAGATTTATAAATTACTTCTTTATTATAAAACATATGCTATCACTGAGTCAGATTAGAAAGTTTATAGATAAATCAGAAAACCCATTAATAATATTTGATGATGATCCAGACGGCTTATGTTCATTCTTATTGATAAAGAGAGCATTTAACAAGGCCAATGGTTATGTATTAAAGGGTTCTCCGTATGTAACTGTTGATTTATTGGACAAGATAAAAGATTTTTATCCTGATCTGATATTAATACTTGACTTGCCTGTATTAACTCAGGAATTTGCTGATAAGATAAATGTCCCTATGATATGGATAGATCATCATCCTCCATTAGATATCAAAGGTGTGCATCGCTTTAATCCCCATCTGATAAAAAAGACAGATAGTAGACCTACAACATATTGGTGTTACAAGCTGGTAAAGAAAGATATTTGGCTGGCGGCAATCGGTAATATAGCAGATTGGCATAAACCGGATTTTTTAAAGGAGTTTACAAAAAAATATCCCGGGCTGGCTAATGAAAATGATAAAACAGAGGATCTATTGTTTAAGTCAGAATTAGGAAGATTAGCCAAGATATTCTTCCTTATACTGAAAAATAATACTTCAATAATTGATAAATGTATTAGCTTGCTATCAAGAATAGACAGTCCTTATGAAATATTGAACCAGGAAACAGAGGCAGGTAAATATATCTATTCAAAAGCCCAAAAGATATGGAAAAAATATGATTTAATATTACTAAAGGCTAAACAGATAAAACCAGACAAGAATCTGGTGATATTTACCTATTCATCAGAAAGCATGAGTTTCACAGGTGAAATAGCAAATGAATTAAATTACATCCATAAAGATAAGATTATTCTTGTAGGAAGGCAAAAAGATGATAAGGTCAATTTTAGTTTAAGAAGTGAGGTAATAAAAGTTCTCCCTATCTTGGAAAAATCACTGATTGGTCTTAAAGGTTCAGGCGGCGGTCATGATCATGCATGTGGTGGCAATATAGATATAAATGATTTCAGCAAGCTTGTCACAAATTTAAGGGACAACGTGAATAAAACATCAAAATGAAACTCAAGATGAAAAAATCAGCCATGTTAGTTGTGGCATTCTACATAATACTGGTGTTATTCTTGATGCTTTCATTAATATTTGACAGACAGGTTTTATCTTTTATAGCATCAAACAGGATATCTTCATTAAACATTTTTTTTATTTACTTTAATAGGATAAATGGCCTTGTTATCTTTACATTTTTTCTGTTGTATTTCATCTTAAAAAAAGAATATAAGACTATAAAACCTTATCTTGTAAATGTACCATCAGTAACAATATTGGCGTATATGTTAAAATACGTTGTCCACAGATCTCGCCCAGGAATTATGTTCCTCCCATTAATAACCAAATCAAATCTATCCTTAGTATCTTCTTTTCCAAGTGGTCATACAATTGTGGCATTTTCAATAATACCATTCTTAAGAACAGGAAAAGAGAAAATAATATGGGCAATTATGGCAATATTCATAGCGTTTTCCAGATTATATCTGGGCTTGCATTATCTATCAGATGTTGTTGCAGGCATCTTTTTAGGGTTATTGATTGCAAATATAATAAGAAAATTACACCCTTCTGCTAGAAAATAAAAACATTTAAGAATAGTAATTCTTCACCACAAGGTTTATAAAGTAATATTAACTTTAAAATAATAACACTTTAGGGGGTATTATAATGAAATATAATAAAATATTATTCGTAACAATATTTTTATTGGCAATAACTTTCAGTTTTAAGCAAGTTGATGCATTAACATTTACAAATCCAGCTACAGTCGAAGGCTATCCAGGAGAAACTATAACATTAAGCTTTAATATAGATAACACAGATGGAAATTCAACAACACTCACATTTTTGACGCAAAATCTAGCAAAAACAACAGACAGCACAAAAATTATAACAAAACCAACAATAGCTACAAAAATAATTTCAGCTAATATAACTGATACTGTGCAATTTTCTCTGGCAATTCCATCAACTTCTTTTGGTGATTACACAGGAAAGATAACACCTGTAAATGAAGCAGGAGCAAATCTGACAGAGTTGACCTATACTGCAAGGGTACTCTTCAAGGCAGCAATGACCACAAGTCAGGGAAGCATAATCTTTCCAACACAAAACGGCCTAGACAAGGCTACATCATTAACAGTATCAAATACAGGAAGCGTACCATTAGACATAATAATGAGCTTAACAGGCATCTTTAATGATACAACAAATAATCAGATAATTATCAAGTTTGACAGCCAAAGCTCACCATTGTCATTTAGCCTTAATGAAGGTGCTTCTCGAACAGTAAATATTGATGTAGATGTTCCATCAGACCAAAAGACAGCAACTTATACAGGAACAATATCCTTAAGCACAAATCAAAACATTAATTCAGCAATACCATTTAATATAGTCTTAGAGCAGGATATTTGCTCAAAAGGAAGAAGGAATGACAAGCAGGATATTTCATCTATTTCCCTGAGTCATTTAAAGATTGACATAGACAAGCCAGATAGTGGTGATGACCTACATCCTGGAGAAGAAATAGAAATTAAGGTGAATATAGAAAATACAGGGGGAGATGACAAAGATATTGCCATAGAGGCAATATTATATGACCTGGACAAAAATAATGAAATTGAATCTGTTGAAACAGATTCAGTGACAATAAATGAAGGAGACGACAAGGATTTCAAGGCAGTTATTAAATTTCCTACAGATGAAGATTTAGATGAAAGCAACGATTTTGTCATATTTATAAAAGCATTTGAAGATGGAAATGAAGACGAAAACTGTAACTTTGACAGCGTTGATGTTGACTTCAAAAGAAGAACAAGAGACGCCATAATAAACAAATTCCTGATAGAACCTTCAAAAGCAGTCTGTAGTACAAATGCAAGATTTACTGTAGATGTGGAAAGTGTCGGCACAAAAGAAGATGAAGGTGTCCAGGTGAAAGTTCTGAATTCTGATATTGGACTGGAAGCAGTTTCAGACATATTCACATTGTCAGAGTTTGATGAAACCAACAATTTGATAAGAAAAACTTTCTCTTATCTAATACCTTCAACTGTTAAAGATGGTATATACTCTATAGAAGCTATTGTCTTTTATGATAATGGCAAAAAGAGCAGAAGCGAATTCAAAAGTTTAGAAGTTAAATGTACAGGCGTATCATCAGATCAGACAGGACAAGGTTCAATGACACTATTACAAAGTTCATTTTCAGCTACCCAAGGAAGGCAAATATCTGTCCCGGTTAAAATAACAAACCCAACAAATTCCGCATTGACATATACAGTAGAATTTGTTCCTACTGGAAACTGGGCAGATAGTACTTCTCAGCAGCAGACAATAAATTCAGCCCAGGAATCAACAATATTCATTTATCCAACAATAAAAACAACAGCCCAGTTAGGGACAGTCACAGGTACAGTAAATCTAAAGCAAGGTAACAATATATTGTCAACAGCAACAGCAAGTGTAAATATCCAGCAGGCGCAATCTATAACAGATACAGGAACAACAGGTGGAGCAGTATTTCAGTCTTCAAATACATTTGATTCATTTGCAAGAAACTGGATTGAAAATGGAAGAATTTTCTGGGTATTGGGAATAATAGTGTTGTTATTATTGATAATTCTATTTATTAGACTATTATTTAGAAAATAAAGGGATTTAAAAAATGTCAAACGAAATAATAAAAGTTCCTGTAACAAGGTATTTAAAAGGAAAAGAATTTTATGCTGATAGAACAGATATCGCATTAAAAAGTTTACAGGATAATGGTTACAGGGCATTATTTATGCCTGAATTAGCAGATACAAGAATTAATTCTGATAAAGGTTCAAGAATATGGCA
>JAGVYY010000025.1 GCA_018303005.1 Candidatus Woesearchaeota archaeon
GGAATAGGATTTGCAGTATCTCTTGCGGTAATATCAGGCCTGATTCCTGCATACAGGGCATCTAAATTAAGACCTGTGGAGGCTCTTAAAGATGTTTAAGGATATCTTCAGCATTAGTCTGAGCTCTATGATGCATAGGAAATTAAGATCATGGCTTACTATAATTGGGATAATAATAGGCATATCTTCAGTAATAATGCTAATCACTATAAGCCAGGGTCTTGAGCTGGCTATAAAAGAGCAGTTTGAGCAGTTTGGTACAAACACAATAAGAGTAACACCAAAAGGGATAAGAGGACCTCCGACAGAAACAGATGTCTTGACAAATAAGGATAAAAACATTGTAGAAAAAGTCAATGGCCTGGAATATGTCTCTCCAGTATTGTTGAAGAATGCTAAAGTCAAGTTTAACAATAAAGAAATACTTGTATTGGTAGCAGGATATCCTTCTGAGAATTCTGATCCAGGATTAGATGACCTTAGCCTTATTCCTGAAAACGGCAGGATATTCAAGAAAGGTGAAACAAAAGTTGCCCTTATTGGAAGTGCAATTTCAGAGGATTCTTTTGGCAAAGAGGTTTCCCTCAAGAACAGCATAACAATAAATGATGAAAAATTTAAGGTCATAGGAATATTTGAAAAAGCTGGAATCCCGAATATTGACAGAGGCATTTATATAACATTAGAAGATGCACGTGAAATATTTAATGAGCAGGAAGGGATCTCAGTAATAACAGCAAAAGTCCAGGAAGGCCTAGATATATCTAAGATAAGAAAAAATATAGAGATAAAACTAGAGAAAGAAAGAAATAACAAAAATTTTGAGGTTTTCATTCCAGAACAGATATTGGAGCAGCTTTCTTCAATTCTGGCAGTTGTGCAATTTTTCTTGGTTGGAATAGCAGCAATTTCTATATTTGTAGGAGCAATAGGCATAATGAATTCGATGTTCACATCTGTGCTTGAAAGAACCAGGGATATTGGCATAATGAAATCCATTGGAGCAAAGAATTCTGATATAATGCAGATTTTCCTTATTGAATCAGGCTTATTCGGTTTAGTGGGAGGAATAATAGGAATTATAACAGGAATTACAGTTTCTTATCTCATTGGATTTATTTCATCACAGTTTGGTTTCACTTTGTTAACTATAAGGATAAATCCTATACTTATAATCCTGACAATAATATTATCTTTCCTTATAGGAATGGTTTCAGGATATGTTCCTGCATACAGGGCATCTAAATTAAAACCTGTTGATGCATTAAGATATGAATAACTTATGCAATTTAGGGAAGTTCTGGAAGAGAATTCTAGTGAGCATTAACGAATCTCTTAATCTGCGTTGCCTGACCTGAATCTAATAAAGACTATGAATGAAAGTTTAGATTAAACGGCTGATGTAGAAAAGTCAGAATTTTAACTAAATTTATGTCAGTTATTCAAATTTTTATAGAAAACCTATTTTAGAAACAAGTGTTTTTAAGAATTTAGTAGAGATTTTCACACGTGCCTGAAAATACAAGATATTTATAAAACAAAAAGATTTACTGTTTTTATGATTGTAGAGAAATCAGTTGGTGAGCTTATAAAAATTATTGAATTAGATGAAACTATTGATTTTAGCTTGCCTTCATTAGAGGGATATTGCTATTCCGGTTCTTCTGTATGGTATTTCACAAAATTTTTTGATGAATATGTAGCAAAAATAATCAGGACAGCAAACATCGAAAAACCAGTTGGATTAATAGCGGCTTTTGATAATTCTGTTATTTATGGTAACAAGCAAAACACAAAACTGCCACTCAAAGTAAAATGTTTCAAAGGAATAAACGGAACTGTAATCCAAATAGAAGATTCTGGAGAAGGTTTTGATTTTAAGGAAACTCAAAGAGGATTTGAAAATGAAGAAAAATATTACCAAAACGGTGGTAAAGGATGGAAACGCTTTAATAGACTGGATGTGTTAGTCTCTTTTGAAGGCAAAGGCAATATTATAAATCTACTATATTTAAACCCAAAATCTTCTTCTAATTAAAAGTTTTTTCTGAATTGAATCCTAATTTATCAGATTAGGCATAGTTTTATGAAATAAAATTTAGACGTTAGTTCTTTAATCTGTACTATGTTCCTTGTCCTGAAAGAAAAAATCTAGAATTGTAAAAAAATTCTGAGAAATCAGTTGAGGATGTCGTAAAAATTAAGTGGAACTTCCGTTAGCCTTATCCAGTAATTTGTTTAGATAAAAAACTGCAAAATCTCTTAATAATAAAGCCTTTCCCATGTGTGGTTGATAATTAGAACAAAAAGCATGCCCGATAACCTCTGCGACTCCACTTTTGATATCAATTCTAGCTAGTTCAGACTCTATCCCATATTTTTTCATTTTTTCCGGTTCCATAAATACGACTTCTGGATTACGGAGATTTCTACCAAAACATTCTATTAAATTTTCCTGTAAAACTGATTCTGGGGTGTAAAATCTTCTATTTTCATCACGTTGATTGTACAAAAAAATAGGAATTTTGCAAAAAGACATATTATCTATACGGCCATTACTTTTCCATGCTAGTTCTAGAAATCCTTCATCATCAGGTGACCATTCAAGAATCCAGTCATCATTAAATCTTTCATATCCTTTCACAAGAGAAGGGTCATCGTCATATGCATTTAAGCATTTTAAATGATAATCCATATCCTCATTGAACCATTCTTTTACGGTTTCTCTTGCTTCCGCTATTAGAGATTGGTTAGTTCTTGTAGATACAGGAAGCTGAAGGATTTTTAGGTGAACAGGCACAGTTGCTGTTAAATCATCCAAATCCATTCCATGTTCTCCACGTTCGTGGATAGATTGAATAGGAAGTTCTCTCCTAACTAATTTTTCATCCATAAATAAATAAATAAAGTTAACCTTTAAAAAGATTATTATGATGAACTATTTAGTAGGCATCTGGGAGTGAGTGAACATAAATTACTTGTTATTTGCCTTCACAAAGCTTTTAAATCTAAAAGAATCAGTGAAGATTATTGTATTGGAGGTTGAAAAAAATGAGAGAATTTGTAACAGCAGCTATGAAAAATGACTTTAAAGAAGGCCAAGGCAAGGTTGTTGAGATCAAGGGAAAGAAAATAGCCTTGTTTCTTCATGAAGGAAAATTTTATGCCATAGATAATGCATGCAAGCATATGGGCGGACCTTTAGGAGAAGGTGAGCTGGAAAATGAAAATATTGTTTGTCCATGGCATGGATGGAAGTTCAGCATAAAAACTGGCGTGAGCCCTGTCAATCCAACTGTGAAAGTTGAAATCTATAATGTCAAGATTGAGGACAATGAAATCAAGATTGAAGTGTAGTTTAGATGTCTAGCTAATTCATCCTCATTTAAAATTATCTATTGCTTTCTCTTTTGTAGCATAATAATGTTTATATATACTATAAATAATATAAGATTATGGAGATTCAAACACTTGCTTCTTTGATTGCAAATAAAGGCATTGACCAGATTGATTTCAGTATGTTAAGTGAAGATGTCAAAATTCCAATGCTGAATGATGCAGCTTACTTGTTCTTTAAGATGGACAAGCATTTAGATGCTATAAAATCATGGACTCTTGCTGGAAATAAGGCAAAACTCATTGAGATAGGTGACTGGTTCTATGAATCTGCCAAATTCAAATTAGCTGCATTATCTTACATACCTGTAAAAGACAAGAGCAGATTAGAGAATATAGGCCAGTTATGCATCAGAGAAGGTATTTATGGAACAGCGATTAAGGTGTACAAAGAATTAAATGACAAAGCAATGGTGTCTTTTATCATAGAGAATTTTGGTGAAGAAGACAAAGAAATGGGACAATGAGCTGTAAAGTAAAGTCACCTAAACTCAAAATTTCTAACGTTTAAAAATTATTCAATACCGGCCAGAGAAAATTATTTTGGGTAGATTGTGGCTTTAACTTAACAGAACCGAAATTAGAAATATTTATATACACATTAAAGATATATTTAAAACATGAAATTTAAATTTTTACCAGCAATTTTTCTGTTGCTCATTTTTATTATTGCTGGTTGTGAAAATAGTGCTGTAGGTTATAAAATATCAAGTTTTAAAGATAAAACAATTTCTAAACAAAAAATTGAATGTGGATGTACTAAAAATGTAGTTTTTAAGAATATTAAAGACTCAACAGGAAAAGCTTTAATACAAACATCTACAGTTAAAGCCCCTTATCTTGGTAATGATTGTTCTGGATTGAATGGCTATTTTATAAGTAATGATAAGAATAGTGCGCAATGGTATAGCAATTGTCAAAGTAGTACTACCACTATAACATTAGACACCACGACAACAACCATTGATAATAGCCAAGATCCTAAAAAGAACCTAGAGACTGCATTAAACTATCTTAATAAAATGTATAATATTACAAATTCTAAAAGTGTATTTATCCCCAAAGAAATAAAAATTAATGAAGCAAGTAATGTTCTTATAACCTTTTACAAAACTATTCAAGGGCTAATTGTTTTTGAAGATGAACTAACAATAAAAATAAGTAAAACAGGTAAAACAGAACTTTTAGGTAGCTATGAAAACCCAAACTTATCGCAAGATTTTTTTAATCCAAGCATTCCGGAGAAAAGTATAGTACTTTTAACATCAAACGATTTTGACAGTAGAATCGAAGATCCTTTTTATTCAGGCAAATTTTTAGACCCTCTTGATTTAGGAACTCTTGATGTAGGAATAATAAAAATTAACGATGCGTATCATTTAGCTTACAAAGCAGATTACCAAAATTATATAGGAATAACAAACGAAAATAAACTGTTTATTGGATACGTATCCTATACTTACTTTGTTGACGCTAAGAACAAAAGGATTTTATACACTAAGGACAATATTAAAAATATAGTTATGCCTGGTAATTCTCCCTCATTATCTTATGAAGAATTAAATTTTTATAAAAAATATTTAGATAAAGCCTTTGGTTTTCTTAAGGCAAGTAATTTAAATATTAATGACTCTATAACGGAATTTTATCCCAAAGATATTTATAGAGACAATTTAGGATTTACACATGTAAAACTTCAAAGAAGAATTAAAAATATCATAGCTGAAAATTCTGAGCTTATTGTTCATTTCGATAAAGATGATAAACCTTTAAATTTAATAAGCGGGGGTAATCAGTACAATCAAGTAAGCGATATAAACAGAATAACTTCAATATCAGAAAAAGTAGCCATATCTAATGCGTTAAGTGATGCTAAAAAAATAATGCAATTTACACCAGACATTCCACTTAGTTCATTTAGATTAGTTTCACCACAAAAATTGCCACCATATTCGTATATTTCCATGTATAAAATTGATATAGCTAATAAGGATGGTATGAAATATTTGAGCAGCCCGCAATTAGTAACTTATTTTATCGATACCCGAACAGGTGAAATTATAAAGAGAGATCTCCATATACAAAATCTATAAACACAAAAACAGTTTCAAGTGCTTAAGCGTTATGAGCACTTTTTTATTTTAAAGGTTAATTAAGAATTCGCAATTCAGCTCAGGCTTGAAAGCCTGAAGTTTTCTTGCTCAGATAGCGTTATAAATCGTCACATTTACCTGACACTAACTTTACAGCTCAGATAATAGCTTATTGTCGTAATTTCGAGGCTTGAAATTTAATGTCGTATTCGAGGCTTATAAAGAACATTACATTTTATATATTACTTAATTTTATTAGTTTCTGGGGTGTTTATTATTGAATACAAATATTATTTATTGTGGTGATTGTTTAACTATTCTTAAAGGATTTCCAGATGAATGTATTGACTTGATTTACCTTGACCCACCTTTCTTTTCTAATAGACATTATGAAGTAATATGGGGAAATCATGCAGAGCTAAGAGCTTTTGGGGATAGATGGCAAGGCAGTATTAACCACTATACCGGTTGGATGGGTGAAAGATTAGAGCAATGTAAAAGAGTTTTAAAGAAAGAGGGTAGTATTTACTTACATTGCGATTATCATGCTTCTCATTATTTAAAGATAAAAATGGATAAAATTTTTGATGAGAGTAATTTTAGAAATGAAATTGTTTGGCACTATAAGAAATGGTCTGCTGGATGGCAACAATTTCAAAGAAACCATGACATTATCTTATTCTATTCTAAAACAGATAACAAAAAAAGAGTATTCAATAAAATGTTTATGGATAGAGCAGAATCTACTTTAAAGCGTTTTGGCACAGCAAAGATAATTTCTGGTTATGATGAAAAAACAGGCAAAAGAATACCATCATAAATGGCAAATATAGAGTTAGCATTAGGAAAAAACAGATGGTTAGGATTATTAAGTAAATCATTAGATTATAATGAGCAATTAGGAAAAGCCAAAGCAATAGGAAATAATAAATAGTAGGAGAATATGTAAATAAGTAAAAAAATGGCAAGAACATCATTGGGTCAAAGGATATTAAATATTCTTGGGATTATAGGAATTGTTCTAGCATTAATAGGTATAGCTATGTTGGTATACAAAGTCTTTATACTATAATCACAGGTCTGTAAATAATATTATGAAAGATTAAGATGGTATTTAGCATTAAAGATATTTTAAATGGACTTGGATTTGTATTTACATTATTTCTATCACTTTATGGCTTAACTAAAGGATATGATATAATAGAGCTTGTGGTATATCTTCTTTATTTTCTTAGTATTATAATCTTAATCTTAATTAATTTGCTTGAAGATAAAACTAAGCTACGAACTTAACAGAAAATGAAAAGAATGAAAAAGACTCGAATATGACAAAAGATAAAAATTTAATTAAAAGCCCTTAATTTACGACAATAAGGATAATAGATAAAATTAAATACATATAGATGTTATAATATTTTATGAACAATCCTACCAAAGAAATGCTTTTCAGGAGATATAACCTGGAATTATCCAAGTTTGAAGGCAAGATAATAGCTATAGGTGATTTAGAAACAGAGATCAGCCATAGCATTGTTGGTGATATTCCTAATACTAGCGCTGATATAAATGCTTTGGGTTTAGAAGATTTTAGGCTGATAAATGTATCACAGCTGGGAATTTCTCATTATACTATTGAGGATGGTAAAAAAATTGAAAAAATAAAAGAAGGAGATTGTATCAGGACTGGATTTTACAGGAATGATGAAAATAAGTTTGTTGCTTTTGAGGTTAACTATCTAGGAAACAATAAATTCCATTACAAGATTAAGACAAACAGTCAGGAATATGTTGAGAGATCTTCTAAACCAGGCGGTAAACATTTAAGAATATTCTGGGATTAAAATAAATTAATATTAAAAATTAATGTAATAACAAAAGGTTTAAATAGAAGGTTAATTTATTTTGCTGTATGGGTTTTTTTGATTTCTTAAAGAAAAATAATCAATCAGAAAATACTGAAAAGCGGAATACGGTAAGTAGGGAGATTGAATTAGTTCTGTGTAATGTTAATGAAATAATGGAATATAGGAATTTTTTTGATATAAAGATTGACAGAAAAACAGTAAGATATGTTCGTTATATCTCGGTAACGCTTGTTCCCAAGACAAGACCTATT
>JAGVYY010000027.1 GCA_018303005.1 Candidatus Woesearchaeota archaeon
AGCATGGATTACATGCATTACCTGGTTATTTGTTAGTCTGTGATATCCTATGAAACAAAGTTTTCCTTTTATTTCTTCAGGATGCTCATTTTCAAGCTTTGATAATAACCCAATGTGTTCTGGATTTTGTTCTGATCCAAATAAGGGATTCGTATGATCTACATCCATGTCATGATTCTGTAATTGATTTATCCAAGAAGAAAGATAATCTGGAAACTTTGACGGTGGTGTTGCAAGATTTACATTATGCAATATTCTTGTTCTCTCGTCAAGATCTTTATTTATAGAGCATTTGCAAGCCAATTTTATTCTTCCTTCTTCCTCCCCGCTTGCTTTCCAGTGTTGTGCATAAACATATTCAGAGCAATCTCCACAATAAATACTTATATTATTATCTTGCAATGTTGCTTTATATTCTACAATCGGTAATTCTTTTTCCATTTTGTTTTCTTGTTTCATTTTATTTCACCATTTAGTGATAAGATAAATAGATTTAAATATTAGTAGTAATAGTATATTACGACATAATATGGAAGATATTCCTGAACTAGAATTATTAGGACTTACAAAGAATGAAAGGGTTGTATACCTAACACTTTTACAGTTAGGACCGTCAGGTGCAAATGAATTGTCAAGGCAATGTCAGTTACATAGAAGCTACTTATATGATGTCCTGAATAAATTACAGTCAAGTGGGTTGTTAAGTGTCATAGTTGAAAATGGTAAGAAAGTATATAGTTGCGTTTCTCCTAAAAAAATTCTTGAAATAATGCAGATTAAAGTTATTCAAGCAGAAAGGGAAAAAAAACAGATACAATCAATTATTCCAAGATTATCGCAGACTGAGGAGAAACAGGAAGACCCCATAGTAAGGGTTTATCATGGAAAGAAGGGTATTCAAGTTATTTTAGAGGATATATTAGAAAAGAAGAAAGATTTTATTGCACTTGGTACTGGAAGATTCAGTGAATTATTCAAATGGTATTATACGAATTGGCATTATAGAAGGATTAAAAAAAATATTAAATATAGGATAATTTATGATGAATCATTAAAAAAGACCAGACCTACAAAAGAGCAAAAGTTGGTTTCTATAAAATTTGTTTCTTCTGGTATGGGTTTTCCAGCAACAACAATAGTTTATGGTAATATTGTGTCGATAATAATTTGGGATGATAATCCCATTGCATTTCAGTTATTGAGTAAAAAAGTAGCAATCAGCTATAAGGAATATTTTGAGTTTTTATGGAAAATTGCAAAATAAATGTGTTATCCAAATCCCAACAACGTAACAATACAAACTATTAAAAAGATTTATATACTACTTTTACTACTAAGTAACTTATGGAAATGAAAACCGTAAAAATGAGTAAGGAAAATTATGAATGGTTATGTAAAATAGCAGGTAAAATGCAAATGGAGGAAGAAAGAAATATATCAATAGATGAAGCATTATCAAAATTAAGGAAAAAAGGTAATATCCTAGATCTTGCAGGGAGCTGGGAAATGAGCGACGAAGAAGCAGAAAAATTTCTAAAAGATACAAGAAAAGGATGGACAATGTGGAAAAAAAAATATGCCTAGATACTGATTTTTTAGTTAATTTCCTTAGAAACAAAAGAGAAGAAATTGAATTCATAAAAAATCATAATAAAGAAATGAATATCCTTGCGACAACATATCTAAACCTATTTGAGTTATATCTTGGAGCATTTAAATCTGAAAAGTCAAAAGAAATACTTTCAATTGAAATATTAAAAGAGAGATTATTGGTTTTAAATCTGGATGATAACGTTGTAAGAAAAGCTGGTGAAATTGCTGCAAAATTAGAAAAAGATGGAAACGCCATTGATTTTAGAGATTTATTAATAGGAACAATTTGTTTAGCAAACGGTTTTCATTTAAAGACATATAACATCTCACATTTTTCCAGGATGCCTGGACTGAAATTAATTCAATAATAAAGAAAAGCCCAATATTATTAGTTGTTCTGTTTATATACAAGTTAGTGATATTGTAATTTTGTCCTCTTAAACTTCCAGAAAATTGAAATGCTGAAGTTGAATTTCCAACAGGAGAGAATCCTGCTCCTGAATTCCAAGTTGAAGTTTCAGAACAATCAATATTATTTCCTAAAGTATAATTTGCGTTAACTGCATTATGCATCTCTGATAATTGTGTACAGTTTGTAGCTACAAAAGGATTTGCAAAAGTTCCAGTTCCACTTCCTGAAAAAGCGCTTGCAAATCTAATTAAACATAGTGTAATAAAAGCAAATAAGATAATAATTTTTCTATTCATCTCCAATCTTCATCTCCCTTTTCAATTTTAAAATTTCTTTGGCATCTTTTATTTTTTTTAGAGCATTATTATAAAAATTAGAAACAGCTGGTTGACTTATTTTAAGTCTTTTAGATACTTCTTTTTGGGTTAGACCTTCTTTAACAAGCTTCAAAACTTCAATTTCTTTTTCAGTTAGCATAATAATAAATATAAGTTATATTGGTTATATTACTATTTAAACGTTTTGAATCTTAAAAAGCACCTATTTAGTAAGTTTTATAAATAATCATCCAAACAATGTATTTGGCATTCCATCTGTACAGCGGGATCTTGTTCAGGTAAATCTTAACAAGTCGTAATAGGACAGTTAGGAGTGTCCGTTGAGTTTTTCCAAAAACGCGGAAGGCTCATAAACATGTCTTAGACACCCAAAGTAATCTAATTGCGGGTTTAGGTCCGTGGTTCAAATGAAAGTAGGAGAATTACTTTCTGAATTTCCACGTCCCGCTATTTTTTAATATTCATTCTTCACACTATTTTTCTTTGTTTTATTAGTAGAAACAGCTTGTGCTTACGCCACTAGTCAAAGACTAGTGGTAATCCTGATATATAACCCTACAAAAAGAAATATTTATATATATGTAGGGTTACAAACTATTATGGTATTTATAAGTAAAAAACAGATAAACGGGAAAATAAGATATTATCTTGAAAAATCTATAAGATTACCTGATGGAAAAATAAAAAAATTTTCGGCCTATCTAAAAAATTATAAAAAAGGTAAAAGGCCTGATATTACGTCATTTAATAAATTACACAACAGTATAATAAACTCAATCTCAATTTTATATAAAAAATCCAGCATATTTGATGAAACCACAATTAAAAAATTAGAACGAATAAAGCTTGAATATGCAGAAATAAAAAAGAATCTGAATAGAAAACAATTACAGGATATAATAGACAGGTTTACAGTTAATTTTACTTATGAGTCAAACGCAATAGAAGGTAATTCGCTTACCTTAAAAAATGTCTCATTAATCTTTCATGAAAATAAAGCTTTAAAAGATAAGGATCTAAGGGAAGTTTATGAAACATTGAATACAAGAGAAGCTATCAAATTAATATTTAACAACAAATTAAGGGTAAATGAAAAGGACATTATTAGATTACATAAAATTTTAATGGAGAACAGTGGTGTTTTAAAAGGATATAAGAAATTTCCAAATTTCATATTAGGAAGAAATACGCCTACCGTGCCACCTGAAAAGGTTAAACATGAGATGGACAAACTTATAGAATGGTACGCTACAAATAATGATATGCATCCATTGCAGAAGGCAGTAGTATTTCATGGGAAATTCGAGAAAATACACCCTTTTGAAGATGGCAACGGGAGAGTTGGCAGATTATTAATTGATATAATCTTGTTAAACAATAGTTATCCGCCATTAATTATAAGAAAAACGGATAGACTATCATACTTTAGCGCTTTGGAATCTTTTGATTGCGGACATGAAGACAGGTTAAGTAGATTCTTAATAGATAAGTACAAAAATACATTTAAAAATTTCTTCCAGATTTATATGAAATATATAAAATAACAGTCAAAACATTTATGGCTGGTTTATATCAAAAACCTTCTTGGATTGATGTCAAGATCATAAAAATTGTCTACATGTTCAATTAATTTTGAGCTTGAGCTTTTTCCAAATGCAATAACTTCAACCTTGCAGCCTTCAACTCTTTGTAAATGCTCAACTAAAGGAGTAAAATCACCATCACCAGATACTAAGACCACAACATCAAGCTTTGGGGCTAATTCTATGGCATCTGTGGCAATACCCACATCCCAGTCACCCTTTTTCATTCCACCATAGAAAACTTGGAGGTCCTTTGATTTTATCTCAAAACCAATGTTTTCAAGAGCTTCAAAAAATGTTTTTTCCTTTAGCTCGTCTGTTTTGATTACATAAGCAAATGCCCTTATCAGTTTCCTGTTGCCTACTGCAATTTTTAGTATCTCATTAAAATTAACCTTTGCCTTGTATAAATTTTTGGCAGAATAATACAGGTTCTGGACATCTATAAAAATCCCAACTCTCTGATCCTTGTACATTGCCTGCTGTTTCTTGTTTAACATTGTGAAAGATAAAATAATGATTAGTATAAATATTTATCGTTTTGATATATTTTGTTACTATTTTGTTTTGATAATATCAGTTTAGTGACATGTAATGTAGGATACCACAGAGATTGTATGTTCTTATTGCAGGATTTATATTTATCATTGTATACCACAAAGACAGTTTAGTCATTGTCCATAATATGGTTTTATTGCCATCATGCATCACATCTGTCAATGCAACATAAGATTTATCTCCATTATTGATATAAAAATCCAAAGACATGTGTGCTTTATACTTTTGGTTCTTGTCTATTCCTGTTGTTATCAATATGCAATGATATTCTATTATTCTATACAAATCATCATCTTTTAATGTCAATAATGCCAGAGGTTTGCTTGTTAATACCATTTTGTTAATATCTCTGATAAGGATTATAAACAAACAACAAACTGAAAGTATAAAAACATATTTATCTGCTAGAATCAGCTTGCTTTTCTAGTTCAAGCTTTTTTGCTATTGCGGCACTACCTTGGTCAATGTTATATGCCTTTATTATTTCATCAGCCAATGCCTCTTCTATCTTTATCTTTTTCCCAAAAGATCTTTGATAAGAACCTTGTGTAAACATCCTCAATGCTACATCTACTCTTCTTTGAGGAGCACATTCAACAGCTTGCGGATATCTGGCGCCACCATATTCGATTGCTGTTATCTCTTCTCTAGGCGCTGCATTCTCTAACGCTCTCACAAAAATTTCAACAGGGTTCTGTTTTGTTCTCTGCTCTATTATTTCAAAAGTTTTTTCTACTATACTAAAAACATGATAGCTTTTTCCGGTATTATGCCCAGAAGTCAACTTATGTTTTTTTCCCCTATGGCCCGGCACCATCAGCTTGTTCATGAACCTTTCTATTATGTTGTTTTTAGATTTCCAGAACCTTACCCTGACATTTTTTCCGCCTGTTCTAGGCACCATTATATTTGATAAATTTATATATCTCTTCAATCCAGGGTCTTTTACCTCTATATTTGAGATATCCCATCTGTTATATATCTTATAAATAGTCATTTTATCTTCTACCTTTTTCAATTATTCCCTTAAGCAATGCATCAAGGCTTTGGTCATTTATTTTGATGACCTGCCATCTTATCCCAGACAAATCACCTTTAGCTCTGCCCATCTTTCCTCCTATGCATTCTATGATGACCTCATCATGTTCATTTATTAATTTGATAGCTCCATCTCCAGGAGCAAACGCTGTTACTTTTCTTCCGTTTTTTATTAATTGAACCTTAACGCATTTTCTCATTGCTGAGTTTGGCTGTTTTGCCTCAATTTGGGTCTTCTCAAGAACAATACCCTTAGCCTGAGGTGCACCTTCTAATGGATCTGATTTTGCTTTTAGATTTAGCATACGCCTGGTGTACCATTTCTTATGCCATCTATAGCTTTTCCTTCTGTCCTTCAGCCTTTTACCGGCATTTAAACCTCGGGCTTTGTTTGCCATTTTTATCTAACTTTTATAATAAGATTAAAATAATTCTTAATAATATCATTCAAATAAGACAGATTTTGGCTGTTTCTTCCTATTAATAAAGCTTTTGTATTAATGTCAGCATGTATCTCTATCATGTCATTGTTAAGCCTGATGTCCTTTATTTTCAATGGATATATCAGGTTTTTTGTAAACTCCAAAGGATCTTGATTGTATTCGACAATTTTAATTTTCTTATTCACAAGTTTTTCAAATTTTTTTACATTTATTCCGCCTTTGCCAATGGCTTTGCTGGCATTTCCCTCTGCTACTATGAATGTCAGCTGGGAACTGATAAAGCATGATTTGACATGTGAACCAGTTATCTTTTCAAATAGATTTATGTATTGAATAATCTCTTGCGTTAATTTCATGTTTTTATATTCCCAATACAGATATGAAAAATGATTTCTTACATAGAATTCCTAGTTCTTCATTGTTCTCTTTTATGTTGATTACTGGAATGTCATTCATTTTTGCATAATGCCTAACATCATCCACTGTTTCTTTTGGACAGTTTACGGCTAGGTAAATCTTTTTTAATTTGCCTAATTTAAGTAATTTTAAAGTTCTTTGAGTACCTATAATCAATTTATTGTCTTTTAATGCTTTTTTTAAGTCTTCCATCTTAATTCCTGTTAATAGATACTAATAGAATTGTTTTTAAAGATTTTGATTTCTGGTTTTTATTGCTAATCCTAGAAAATTACAAAATTTTTATATATGTTTTGTTCAATATTATATTTATGGATCTTGATGATTATATTAAAATTTCTCATGGTAAAATTATAGAAGGATCGCTTCTTCTCTTGGCAGTCATAGAATTAGAAAAATAACCATTAGTTATCTTTAATTGTATTAACTTTTTAATGGTAATAACAAAAAGATTTATAAATCTGCATTGTAATAAATACTTATGACAGATCTAACATATGTTGTAAGAATCTATCACAAAGAGAAAGGCTTGGGATTTAGTGCAAAGGCTGCTTTGCAAAACGCTCAAAAGCGGGAGCACAGTGTTGTTAAGCAGGCCAAGTTCTTAGGACAACCAACTGGAAGCAAGACAGAAATTGAAGTAATAATTGATGATAGCCCTATGCATAAGATGATTATTGGTATTATTGATACAAGTGGCCAAATGACTCGAAAAGATGGATTTTATTCTATTGATGACATTACACTAGTAATAAAAGAAAGAGAACATATAAAAGATCTGCAGCAACAATGCAGCAGCCTTGAACAACAATTAAGTTTAGTAAGGGAAGAAAATACGGGCTTACATTATGAGATTGATACAAACAGGATGGAAGTAAACACAGCACTGAAAGGTTTGCTTGCTTATTTTAAAACAACAGGTTATGTGCCGGAAACACTTCTTGAAGATGAAGTTGATTTGGGTTTTGCCCGTATAATGTTTAATACTAAAACCGAAAATAAATTTGTTAATTATGTAAACTATATACTTAATACAAATTTATCTGAAGGGGATATTGAAGGCATTTTTGCCTATGAGATCAAGAGTGAAAATGAGATGGATGAATTACGCTTAAAATATGAAACAGCCAAAGCGGAATTGGACT
>JAGVYY010000028.1 GCA_018303005.1 Candidatus Woesearchaeota archaeon
CAAATGTGCTTAATAATGTTAAGTACAAAAAAGAAAAGGAAAGGATATTTGGATTAATAAAAACAGGCCGATTCCTGATCAAACAAAATCCATTAAAAGCTAAGAAAGTATATGCATTGGCACTGTCTTATTTTTATAAGCTCCCGGTAGAAGAGGAAAGCGATCTTGTTGATGCTTTTTCTGATTTTTACAAGGAATTAGAGATACACACGGGAAAGAGGAATATAACAAGGGTAACAAGAAAAATAATAAACCTAAAACATAAGGAGAGTGCCCCAACAAAAAAAGGTATAAATCACCTAAATAGCCTAATAAAAGAGATTAAGAATGAAGAGAGATCAATAAAAAACAATATATCCCATGTGTTTAAGGATTTAAGGGGCTATGAGGATAAATTCCTTGATACAGTCTCAGACTACATAATAAAGAGAGAAAATCAAGGTACTTCTTTCATGAGATTAGAAGAAGAATCATTGATAAAATCACTTAAAGAAACATTGAGAAGCATAAACCGAAAAAGGAGATTAACACTATCATACACAAAAGATGAATTCTTCAATATGGCTCAGGCAGTAACAGATGCAGTTCTCGCTATTAAAAAACTGGAGATGAATACAAATGCATTCATTAAGGATGAAGAAAAGCATATGGTGCTTGCTGTAAAGTCTTTCTTTCATTATATAAAATCAAGGGAGTCAGATATAGTTAATTCAGTCAATACTTTTGAGACAAATCTTACAAATAAAGAAAAGGAAGAATTTAAGAAAATTGACCATGCATTTACACATGAGATATTATCATTCAGGACGCTGGTCAAGGAGATAAAAGAATATATATTTGAATGCCAGAGAGAAGATTATGAACAGATATTAGAAGAAGACATACGTTTCTACAACGAGATTATAAGTTTCCTTAATGCTGTAAAAAAGAAAGAAGAATTGGGAATTAATTATACAGTAAATTTTGAAAGAAGTTTTGTTAATAACATAAAACACTTTTTTATCAGGCAGAAACAGATGAGAAATCGCCTGAAGATAGAGGTCTTTGAAGCATTGCCAAGCTATGTTGAAAGAAATATGCCGAAAATACATATAAAAAGACCTGAACTCTCTTTCATTAAGTACATAAAGAATGAAAAAGAAGAGATAAAGCATAAGCTGTTGCAGTCAAAAAAGAGCACAAGTCACATACATAACATATTCAAAAAAATAAAAGGCTACTTGCAGGAGCAAGAAAAGAAGACAGTAGGATTCCTGAAAGAAGAAGAGAGATTCTTATTAACAAGGTTAAGACAGTTAAATTCTAACATACAATCAAGGGAAGAGCATATCATCAGTACAATAAGAAACGGATTTAGCCAGGAAGAATCAAGACTAAAAGAAAGGATAAATGAAAGTCATATATTCGCTGATATTGAGGAATATGTTGCAAACAAAGAAGATCAAGGGCTGAATATGCTTGAGCAAGAAGAATTAAGATTTGTTCACAAGATGAAATCATTCCTGAATCACCTGAAGCTGAAGCGAACATTAAAGATATTTGAGCATGACATTAAATCAGGTATTCCCAATATAAAAGATCTAAAGTCAGAGACAACATACTTACACTATAAAACAAAAGAGGAAGAGCTATTACTGAACAATTTCATCAGGAATATTGAAGATTACATTACACATTGCGAAAAGGAAAATTACGAAGATGTAATAAAAGAAGATATTGCATTCCATCTTGAGATATCCAGTCTTGTTAATAAAATCAAAAAAGATCGGGAGCTTGGAATAGACTATACATTAAGGCTTGAAAAGGACATTATGAACAGGATAAAGTATTATTTTGATAAAGCTGCAGAGACAAAATCCAACATAAAAGCAGATTTATTGTCAGGTATACCTTCATATATAGAAAAAGAGAAGATAAGACTGAAGAAAGCTGAAAAGTCATTAATCAAGAGCCTTGACAAAACAAGATTAGAAATAAAGGAAGGTGCATTAAAAGATATGTTAACAGTAAAGAAAGACATGTTAATAGTAAAGAATAAGGCTAAGAGCATAAAGAGCCTATTCTCAAAGATAGATATCTATCTGAAGAATAAAGAAGATAAAGGCATTAATCTTGGAGGCAAAGAGAAATATCTATCAGACAAGTTAAGAGAATTAAACAAGTTAATATCAACAAAAGAAAACAATGTATATGAGAGCCTTAAATCATTGATGGAGCATAAGCATAAAGGGCTTAATGTAAAGAATAACATTTTTGAAGAATTCAAGTACATATTAAATAAAGATGAAGAGCATTTCATGTTTTCATTGAAAAGGTTCATAAAGAGGCAGGAAAATAGGGCAAAAAACCTGCATAGTCTTGAGAAAAAATTCCTGCTTGACCTGAAGTTAATTTCAAGATTCTTTGATTATACTGCAGCTTCCTTTTTATCAGGTGAAAAGCAGTTCATCTCTCTGGTCAGGAATTCTTTGAAAAACATTAAACAGGATGTTCTATTGACAGAAGAGGAGAGGAGCGCGATAAAATACTTCTTGAAAGAGAACAATTTCCTGAATGTGCTGGATGTGAGAATAAAGAAAAAATCAGAGTATATCAAAAAGCTTGAAAGAGAAGAGCACAAGGTAATAACAAAGATAAAGAATCTGGAACAGAGATACACAGGCATGATAAAAAACCAATATGTCAGGTTGTTTTATGCAAAACCTCTTTATATAAAACCAAAAACAGAGGATGTTTTAACAGGAAAAAATCCATTAAATATTCCATTAAATATTCCGGACATGCAGATAAAGAAAAAATCAGCATATCTTCAGAGACTTGAAGAAGAGGAGAAAGAAGTGTCAGCAAAGATAAAGAACTTGGAGCATAAATACATGGACCTGATAAAAAGCCAGTATATCAAATCAGTTTATATAAAACCTAAGGCAGCAGACACAACAATCAATAAAGAAAGAAAGTTAAGCAAGGAACATCAGGAATTACTGGACCAGGAACATAACATAAAGGAAAAATTAGAAAAGATAGGGCATTTCAATTAACACCTCAAGTGAACTACTCTCTCTTACAAATGGGCTTCTGACTTCATAGACGCTTCTTGCTGAACTATTGTTCAGTATTGAAAGCTTTTTCCATCGAGGCAAAGAATTAGTCTTTTTGCCCAATTTTAGATAAACATTTCAGTTTTCATCTCCAGCATACACAATTAGACTTTTCGTCTACGGAGTTAAATTAACTGAAACTAAAATAATTAAGTTAATAAATTCTACAAACACCAAAATATTATGCCTCAGTAGCTCAGTCAGTAAGAGCAGTTGGGTAAGGCTGAACCTCGTATTGATTCAAAGAAAAAGCAACAGGTCGCCAGTGCAATTCTGGCCTGAGGCTCTTGAAAATCCTATTTAAGAGAATGAATTGTTTCCGGTTCTTAGCAGGATAACCATAGCAGGACTAAATAATTAAATATAAAAACTCTGTTGTCTTTATTAAAATTATGCCACAGCCTAAATTCAAGAAACTATGTATAAGATGTAAGAAATATTATCTTCCAGATAAATCTAAATATTCAGCACATGGCTATTGTACAAGTTGCAGGTTTGTCTATGGAAGATGTAAGTTTTTAACTGAATTTGGGTATCAATGTCAGAACAAATCAGAAGCAGCAGGTTTCTGCATGGAACATTTTCTAAATATGCCAATAAAAGAATTGATAAAGAAAGTTAAATAAAATAGTATTAAAAATAACTAAGAAAAATATTAAGAATATTAATGAAATAGAGAGGTTAATAGAGAATGCAATCAAATAAAAAAAATAATTTTTTAGAAAGAGCAGAACAATTCATCAAGGAGAATCCAAGAATGTTCTCTGCTCTAGAAGAGTATGATAGAACTAGAAAGTTGCCAAAATTAACCTATAGGGAAAGAATAAATGTAACAATAGATCAGGATATATTAAAAAAATTTAAAGAATATTGTATAAAGAATAATTATAATATGTCAAGACTAATTGAAAAATATATAAAAGAAGAATTAAATATAAAATAGAAAAGTATTTAAACATATGTAAATTATATTTAATATATGTTAAAAATAATTAACAATTTAAACCCATTTTTTGAAGACTGTTACAGGAGGGTGAATGTAAGAGAATATGGTAAAATTATAAAAGTATCACCACCTACAGCATCAACCTTATTGAAAGATTACAATAAGAACAATCTGTTAAAGAAAGAAAATTATAAGAATTACATGTTCTTTTACGCTAATAAAGATGATGAGCAGTTTATATCACTTTCAAGAATATACTGGTATGAGAGGCTTAAAGATTTATTAAATTACTTAGAAAAAGAATTAACAAGCCCGACAGTAATTTTATTCGGCTCACTTTCTAAAGCAGAAACGACCTTAAATTCAGATATTGACCTTGCGATATTTGCACAAAAAAAATATATCAATCTTAAGACTTTTGAAAACAAGTTTAAAAGAAAAATTCAAATCTTTTGGTTTAATTCAATAAACAAGGTAGAAAACAAAGAGCTCACGAATAATATAATAAATGGTTATATTATGAAAGGGAGGTTATCACTATGATGGATTGGCAGGATTGTTTTAATAAAAGAATAATAAAAGATATTAAGCCCGATTATGAATTAATAAAATCTTTAGTAAAATCAAGTAATAATAAGCTGGAATCAGAAAATAAACTTATAACTAGTAATATAACAACATCATCAAAGATTTCTCTTGCTTATGATTCTTTAAGAGAACTTTTAGAAGCTTTGGCAATAAAAAAAGGTTATAAGATTTATAACCATGAGTGTTATGTGCCTTTTCTAAAAGAAATTATTGATGAAAGCGATAAAGGTGATATTTTTGATGAAATAAGAAAGATAAGAAATGCTGTTAATTATTATGGTAAAGACATTCCCATACAAGAGGCAAATGATACCGTAGCAAAAATAAAAAATCTTAGAAATTCCATTCTTGATTTGTTAAATATTTAAATTTCTATTCCTACATTTTACTAAAAATTAAAATCTTTAAAATGACTGATTAGTCATATTCTATAAAAAAAACAAGAATCTGACTTAAAAAAGTATCTTTATATATGATATTTGCACTACTCTTAAGATATATTTGCACTACTTTGTGTTCGATAAAGGAGGTCATGAATCTTGTCAAAGAAAACATCAAACAGATCAGGTTTCAGCATTACACTATTCAAATATAACAGCGAAAATAAAATTACATTCTTCTTGTCTCTAAATCAATATTCAAAACTCCTGTGCAAGATATGAACAAAAGAGGTATCTGATGTATAGCAAGATAATAAAAAGAGGAAAAAAACAATACAAATATTATTACCATAACTTCAAGGAAAATGGTAATGTGAGAAATGTCCTGTTAGGCAGCGATATAAAAGAGGCGCAAAATAAGCTCAAGGAGATACAGGAAAAAAGATCTTCTGAAATAAAACTGCTTGCACCACCATCTCCACTGTATCCAATAAGAAAGATGCTTAATGCAACAAACATCTCTTTTCTGGTAATCCTAGTATTTTCAGTTTTTTTGCTTTTTACATCAATATTTAATTCAGGAATAACTGGGCTTGCTGTAATAGAAGATACATCTGCTTCATTAAACATAAATGATTTCGTAAGTCAGGATTCATCTGTTTTCCTGTCAATTGAAGGCAATGAATTCTCCAAGTCCATCTCTTTCTATAGCCTTCAATTACCTCCATTAACAACAAAAAACAACGTACACGGATATTACATAAACTCATTATTATTGGATGTACAAGATTTCAACCCTAAATTAGAGCCTGGAAGATATTCTGTATTTATTTCCCTGATAGACAATTCTTCTTTAAAGGCAATAACATCAAAAGAAATAAACATAGTCAATAATTTGACTAAGTCAGACAGTTTCCTGATTGGCTTGCCTGCAGTAATCAATGAAACAATCCCTGTAACACCAGGTACTTCAACTACAATTACCACTTCAACTACAACATCTATTCCGATAATCATACCAGTAACTTCAACAACATTAGTAATGGCAAATTTGACAATGACAAATACTACTATGGAAAGCCAGAAAAAGAATGAAACAGTTACTCTGGTTCAACCCATAAGGATAAACCAGAATGTAAGATGGATCAAGAAGATCAATGTAGAAAATAATACAGAAAAAATACAGGTAGAGATCCCAAAAACAGCAGAGATTCTAGATATCAACAAGGTAGTTGACAACAAAGAGCAGAACATAGATCTTAAGAAAGTAAAGGTAAGGGAAAATAACATAGAAAAACTGATTGAAGATACAAATCTCATAACAGGAAAGACCGCTCTGGAAAATGTTCATAAAGTAAAAGTTGAGGACAGGAGATATAGACATTCAATTTTCACAACACCTTTCAGGTTTTTAATTGGTCTGCTTTCAGATATTCCTGAAAAAATTACAGGATATGCAACAAAGGAAATTAACCTGGATGATGAGAACACAACTTTAATAATAGAAGATCCAACTATAAGAGAGATTAAGATAGAGTACGAAACACCAGGTCCTGAAAGCTCAGAAATTATTTTAAAGGATTACAAAAAGCAGGTCACTGTATCTTCTTACATACATTACACAGATATAATTGCATACACTTACTTAGAGAAAGAAGCCAATGGCATAAATGAGATAAAAATAAAAGACCTGAAAACAGAGTCTGGTATTGAGATATATTCTTATTCAGATATTAACAGAAATGGCCTTATTGACTATATCGAGTGGATTGTTCCTTCACTGTCAGAACAGCAGTATGAGATAACCCTGACAATATTAAATGTACAATCATATCCTGTTGTAGGTGGTAATTGGGAGGTAAGATTTACAACAACAGGAATTGCTAACCTAACTATAACAGCTGTTAATGGAACAACATGGTCAAATGAAAATGAAGATAATGACTTGAAATTTCTAGAGTTAAAATGCGGATCTTCAATTAAAAGTTATCAATGGATAGACAATTCTGTTTTTATTGAAGATTATGAATGCCCTGAAGAATCAACAGATGTCGTAAAAGTTTTAACACCTGGAAAACATGAACAATCATTTACTTTTGGCCCAATAACAAAATCAGCATTTAATCTAGCTTCAACAGAAACCTCCTCAACTGAATGGTTCTCAGGCATATTTAACGGAACTAAATTAAACCCACAATTAGATAATCTAACCTTATCTTTAGAACTACTAAATCAGACACAAATAATTAACCAATTAGGTTCAGATAGTAATCATACTATAAAAGACAATGCAACTGGCTTAGTATTGTTAATGCACTTTAATCAGGAAAATATAAATGGAACTCATGGAACTTTTGATGATTCAGGATTAAATAATTATGGAAACTTTACTAATAATGTTCAATGTGGTAATATAAGTGGAAAGTTTAATGAAGGTTATCACCAATAAGAGCTTTAAAAAGCGGAAATCAGAGTTATACTTTTAGTTTATGGATGAAATCTACAGATACATCTGGAGATGATTTAATGTTTGCTCTGCGTGATTTTGCTAATTCTCAAGGTTATCATCCTTTTCAAAGTTCTGGTAATTTGGTATGTGGATTTGGTTGGGGCTCAGGTCATACTGTAAATACAAACGTACTTATTGCTGATGGAAATTGGCATAATATTGCTTGTGTAGTAAATGCAAGTAAGTGGCAATGGATATACAAAGATAGTGTCCTATTAGATAATAGACAATTAATAACTCCTTATGAATTTATTAACCAAACATTAATTATCGGTGGAAATCAATTTGGTAATTTTTTCAACGGTTCAATAGACGAAGTAGCAATCTACAATCGTTCTTTATCAGCATCAGAAGTCTATGAATTATATAACAGATTAAAAGGACAATTTCAATCTAAAACAATAG
>JAGVYY010000035.1 GCA_018303005.1 Candidatus Woesearchaeota archaeon
ACATAGCTCACGCTGATTAAAACTAAGGAAATGCGTGCGCCGATTTTCGCTGCGCACGCTTTATAATCAAAAATGCTTAAGAAAAACTTAACGAAGGAGAGCAATTCCTCCCAGCACTAAACTGCTGGGTATCCTTGCCATAAAAATGAGATATGTTATACATAATTACATTAAAAAAGCTGTATAAAATTTAATTTTTCTTAAAAATCATTTCCAAAAGAGCCATTCTGATATACAAACCGTTTTTTGCCTGTCTGAAATATGCGGCTCTTTTATCATCATCTATATCTGTTGAGATTTCATTGACTCTTGGCAAAGGATGCATAATAATTGCATTATCTTTCATTTCTTTAAGCATTTCAGAATCAATCTTATATGAATTTTTTAATTTTTCATATTCATCTTCAGAATTAAAACGCTCTTTTTGTATCCTTGTAACATATAAAACATCAATCTCTTTAATAATTTTTTTAATATTGTCTATTTCTTTGTAATCTATTCCTTTTTTATCTAGATAATTCTTATACTTTTCAGGTAATTTTAACTGTTCTGGAGAGATAAGGAATATATCTACATTGTAAGCTCCAAGCAAGTGCAGCAATGAGTGTATTGTTCTTCCATATAACAAATCTCCTAGTAAAGCAATCTTAATATTATCAATATTTCCAAATTCTTTTTTTATAGTATACAAGTCTAATAAAGCCTGTGTAGGGTGCTCACCCATACCATCGCCTGCATTTATTATAGGCACAGAAGAGAATCTAGATGCGATTTCTGCAGAGCCTTCTTTGAAATGCCTTAGAATTATTATATCACTGTATCCCGATATTATCTTTATTGTATCTTGCAGAGATTCTCCTTTTGTAACAGAAGAGAAATGTATTGCGCTTTCAGTGGATATTACATTACCCCCTAGTTTATGCATCGCAGATTCAAATGAAAATCTGGTTCTTGTGCTGGGCTCATAGAATAAACTTGCCAGTATCTTGCCTTTTAATGAGTTAATTAAAATGCCTGCCCTATCTTTTTCTTCCATATCATCTGCAAGTTTAAATATGCTACCAAGAATTTTCTTATCCAGAAACTGTTTTGTGCTTATTATATGCATTGATTCCATCAAAAATGATAGAATACCGTACTATAATAAAAAGATTATGTTAATGTAAAGTATATTTTATCCTTGTAACAGAACTTTTAGAATTCCGACTTATGATATCTAGAAAAAATATATTGAAAGAAAATAAGTATGTTTAACACGCAAAAACAATATATTAAGTAGCAAAAATACTACATAATACTTGTTCGTCTGTAATTTGATTTGGCATCAATCAGTTTATATATTTAATGATATATAATTATTTTATGAGACTTGAAGAAATAACATTAAATAAAGATATAGAAAGTAAAAGGAAGGCAATTCGGGATAATTTAGGAAGACAAGTACTTTTAAATGATTCTCATGAAAAATGGTGTCATGGTGTTCTATTGGGAGAAGATTGTAAGGATGTCTTATACTCTATAAAAATTGCAGACATAAGAGAATTAAAAAGTCTGTATTACCATGACTTAAATCAACTTTTAATTATTTATGAAAGTAGAGATTACCCAGCGCCAAAAATTTATTAATAAATTCGCCAAATCGAACTCTTTGCCTTTGCGAAGGTCAGACAACAGCAATTTAAGAGGCTCATTGTTATTCGCCCAAATTCTCTTTGAGAACTTCTCTAAATTGTATAAGTTCGTGTTCAATTGAATCTGACTTTTAACGCTACTGCTTAGACAAAACTAAACAATTTTTATGGGTCTTATTAATAGCATAATCTACAGCAGATTCTGCTAAAATTTGAAGTGTGTCATAAACTATGACCCCCACATCTTTTTGAGATATTTCTAAAGGAAGTTCTGTGCACCCTAAAACAATAGCGTTTGCTGATTGTTGTTCCATTTTCTTAATTATCGAAAGTACATCATTTTTTGTTTTATTTTCTACTTTTCCACTCATTATTTCCAAGATTAATTCTGTAATAAGAATTTTATCTTCTTTAGTTGGAGAAATGCATGTAATATTATTATTGTCTAATAGCTCCTGATAAAGTTGAAGCTTTAATGTAGTCTCTGATCCAAGCAGACCGATGATATTATTTTTAGATTGTTTAATTCTTTCTACTGTTTCTTCAATTATGCTAAGTATTGGTATTGAGGAGTTAATTCTTAATTCGTGAATAAAACAATGAACTGTGTTACACGGGATTACAATAAAATCACATCCAGCATTTTTTAATATGGTTATTCCGTGAACAAGTTGCTTTAGAACTATTTTCTCATCCAGTATACCTGATTCATCAAACCCTAGTAAAGGAAGAGAATATATAATCATTGGTGGAAAATCTGTATCTTGAATTGCCTGATATTCTTTTTGGCAATAACGTATTATTTTGTAGTAAAAATTAGCTGAAGATTCTGGTCCCATCCCACCCAGAATTCCTATTTTTTTAAATGCCATATTCCCCCACCTCAATTTCTAGAGATGATTCTATAGATACTGAACCAGATAGTTTTGCAACAATTCGCAGTAGATCAATGGCGGGTTGAACAAAAGAAAGATCGCCATTTCCATTTGCAAATACATTAGACGAGTCAACAGATGAATGTGTTTTGGAATTAGATGCAGTATAGAAGAATGGAAATATGGTTGTTGTGTCGGCCCCTAGTTTTTTTAGAATTGTTAATGTTCCTTTCTGTTGAGCAGCATATTGTTGATCAAGAACAGTTATACAACCATCTGCTTGTTTAAGTTTTTGCAGATAAAGACATGCGTCTAATAACGCACACATATATTTTTCGCTTCCCGGATCATAAAGTAAAATTTTTTCTTTATGAAGAATAGTCTTGCCGTTATGATGTAGGCTTGCATATCCATTTTTTTGTAAATAGGTAATAATCTCTTTAGCATGTTCTACGAGATTGGCTTCGTATACAATTTTATCAGGAGTGAATCCCAATTGAGATAATAAACTAATATAACCTGTTATATCAAGATCTTGTGGCTTTTCTTCAAATTGAGGGTTATAATTATCAATGAAAAGCCACTTTTCAACTTTAGCTCCAAAGAGTGCTAAATAGTCTGATAATAAGTTTCCCAAAGCAACACCTACCTGATGTTCTAGTGCCGGATTCTCATTAGTATAGATATGTCCTGCTTCTATAGCTATATTTGATTTTTTTCCATTTGTTTGGAATTTTAATTGAAGTATATTTGTCATTTCGAATAATCCCACAAAATTTGAGTAAAACAATTATAGAAAATTACCGCCTTCTAATCAGGAGAATCTTTAATTCAATTTTTTGGTATTGGTTTATGTGTTTCATTTTCTACCATTGTATGTTAACATGATGAATATATATGTTTGATGTTTGATATAGAACAAATAAAAACAATTATGTTTCAAATATAACAAATCAGTAAAATTTATAAAAACCTGTGAATTATGAGTTCATATGACTAAATCAACAGCAGAATTAACAGTAGAATATATCAAGGAACATCCATATATTAAGAATTGCCTGAAAAAAGATCTAATTAATTATTCATCTTTGGCTAGACTGATAAGTAAGGAGTTGAGAATTGAAAAAAAATCGTCCAAGGAAGCTATTCTAATTGCGGCAAGAAGATTTCAGGAAAAGTTAAAGAAAGAGCTAAGTAATGAACGAAAAATAAAAATACTATTGAGCAAATCAGAAATAGACATCAAAAATAAGATAGGTGTCTTAATATTAAGCAAAAATACTGATCTGGATTATATTATTGAATTCCAGAAGGATGTCAAAAAAGAGAATGGAACAATGTATGTTTTAGAAGGAACAGATAATTACACATTCATTGCACAGGAAAAATATGTACAGAAATTACTTAAAAAATTCGAAAGTAATATACTCAAATCTAATAAAGAATTAGCTATCATAAATTTTAAATCATCAGAAGAAATTGAAGAAATTGCTGGTGTTGTATCATATATTACTTCTCTTTTTGCTGAGAATGGAGTAAATATTATTGAATTTCTTTCATGCTGGAGAGATACTCTTTTTGTTATTGATAAAAAAGATGTAAACAAAGCAATCGGTTTTTTAAATTTTTAACTATGTGAAACTGAATGAGCCTGTGATTACCCTGATATGATAGATGTGAAAACCTCTATTAAATCCTAAATCTTATTTATTTTTAAGTCGGCATATCATTCAAACTTGAGTATCATTTAATTTAAATCTAGTCAATTTTTGACTTTTTCACATGAGCCTCTTGATATGAAATCTTTAAATATAGGAAAAGAATAATAAATGTTAGAAGTTTAGGTAATTATATAAAAATGGCAACTGTAAAACTAAACAAAAAGGAGGTATAAGGTATATTGGAAGAAAATATACTGATAATAAGGTAAAAGAAAGAATACCGATGATTGATGTTGATTTAGAGGATATTAATGAAGATATGGGTAGAATAGGCATATTTATTTCAAAACAATGATAATAAATAAAAGAAATCGGGATGAAGCTTTAAGCAAAGGAATTGAATTATTAAAAGATAAATCTGGAGAAGAAACTATGAATGCTGTATTTATCCTGAATAGGGTATCATTAGAAATGTGTAAAGCTTCTATAAAAGAGAAAAATCCAAATATTAATAAAAAACAAATGTTGAAAGAATTAAATAAAATTTATTGGAAAAATGGATGAAAGAGATGCTTTTAACATTTTAAAATTAGTAACTGATTACCTAAATAAAGATAATATTCATTATATGATTGTTGGGGGAATTACTTTAGGGTATTATGGAAATCCAAGAACCACCCAAGATATTGATATTTTATTAATTTTAGAAAAAAACAAAATGAAAAATTTTGTGAATTTTTTAGAAAAAAATGATTTTCAAGTTGAAGAATATGAGATTAAGATGGCTTTAAAAGAAAAATCGCATTTTACAGTTCTTGATAAAAACTCAATTTTTAGAATTGACATAAAAGGGATTTATAATGATTTTGATAGAGAATCGTTTAACAGAAGAAGAAGGATAAATTTTAGAGGTTTTGACATTTGCATAAATACAGGTGAAGATGCAATAATATCCAAATTAATGTTCGGAAGTTTAAGAGATTTGAATGATGCCAAAAGTATTATATTAAGACAAAATGATAATTTAGATTATGATTATATCGAAGAAAATTGTAGAAAATATAACCTTATTGGCAAATTAAAAGAGATAAGGAAAAAATAGAGAATGCCAACTGTAAAACTAAACAAAAAGGAGGTATTAAGGTATATTGGAAGAAAATATACTGATAATGAGCTAAAAGAAAGAATACCAATGATTGGTGTTGATTTAGAGGATATTAATGAAGATGATATTATTGTTGAAATATTCCCTAACAGGCCTGACATGATGAGCGAGCCTGGTTTTGGCCGGGCGTTAAGCTCTTTCTTCGGCATAAAAACAGGGTTAAGGAAGTATAATACAAAAAAAAGCAGTTATAAAGTTATTATCGATAAGAACCTGAAAAATATAAGGCCATATACAAGCGCTGCTGTTGTTAAAAATTTAAAACTTAATAATGAAAAAATAAAAGAATTAATACAGATACAGGAAAAGCTGCATGTTACATATGGGAGAAACAGGAAAAGATGCGCTATTGGTATTTATCCATTAGATAATATTAAAATGCCCATAATATTCAAGGCTGCAAAACCAGAAGATATAAAGTTTAAGCCTTTAGATGCAGATAGAGAGATGAATGGGACTGAAATTCTGGATAAACATCCTGCTGGAAAAGAATATGGTTATTTGATAAAAGATTATCCTATGTTCCCTGTCTTTGTTGATTCTAACAATAAAATATTATCCTTAACACCGATTATTAACTCAGAATATACTGGCAGAGTAACTGAAAAGATAGAAGATGTTTTTATTGAAGTAAGCGGTCATGATTTTAATATTACTAAAAAATGTCTTAACATTATTGTTACTGCATTAAGTGATATGAATGGTGAAATATATTCTGTTGAATTGGATTATGGAAAGAAAATACAGAGTCCTGATCTGGAAAATGAAAAGATTAAAATAAATCCTAAATATTTATGTGATAAAATCGGAGTTTCCCTAAAAGAAAATGAAATAAAAAAGTACATTGAACATATGGGTTTTTCTTATTCTAAAAACAATGTTATGATTCCTGCATATAGGGCAGATATCCTACATGAAATAGATATTGCTGAGGATGTTGCAATTGCTTATGGTTATAATAATTTTAAGGTTGAAATCCCTAAGGTAGCTACTATTGGTGAAGAAGATAAAATTGAATCTTTTAAAAATAAGATTGCCGGCATATTAACTGGCTTTGGACTTATAGAGGCCAGTACTTTTTCTATAACTAATTCAAATATTCTTAATAAAAAAATGAATTTAAAAAATGAACATGTAGAACTGGCAAATGCTTTGACTAATGAATATAATATATTAAGGAACAGCCTGTTGCCTTTGCTTCTTGAGGTCTTAGAGAAAAACAGACATAATGAATACCCTCAGAAAATATTTGAACTAGGAAAAATATTTTTAAAAGATGTGAAAGAAGAGACAGGTATAAAAGAGAGGAACATGCTTTCAGCAATATCATGCCATTCCAAAGCTGATTATACAGAAGTTAAGCAATTCTTAGATTCTATGATAAGCTCTTTGGGTTTAAAGGTTTCTATTGAAGAAAGTAGTAATGAAAGTTTTATTGACGGTAGAGTAGGAGATGTTTATGTAAACTCCAGGAAGATTGGTTATATTGGAGAGTTAAAACCCGAGGTTATAACCAGTTTTAGTTTAGATATGCCTGTTTCTGGTTTTGAGATTGATCTGGATGAGTTATTCAGCATTATACTTTAAGGGATGAGTAACTTAACATGGAGAGAGTTATGAAAAATCAATGTATAAATATTGAAATAATGAAGTAATAAGCCTTAATAAGAAAATATACGGCAATCTTCGTATATGAATTATTAGGATTCAATTTTTTGAGGCAAGATACTCTCGCTAAAGCTCAAACATAAAAATTAATCTTTTACAGAATGTCTCAAAAAACTCATTATTC
>JAGVYY010000032.1 GCA_018303005.1 Candidatus Woesearchaeota archaeon
AATGCTGGGAGATGCTGTTCTTGTTTCAAAGGGTATTGGATCAAGTGATCATATTTTACCAATAAATGAGATTTTAAAAATAAGGGTAATTACCAAAAGACCAATAAATTTAATCGATAACTTAAGGAGATTAAGGCATAATATAAATTACTATGGTTATAAACCTTCTTTAATAGATATAAACGATACGATTTCTATAGCTGAAAGCTGTTTTTATCCTTTATTGAAAGAGATTAAGAAACTGATGATTAATTAGCCTATCTAAGATTTGCGCTGAGAAAATGAGACAAAAACGTTAATGTCCTTCCTCCAGCGATTTTTAAAAAATTCATATAGCTTTGCAGGATACTACACTCTAAAAAATAAAAGAACATTTAAAAATTTTATTATCTGGTAGAATAATATGGCTGATAAGATTGTTGGTAAGTCTAGATATTCCAGGAATATTACTCTGCGCATTATTGGAGAAGAAGGACAGAAGACATTAAGGAAAAAGACAGTTTCAATAGTTGGCCTAGGGGCAATAGGCACAGTAGTGGCAGAATTATTATCAAGATTGGGTGTGAACTTAATATTGATAGACAATGACAAAATAGACATTTCAAATTTACAAAGACAATTAATCTACAATGAAAATGACATAGGCAAGTACAAGACAGATGCAGCCTGTAAGAAATTAAAGAAAATAAATTCAGAGATAAAGATAAAAAAGTACAGGAAAACATTAACAAAAAACAATCTGAATATCCTGGACTCTGATTTAATACTTGACTGTACTGACAATCTAAAGGCAAGATTTTTGATAAATGAATATTGTCTGCTGACAAAAATGCCATGGATACATGCTGCAGCAATAAAAACACATGGTGTCCTTTGTAATTTTACACCTGCTGATTCAGAAAAACCATGCTTTGCATGCATATACAAAAAAAATTCTGATATTGAAACCTGTGAAGATTCAGGCGTTTTCAATGGAATCACTGTTCTGGTTGCCACTCTACAGGCAACGCAAGCATTAAAAATGTTACTAAACTATAAAATAATGGAAGATTTTTTAAGAATTGATATTTGGAATGAAAATATCGAAAGATTAAAAGTAAAAAAAGATACGAATTGCAAAATTTGTCAAATGGATACAATAACACAAAGAGTTGAAATCGGGGATTTTACATTGAAACTATGTAAAACAAAGGCTGCTTATTCTGTCAAGCCATTCAGGAATGTCAGGCTCAATTTAAACCAGATAAAAAATGTTTATACTCCAATAATAGAGACACCTTTGCTGTTGATTGTCAAGATAAAAGGATATGAAGTAATTGTCCATAACTACGGTGAGCTTATATTTAAAGACCTGAAAAACGAGGTTATTATAAAGCAAATCGCCAAGGATGTTTATTCTTTAGGTGATTCTTCCAAGTTGAAAATCAAGCAAAAACATTAGAGATAAGATAAACCAGAGTTATATTTTTCTTTATAATACCGAGACCATAAACAAAAAGATTAAAAAACAAGCCTTTCCTATTCTTCTATATGCTAATGAACAAAATTTTCAAGATCAGCAGTATATTTGAAGAAACACCTGATGTCAGAACATTAAGGTTTAATCTTGATAAACCAATGGACTATAAACCGGGGCAATTCTTAATGATAGGCAAGGATATCAATTATAACAGTGAGATCAAAAAGATAAAGAGGGCTTTCTCTATATCAACATCACCAACAACAAGGAATTATTTTGAAATAACAGTGAAAAAAGAAAAGAATGGATTATTCACGCCCGTTATATTCCAGCTTAATGAAGGAGATGAGTTAGAGGTTTCAGGACCGTTCGGCATGTTTGTTTACCAGAGAGAGCTGGAAGATAAATATACTGAAATTGTCCTAATCGCAGGAGGCACAGGAATCGCTCCATTAAGAAGCATCTTGAATTATGTTCTTGATAACAATATAAAAATCAAAGTAAACCTGCTGTATTCTGTCAGAACACCAGAGAGCATAATTTATAAAAAAGAGATACAGGAAATCAAAAAAAAGCATAATAATTTCAGTTCAGTTATAACTGTGACAAGACCTGATGAATCAAATGAAGAATGGGAAGGACAAAAAGGAAGGATAACAAAAGAGCTTATCAATGAAATAGTTGATGAACTTGAAAAAGCTGTGTTTTTTATATGTGGCCCTACCCAGATGGTTGAAGACCTAATAAGATCGCTTAAAGAGCTGAATGCCAGGACAGATCAGATAAAGATAGAAAAGTGGTAGTCAGTATTTACTTACCTTTCTGAAGTTCGTAGACGATAAACGATTTTAGGCATTTTTTGTTTCCAGAACGACATAGCTTCAGAAAGCTAAGCTATTACGGTAGTCAGATATATTTAAATATTAAAGATATATGGGTTTAAATATCAAAAAGATATATTAATATGATAACAAAAAAAGAAAAGAACATTAAAATGAATTTTTTGAACAGATTACAGGGAAGCTTGTTCTATCCTGGAAAGTTTTTCTCCAATATAAAAGAAAAAAGCCCTTATCAGTCAGTTATATTTTTTGTTATTGTGATGTTGATATTTACATTTATCAGTTTTATTTTTGACGGAATCAATGGAGAATTCTCTGGTCTTCCTGTGATGAGCAGCTTTTCATTGGCTGTGCTCTTTGTCATGATACTTGTCATAATGATGATTCTAGGTGTAATAGTCCTTTACCTTAAAACCCTGTTGTTATATGCGTTTATCCTTTTGTTCAAGATAGAATTAAGCTTTGATAAAACATTGATTTTAAGATCATACACATCATCACCATTAGTGTTTGCCTGGATTCCGATAATAGGAATACCTTTGTCTTTTATCTGGAGCATTGTTATTGAAATTATCGGCCTTAGCAGATATGCAAAGATAAGCGTCTCAAAGTCTGCCATGGTTATCTTATTGCCTTTGCTTATTGTTATTTTGATTATTTTCCTCATTTTCTTATTTGCCCTTAGCATAATATTGAACTCACCAGCAGGCTTTTTAATAAAAGATCTTGTATAAATCCTAGTGCATTTTGGGTCCATGGTCTAGATGAGCTTTTTTAAAAAAAGAAAGCTCGCAAAGAAATTAAGAAGCTCAGGACATTGGCTATGACATCACCTTCACATGGTGAAGATCGTCGGTTCAAATCCGACTGGACCCATATACTTTAAAAATTTTCTTTTTGTGTAACTTTCTTAGGTTATATGTGCCAATTAGTGAAGATCGTATAAAAGTAAACTTACAAGAAGTTTATAACTCAGAAGATAGATTAGGAATAAAAAGAATAGATTTTTATAAATCTCTTGGTATAACTTTTTTATTGAGAAGAATGGAAGCAACGGCTCGTTGTGAATCTTTATATAGAGAACCTTTAAAATTTGAATTAATTGATGGATGTCATGAATGTAAAGCGTTACTGGAATTAAATGTTCAAGAAGCTTTTATAAAGTATGAGGGTGTACCATTAAAAAGTAGAGATGATTTAATTTTATTAAAAGATATCCTTGTTTTAGATGAAAAAGAATACATAGAATGGTATAAAAAAACATATGGATCCTATCCTATATGGTCTAATTTAGAAAGATAAGATTTAAAATTTTTTCAACCATACAACACAATGGTAAACACAAGAAAATTTTGGGAAGAATCATGGGAAAAGCACCCTCAAGATTTGACAAATACTTATGCACATTTATTGCTTGACATAACAGATAAATCTGCGCTGTATGTTGGTTGCGGTTATATAATGTATGATATAGGAATATTAAAACCCGGATATTTTATAGGATTAGATATTGCAAAAAAACCATTGGATCTATCAAGAGAAACATCATATGCAGATGGCTTTGTTCTAGGTAATGGAAATAATTTACCATTTAAAACTGATTCATTTGATGTCGCATTTTCTATTGATACATTTACCTATACTAATAACTTTTATGATATATTAAAGGAAATGAAAAGAGTTGTAAGAGAAAGGATTGTGTTTACTGTTTGTCATTTAAATGATGCAATTTTATACACGGGAGATAATTACGTTCAAGAGGAATATTCAAATGCATTCCATACTGAAAATCATGATATATTCTTTTTTACCGAGAATAATATAAAAAAATTATTATCAGATCTTGGATTAAAACCATTAGAAATACTGACTTTAACAAAAGGAGAAGTGGCTAATTTTATGCCTTCGGTAGATGGAGAACCAGTATATGTGCCAAATGGAAATGTAAAAGAGCAGATCTTTGTAGAAGCAAAAAAATTGTGAAATAACTTATTCTGATTTAACAAAGGGAATCTCTTCCCAGTCTTTTATTTTTCTTATTCTCAAGTTTTTATTCCAAACTGTTTCTAGTAAAGAACAATCTATTCCTAGCTCTTTATACAAACCGATAACAGAGATCATATTAGCAGGAAAACATTTTCCGCCAAAACCTCTTAAGGAAGTAACATCTAAATGAGTTTTTCCGATTCTGGAATCAGCTATAACCATATTTTTAACTTCTTCATATTTTATCCCTAATTTTTCACATAAGTCATACATCTCATTTGCAAATATAACTTTAGTTGCTAATAAACAATTGGCCATGTATTTCACCATTTCTGCAGTTGTTAAGTCTGTTCTGAATATGGAAATCTTTGGAAATCTATTTCTGTATAAGTCAGTAACGGCCAAGCTTATTTTATCATCATCAGCTCCAAGTATAATCCTATCTGCATTCACAAAATCTTCTAAATAATTCGCTTCTGTCAGGAATTCTGGATTGAAGCAGAACCTGCATCTGCTGTATATCTGTGCATATTTCCTTGTTGTGCCTGGAACAACACTTGATTTTATTATTATGATTTTTTCTGTATCATTGCATAATCTTGCAATTTCTTCCATAATATCGTCAATTATTGAGAGATCTATTCTATCATTTTTGTATGGAGTAGGAAGACAGATAAATATAAACATAGAATTTTCCATAACATGTTTGAGCCGGTCAGAAACCTTGTACTTGTCATAATAAAGAACCCTGTTATTTTCATTTTTAAATCCATATTCTACTGCCTTGCCTACAATTCCATATCCTATTATGCCTATGTCTGACATGGAAAATCATCTCCCGAACCTTCTTTCTCTTTTTGAATACTCTTCTATCAAATTATCAAGTTCATGTGGTGAAAAATCAGGCCATAATGTTGACGAAAAGAAAAGTTCAGTATATGATATGTCCCACAATAGAAAACCTGAAATTCTTTTTTCCGGATTCATGCCTGTTTTTATCATCATGTCAGGAGGAGGAATATCTTTTGTATACAGATATTGCTTTATTCTCTCTCTAGTTATGTCTTTAGCCATTACCTTATCCCTGATTATTTTCTTAACGGCATCTACAATTTCATCATGCCCATTGTAACAGATGCAGACATTAAACATCCTTTCATTGAACATTTTTGTTTTTTCCTCTGCTTTTTTTATCAGTTCCTGTTCTTGTTTTGGGAGCAGCTCTTTCCGTCCTAAAACCCGGAATCTCATCTTGTTTTTCACAAAAGTATCAGAGTTTAGTATCCATCTCCTGATATATCTCTCATGCAGCTTAAAGTGAAGTTTTAGCTCATTTTGACCTCTGTTTAAATTTTCTATAGAAAGAGCATAAACAGTTACAATCTTTACACCTATTTTTAGGCAATGATCCAGGATTTTTTTTAATGTTTTTGCACCTTCAATATGGCCGGCTAGCATATTGCCCTTATTCTTTTCCCCCCATCTTCGGTTTCCATCCATCTGGATTGCTATATGGTTTGGGATTTTTGTGGTTTTCATGAAATTTCACTCATTTGATTTAATCAGAATTATTTAAAAGACTTTCGTCATACAGGGTATCGCAACAACAAATTAAAATTCTTTTTATATGTAATTTTTCAATAATAAGGAAATAGCAAGGTTTAAATGTTTCTTTTGGTTTTAAATAACGTATACTATATGGAAGAGTACACAATAATAAAAGCCAAGAACTTAAGGGAATTGAGAAGCAGATTAAATAATGCAAAAGGGATTATAATTGTCGAAGGCGGAGATGAACACATAAACAGATTTGTATTAGAAGATGCAAGAATCAATATACTGCTGAACCCTGAGAATAATCCAGGCATGGATTTTATGCACGCAAGAAATTCAGGCTTAAACCATATACTGTGCAGCATTGCAGCAAAGAATAACAAAACAATAGGCATAAACTTTAATTCATTGCTGGAAATGAGTGAAAGAAACAGGATAATAAGCCTTGGAAGAATATCACAGAACATTAGATTATGCAGAAAATACAATGTTAATTTTGTTATAGTTAATATTATATCAAAATGGCAGGATGAAAGGTCTACAAAAGACTTAAAAACTCTTGGTACAGTATTAGGATTGAACATAAAAGAAGAAAATATAATAAAGATAAGGATATAGTATAGGAAATATAACAAAGAAGAATATGATACAAAACAGATATTTTAAAAATGAATTTCTTGAGGATTTTTCACAATCAGATTCAGATGATAGTTTTAATGATATATTAGACTTGGATTATGAAGAAGATCAATCAGGACAGTTAATTGTAAAAAAACATAAGGGCAAGTTAAAAAGACTTTATATTGCCGGTTAATTATAACAACAATAAAACTGATATATCAGCCAACATATAATGATTTAAATCAGAGCAATATTAATTTCTTCTTGACCGAGATGCAAAATACAGCAAAAAAAGATGATATATGCTTTGTATGCCTGAAAAAAGGAGCTAAATTGAGAATAAAATTTTTTATATTGTTTTTTATGGTTATATCAATTGCCAGCCTTGACCTGGTAAATGCCAATAATGAAGATAAGGTAGACAACAATATACTTAAGGACATACATGAGAATGGCGAAGCAAGAGTTATTATTGTGTATAAACAAGATGTCAACAAAGACAGCGCCTTAAGCATGATGTCTACTTTAAGCCTTGAAAAAGATAATAAGCATAGAAATCTGAATTCTGCTGATGAGGATGTTGACTTCAAGATCAGGAGAAAATATGACATAATAAATGGTGTCTATGGAGATTTAACTGAAAAAGGATTAAATAAATTGCTTGAAAACGATCTTGTTGATAAAATCTATTATGATTATGTGTACTATGCTGATTTGCAGAACTCTTCTGTGATTGTGAATGCCTCATTAACCCATTCAAGGATAATTAATGACATAAACATAACCGGAAAGGATATTGGGATATGTATCCTTGACACAGGTATTAATTATACCCATCCTTATTTTGGCGGATGCTCCACAAGTCAGTTCCTGAATGGTAGCTGCCAGAAAGTTCTGAATGGAAGTGACTATGTAAACAATGACAATGATCCTTATGATAACCAAGGACATGGAACTAATGTTGCAGGTGTAGCTGCTGCCAATATGATCGGTATTGCGCCTAATGCAACTATTTTAAGCGTTAAGGTATGCAATGACAATCCATCATCAACATGTACTAACGGAGATATAGCATCGGGGATGGAATGGTGTATCCAGAATAAAGATAAGTATAATATAAGTGTAATCTCCATGAGTTTTGGTTCTGCCTCCTCTTATAGCACAAGCAGTCCATGTCCATCTTCTGTTTTTAACATAGATATAGCCAACGCCAATGCAAACGGTATGTTGCTTGTTGCTTCAGCAGGAAATACTGTAACTACTTCAGGCATTGCTCATCCTGCCTGCAATACAAATGTCACAGCTGCAGGAGGTGTTGATAAGAATGATATATTAGATTTTAGCAGAAGTGATTTGCTCAAATTCGTAGCACCTGGTGTCTCTATAAACACAACCAATAAAGATGGTTTATTCTCTTCTGCAAGCGGAACTTCATTCTCTGCACCACATATATCTGGCGCAATAGCTCTTTTATTGCATTACAAGAAAGCCGAATCTAATCAGTCATTAAACCTGACACAGGTAGAAAACGCCCTAAAAAACGGAAAGAACATAACAGATACTACAGGGTTGAATTTTACAAGGATAAACATAATAAGGGCGTTAGAGAGCATTGACTCAAAAAACCCTCAGATTAACCTTTCAGTAAGCAACACAAGATTTGATAAAAATTCACTGAATATTACATTAAACTTTTCCTCTATAGACACCAATCTTAACAATAATATGATAAATGTCACTTATCCGAATAGCAGCTTGCTATTCGAATACAACAGCCACATGTCTGGCAATAACTTAACATTAAGCTCATTAAATTACAGCATTAACGGCAATTATACTGTTGTCCTTACAGTTAATGACAGCAACAAAAATTTCAATACAACAATACAACATTTTGAGGTAACACCTTATGTCATATTAACAACAGGCAATTTCCTGAATAGCAGCACGAAAAATATAAATTTCAGCTTTACAGGCATCGATGATCAGAACATAAGCAATTTCACGATATACATCAATAGCTCAGGCAGTTTCACTGCCAACAAAAGCATTCCAGCTACAGGATTATTTAATATAACCAACATATCAATTGATAATATCCAGGATGGTGATTTCTTATGGAACATACTTGTTTCTGACAATAATTCAAATTCTGCATTTTACTTTGACAATTTCACAGTAAGCATTGACACAACAACCCCAACAATAAACCTGACACATCCTGTTAACAACAGTATAAACAGCTCTGCGCTTGAAATTGATTTTATGTTCAATGTCACTGACATACATCAGATAAACAACTGTACCTTGAATATAAATAGCCTAAACAATAAAACAATTGACAATCCAATAATCAAGGGCATTGAATCTAATATAACAATAAACCTACAGGCAGGAACTTACAACTGGAGCATTACCTGCACTGATTCTTTCAATAACAGGGCAACTTCTGAAGACAGAAATTTCAGCACTCCTGGGGACCTGACAAAACCTACCATCAGCTCTGTCAGTTCCAGCCCAGGCAGCACATCAGCAACAATAACATGGATTACAGATGAAAATGGAAATTCCACTGTAAATTATGGCACAAACCAGAGCAACCTGAATTCTGCTGCGAATGACAACTCATTTGTCAGGTCTCATTCAGTTTCCATAAGTTCTTTGTCAAGTTCTACCAATTATTATTATAATGTTACAAGCTGTGATATAAGCAACAACTGTGCTTCAAGCAGTCAGGGAACTTTCACAACATCTTCATCTTCAGGTAATAGTGGAAATGGTGGTGGTGGTGGAGGAGGAGGAGGCGGTGGAGGAGGCGGCAGTTCTGGAGGTGATTCTGGAAACACAATCAGCTCTGGAAACACTGGTGAAGAGAAAACCGTGGCATATGGACCCATCCAGTATACTGATAGTAAGAAATCAGTGATAGATCAAGCAAAAGAGATAATAGATTCAAATCCTGAGCTAAAAAAAAGCCTTGAGAAAGATTATGGGAATGAAAATGTTGATTTTGGCATTGTAAAAGATGCTAATATTAAAAGAACACTAGTTGCAAATTCAGGATCAAGCACTATTAGTGTTGCTGTCAAATATTCTGGAAATGGATCAATCAGTGACTTCCTCGTCTATGATGAAATACCAAAGTCATTTGCTGAAAACATAAAAGATATTAAAATAAGGGCAACAAGCAGCAAGGAAAGAACTGTCATAAATGAAGACCCTATTCTTTTGTTTAAATATGAAAATGTCGAGCCTGGAAAAGAATTTGAAATAATCTATGAAGTTAATAAAAAAGTAAAAATCGATGTCTTGGATGAATTTAAGCAACCTGTTATTCTTGAGAAAGTAAAACCAAGCATAAATATTATTGAAAGCAAAGATAATAACCAAATCAGTAGATCAAAGAATTATATCTTATTTATTATTATAGGAATTGTAGTAATCATTGTTCTGATATATTTTGTAATAAAGAAAGATAAAAAGTTTTAACTTTCATATGCGTTATTCCAGTCGTCTATTACTTCCTTGCACATACCTATAAACTGCTCTTGAATTTCACTGGAGCATTTTTCCTGATCTGCACTATCCTCGCATAAGCTTTCCCTACATGTTGAATAGTTCTTCTGGATTATGCCCCTACAAAGATTATTTTTTGTATATTGGCAAACAGAAATATCTTTAGTTCTTATACCAACACCTATAAAACATTTTTCCCTAAATGACTGTATATCCCGAACATCAAAACATTTTGTATAATCTCCTGAATTTACAATTTCTTCCACTAATTGCGATTGTTTGTCGAGATTATGATTGTATATCTCCCCTTTAATCCCAATAAAAATCTTTGGCAGTAATATAAGAGACAAGACTATTATTAGAACCAGCATCTGATTTTTTGTTGGTTTCTTCATAGAATTGAATACATACCAGTATTTTTATTCTTTCTCATTTTCTAAATATATTGCTAAATTTAAAAAATAGGGATGATATTATTAAAGTAAATCATCTTATAATATTTTAATCAATAAAACTTTCTATTTATAATATCCCTATAAGAATATTTTTGTCAAAAAATCATTAAAGAACGATTAGGAATTGGTTCCCATCCATCCTCATCTATGTAAGGATCTGAACAAATAACTAATTCTTCCTTTGTCTTTTTAAGATGCATAGTAAAATATTCAGGGTCGTAACTAAACATTGAGCTTAAATATATTCGATCTTTATCTGCAATAATAATATTCATCGCTATTATCTCCTTTGTTCTTTGTTCGAGAGTTGTAACTGCTTGTTTTAATGCATTATCCATACCATCCTGTGTAAATCGCTGGATGAGATTAAATATCTTTTCTGCACCAATGCGTCCTTCTTCAACAATGTCCACTCCAGACAGTAGTCCGTTAAAAATAAATACATGATCATCAGTGTAAAAAGGCATATTGTTTTCAATAGTAATGCTACTCTTCCGATAAGCATTTCTAGAATGTGCTAAAAGTAACCTTGTTCTACCAAATTGATCAAAATTATCATCCCAAACAGGTTTGATGTTTTTATAATGCTGCCACTCATTATTCCCATCAAGGTATGAAAAACCCCACCCATGTCCTTGATAGTTCTTGCTATTCCGAGAAATATCTGCAAACTCTCTGAGATGATCGCCGATTTCTGTTCCATTTTTAGATCTAACAGCTAAAAGCCTACACATCTTATATTCCTTTGTATGCCATGAACCTTTCCAATCTTAGCTAGAACCATCTGGTGCATTCTTCCCAGTAATTCTATTTTATCTTCAATTTTTAACATCATATTTTTCAACAATATGCTTAATTTGCCACTTTAATCAAAATGATTTATCACTAATAATCATATAAAACTTTCTATTTATAATATTCTTATAGGAATATTTTTATCAAAAAATTATTTTAATGCCTAAATAAGCCCTTTAAAAAATGGACAAAGAATTTGATTCAATTAGAAGAGATATATATAGAGGGATAAACTATAGTGGAGACTTTCCTAATGATCGTATTGGCCCGATAATTAGTATAGACAAAGCCATATCAAAAGCAAAAGGAGTTGGTAGGTTAGACATAGCTGCAGAGTTGTTAGAAGAGGTAGGAAATCGTGAATATGCCGACGTGTTAAATAGGATGCCACATTGGTATTTAAGTAAGTTCAATGAATCTTTTAAAATTCTTTGTGACATCAATAGCTTAGAAAAAGCTGCTGAACTTTATGTTAATCTAAACAAGAGGGACATTAGAAAAAAATTATGGATGGATGAAAGATTTTTTGGGAATGTAAGCGATTTGAGGGATATAATAAAAAATCTTGATTATCCTGTTAAACATAAAATATTTAATCATTCTCTAAAAAAAATCAAGAAAATTACAAATCCATATTCAAGAATATCAGTGTTATCTAATCTATCTTCAGATTTTTCAAGACAGCTAGAATCAGAAGATATAGCCGATGCTTTGATATGCTTTATTGAAGAAAAATGGGATGTACCTATTACATTCCATGATTGGGATAAAATTTTTTATAAAGATGGTTTAAGTAATAAAGATCTGTCAAGACTAATCTCAACATTAGAAGAAAAGGTGGATGAAATAATTGAAGAAACACAGGGCAAATTTAAAGATGATAAATTTATAAAGATTTGTTTAACTTATCATTATCTTTCAAGAAGGCTTGAAACTCATCTAAATGAAAAGTTCTATGAAAGAATCTTTAGCGAAGCAAAGAGTTATTATAACAAAAAAGATTACCATAAATTTTGGTTCCCGCTAATCCATGATAATCTTGAATTTATTTCAGAACATTTAGAACATATTTCAAATTATCTAAATACATATGATAGTGAAATCTATTCCTATGCAAGGAACATCATTCTTGAAATTAAGAATAAAGAAGAAAAGAAAAGATAACAATGGCCATAAATTGATTAAAATTCCTTACTTTTTCCTATTTTAGCTAGAACCATCTGGTGCATTCTTCTCAGGAATTCTATTTTATCTTCAATTTTAAGAACGTCTATGTAACCCTGCAAAACCAGGTTAAATGCAAATGGACTAGGTATATTTGTTGATATCTCTTTTATCTTTATCTTTCCACTTTCAATATTGTTTAAGACCAGCTTAGCATTTTCAATATCCATTAAATCTTCAAGGACTTCTCTTTTTGCTTCCCTTAAGATAGAAAAATCTTCAGATATTCTTTTTACAGCATTTAACAACAGCATAGAACTTACTTGTTGCCTTCCAATTCTTTTTGTCTTGCCTTTATAATTCCTTAAAATCATTAATGCCCTTGTAGCGCAATGCCTGAACCTTCTTTTCAGGATTTCTGTCTTGTCTATAGCCAAAGACATTACCTTTTCCAGTTCATCTGCTTTTATCAAGGATAATGCTCTTGAAGCCTGCATCTCAGATTCAGAAGCGATATAAAAGCCGTTATCGTTAATTCCAAGCTCAACATCCTTATGCTGCAATCTGGCTATTGAGTAAGCAACAGCCCTTGATAAGACATCATTTACCCTCCTTCCGTATAAAGAGTGAAATATGACAAATTTTTTGTTTTCTTCCTTATAGTACTCAATTAATAATTTTTTATCGCTTGGAATTTCACTTGTATAGTAGAATTGTTCCTTGAAATAATTGTAAACTGCTGAAGCAGCATTCTTATCAAGATATAAATATGAATTTATAAAATCAATAACTTCCTGCCTTGATTTATTCTCTTTAAATAAGTCTTCCATTTTATTCCTGAATTTTCCAATCTCTATTGCAAGATCAAAATTCAAGGGAAGCATCTCACTAAACCAAGATGGTATTGTTGGAGGCCTATAAACAGAAGCATTGACAAAAGCAACCATTCCCTTGCTGTACAAGAATTCATATCTCTGACCGCCTAAAACAAAAACATCATTTCTTTTTAATCTCTCAAGAAAAGACTCATCAATGTGGCCTATAACTTGATCTCCAACCTTGACAGTTACAAAAGTTTCATCAGGTATTGTTCCTATATTAGTCATGTAGATAACACGCGCCATTTTGCTTCTTTTTCCTATCATTCCTGTTTCCTTATCATACCATATCTTTGCATATACATATCTGTCTTCTAATTTTGTGTATTCACCTGTTAAATAGCTTATAACATCATTGAAGTCTTTTTTATCCAAATCCTTGTAGCAATAGCTTCCATTAATCAGATTAAACAAATCATCAATGTGAATCTTGTTGTTTATCGCAATGCCATAAATCTGCTGCGCCAGAACATCTAAGCAGTTTCTTGGAATATGGATTCTATCTATTCTTCTTTCCAGGGCATTTTTGACCATCACAGAACATTCAATTAAGTCATCTCTGTCAAGAACAATAATTCTTGCCTTTACAGTATCATGCAAAGAATGTCCGCTTCTTCCTGATCTTTGTAGCAAACGAACTACAGATTTAGGAGAACCAAGGCAGATGACTAAATCAATATAACCTATATCAAGACCTAATTCAAGTGATGTGCTTGAGACAATGCATTTAAGCTGGCCATCTCTCATTCTTTCCTCAATGTTATGCCTCAATTCTTTGCCCAAAGAACCGTGATGGGCACCGATGTTTTCAGTATACTTTTTTGGAAATTTTTCTTTTAGATGATGGACAACTCTTTCTGTTGCAGCTCTCGTATTCGTGAATATCAAAGTTGTTCTGTGAGCCTGTATTAAGGAATCAATTAATTTATACATGGCATTTGTATGCTCTATATATGTTGTATTAATCAAGTCTTCAACAGAGGATATGACTTTTATGTCATACTTTTTTTCAAATCTTACATCTGCTATCTTGCAATTTTTAGAGCTTCCAATAAGAAACTCAGCAACCTGCTTTAGGGGGGATACTGTAGCGCTTAATCCTATCCTTAAAAAATCCTTTTTTGAGAAGTGTTTTAGCAGCTCCAATGTCAAAGATAAATGAACACCTCTCTTTGAGTCACATAATGCATGGATTTCGTCAATAATTACAGCACCTATTTCTCTTAGATGCTCCTTGAATTTTACAGATGCCAGTAAAATAGATAGTGTTTCCGGTGTCAGGATGAGGATATGGCTGGGCTTTTTCAGCATCTTGCTTCTTTCAGAAACTGATGTGTCTCCTGTTCTCACGCCTATCCTTATGTCTATATCTTTCCCGTGTTTTCTTGCAATCTCTTTGATCTCGTCCAATGGTTTTTTTAGGTTCACCTCAAGATCATAAGATAAAGACTTAAGTGGATTTATGTAAAGGCAGTAAACTCTTTCTTCCAGCTTATCTTCTATTGCAAGTTTAACTAATTCATTAATTATAGACAATGTAGAAGTCAATGTTTTGGTTCCACCTGTTGGTGCTGTTATTAAAATATTGTTTCCTTCATGTATTTCCTTAACAGCATATAACTGTGGAAGAGAAAATTCCTTGAATCTGGAAAAAAACCATTCCCTGACAAAAGGGTGTAATATCTCAATAATATCAGCTTTCTTATATGGTTTTTCTAGTTCTTTTATCATTTTGAATTTTGAGACTATTATTTGGGAAAGAAATAATGTTTATAAAGCATATGTATTTATCAGAGTAATTATCTCAAAGACATTGTTGATTATTTTTCGTTCTCGTCAAAATATTCGTAAAATGATAGTATAGATAATGCAAAAAGAATAAACCAAAACAATAGTTCTTCTATTGGAAATGCGACATCAAATAATTGTACATAACCAATAAATTCTTGACCGGGAAAAATCCACCACCCTAATTTTAATGCAGTAACTTCGTAGATGAAATTAAAATAAAAGAAATAAGCTCCAACAAAAAACATTTTTTGTGTTATTTTTGGATAAGTAAACAGTTGTAATAAAAAAGGAATGAAAAATAAAACCGTGCCAAAAATAAGATAAAAATAATGAATTCGAAGAAAATCAGGATTTATTGCAAAGAAAAATACAAATATGAGCATTAACAGAATTAGGAAAATCATAAGGTATTTCATTTTTGGATTCCAATTGCGCTTTACAATCTCATGATGGATAAAGTACTCATAGAAAAGTATGATGAAGTAAACACTTAGAAATGCCCATAAAATGACTTCGAAAGTTACCAAACCGAAGAACTTGAAAGAGAGAATGGAATCTGGAAACATTTCCCATGAACTGTTTTTTTGTGCAATGTAATCTATCAGTATCATACCAACAATAGAAACTGGTAGAGAAAAATATAGTGATTTAAATATATGAGATTTTGCACGAATAGTCAGATATAAACAAGGAACACCCAAGAAAAGGATAATGCTTGCAATGTTATTAAGTTCAAATACAAAAGAAAATATTGCAGAAAATATTGGCCATAAGAGAAAAATAATCAAGTCAAACTTTTCTTTTTTATTCATAAATTAAATAAACATTTTGAGTATAAAAGGTTTTTTGAAATCTTGAACTGGAGTTAATTGAATATTGGGGTTATGAAGTTCAAAATTTGAGAGAGCAGGGAAAATAAACTGATTTAACCTGTTCACAAAACTTTCATATTTTCCCTGATTGTTGTATATGTCATTTTCTACTATAGATAAACACTGGATATTGCCTTTTTATAAGATTAAGCACTACATAGCGTATAACCTAAGGCAGTTTCGTCCCTGATGGGATTTGAACCCACGACCTACTGCTTAGGAGGCAGTTGCGCTATCCAGGCTGCGCTACAGGGACATTGCTATTAGAATAATTGATTAATCCTTTTTATAAATATATTTCATCCATAAACTTTTGAAGAATGGTAATGTTAGAGTAGAGAGCATAAAACCAACTGCAGGAACAATAGCATTTAACCATGGTTTGTTTATGTTAATAATATAAAGATAAATCCCTATTGCTAAATAAGTGAACAGAGCTAAAAGAGCTTTTCTTGTATAACTAGTTTCCCAGGACTTGTCAGATTCTACCTTATAGTTCCTTTCTTTTATCTTCTTTATTTCTATTTCCAACTGTTTCAATGTAGTCATTTACTTTCGCCTTTTGGGCTATTCTGCCCTCATTAATATTGTACTAAAAAATTATTACTTTGATTATAATTGAGTATATAATCATTACGCAATATGACCTGGTATCTTGAAGACGTTTGCAAAGATTGGTTTTATAATGCTGTTCCGGACAAGAGCATAAAATAAATCAAAAGAATATGCTACTAAGATTGTTAACTTGTTCATTACTTCATCTTTTATATAACACATCAGGAAAATGGTATACATAAATCTTATTTAAATATTTCATAAATCTGTTTTTTCTTCTGAAAAGTTACGAGTTTGAAAGAAGAATTAAGCTTAGAATTCATGATAAACCCGCAAACAGTTATATTTATAAATAGCCATATTTACCTAATTTGCAGTATATTAAGGCCTTTTTCTTAGTCTTAGTATAACTAAATTTAGGAGAACGAAAGCAAAATGGCAGGTTTTGGAGATAGAAGTTTCGGACAAAGAGAAATGCATAAAGCAGTTTGTTCTGAATGTAAGAAAGATTGTGAAGTTCCTTTCAAACCAAACAAAGACAAACCAGTTTATTGCAGAGATTGTTACCAAAAACATAAGAAGTTTTAATAACTTCTTATTTTATAATTCTCTAAAATTTTCTTTTTTTTTATAAAAATACACTAGAAACAAAACTCTTTCTCGTCTATAAGATTTTCAAAAAAGAAACCTTTATATATTAGTTAGTGTATGCAATACATTAAGTTTATGTTATAAATACAATAAGGAGTTAAACATGAAAGGGAAAAATACATTAAAAGAAATAATCAGGCAAGATTTTAAAGGAGTGGTAAAAAGCGACAAGATTTCATGGTATTATGGACCTGAAGGAGAAGAAGAGAGACCCATAGGCAAACCAGACGATTATCTGCCAATAAGAGATAATTATGATAGCTTAAGATCATTTATGTCTGTCATGTTGGACAAGGGCAGGGTCTATTACGGGATTGGGCACTGGAACCAAGATGGGGAAACTGATTGTGCAGATTATCTTACATGGTTATACCAACATTCTCAAGATGATCTTTTTAAGAAAAACTTTGAATGTTCTGTTACTTGTTTGTTAAAAGAAGAAGCAGATAAAAGAAGAGTTTCATACAAAGATGTAGAAAGAGAGTCATTGAATGAAGCAGTAGAGCACAAAAAAGAAATGCTATTTAGTTTATACAAAACAAACAGTTTACCTTACGCAATAAAACAAATACTAAATACTTGGAATGAGGCTAAAAAAAGGTATAATGATCATGAAGTCTATAAAAATGGAAGGAATTTTTGGATTATCCAGGAAAAGAACTTTAATAATCCATTAGATATTGAACTTGCAGAAAAAGTTTATCATGAACTTGAAAATGCTAAATGGAATTTTGACAAGTTAAGCGAAAGTACAATTAATGATTTAATTTCTTTAGAAATAAAAAACAATCCACGTAAAACTGATAACATTAATCTAAAATTGAGGGAACAATATTCCAGGTTGATTGGTTTGACCGGTATTATAAGAGATGTACGTGGGCAAGTGAAAGATGCAATGGATGAATGGTATCCTGTTCTAGAGATTATTGCCAATAATGAGGAAATAAAAAATCTGCCTGATGTAGTATTTTACTTTTCCAATGTGAACGTGTATGATTACATCATTGAAACATTAAATCTTATAGAAGGTAAAAATGGAAAAAATACAAAAAAATAATGAATTGCCAGATGACCATAGGCTTTATACTGACAAGTATTTTTTAAGAGCAAACCATATTTTAATACATGTAGGATTGAATCCAAGAGTTTCAATGAAAGTATTTGCCAGGGGAGAAGGCAAGATTACAGGTTTAGAAGATGCTGTTGATGTGTTATTAAAATATTCTGATTTAAAAGATAAAAATGGAGAAATATGGGTTAGTAAAGATGAATTCTACAAGAATAAAGATCCTTTAATTATAATAAAAGGTCCTATACAGAGTTTTATTGAACTAGAAACTATGTATCTTGGTGTACTGTCAAGTGCTATTTCCAGAGCAGATGGCATTCCTGATCCCGAACCAGAATATATCAAAGATAAATTAAAAAAATTAAAGAATATTTACGAAGACATACCAATTAGTTATTTTGGAGCAAGACACTATCATTGGTCTTTAGATAAAGAAATTGCTAAATCAGCTCTTGAAGGCGGAGCTATACAGACTTCTACAGATATTGGATCTTCAAATATTGGGAAATGTGGTGTGGGAACAATGCCGCATGCTTTAATTTTAACACTGGCATATTATTATGGAAGAGATAAAGCTACACTTAAAGCAGCTCGTTTATTTAATGAGTATTTTGGAGATGATGTTCCTGTAACTACTTTGATTGATACTTTTAACAGGGAATTAACAGATAGTTTGATGGTTGCAAGACACTTCCATGATACTAAAAAAACTTACATGAGAATAGATACTTGTGGAGAAAATATTGGAGAAAATTGTTCAGCATATAATGGTGAAAAAGAAAAAGATCCTAGTTTTAAAACTGGAACCGGAGTTACAACTGAATTAGCTGCTAAACTCAGATTAAATTTGATTAAAGATGGTTATGGAGATTATACTGATACAATATTAACAAGTGGTTTTGGTGACGAAGAAAAAGCAAAAGTATTTGTTAAAGCACAAAAAGAATTTAAGAAAAGTACCAGATATGATTTATTTGTTGGAGTAGGCATTGGCGAAGTTTCTAAAGCTAAATTTTGTACTGCTGACATTTTTGCAATAGAAGGAAAGCCATTTTCAAAAGCTGGAAGAGAAGTTGATTATGTTGATTATAACAAACTAGAGAGGATTGTTTAGGGAGTAAAAATGAAAATATTTTATGATGTTGACACACAGAATGATTTTATGAATAAAGATGGAGCATTATATGTTCCAGATGCAGAATTAATAAAACCGAATCTGAAATTATTAACAAACTATATCCGTGAGAAAAAAAGATCTAGCGGGGATGCAGCTGGAAATAATGTATTAGTCGGCTCTGTTGACAGACACTTTGGAACTGAAGAATATAAAGAAAGAGAACCAGAACTTAAAAGAAATGGTGGACCTTTTCAAGATCATTGCATGGATAAAACAGTTGGGCAGCTTAAGAATAGAGCGACAATACCCAGCAAAGATTATGATTACATACATTACGGATTTTTAGGAAAAGATTCGACTTTTGATGAGTACGATCAATGGAAACATTATTCAAAATATGGTTTCTACACGTTTTTTGAGAATTATTTAGATACAAAAAAGCACAGTGAATTCCTAGATTCTATATTTACAAAAAATAGACTTGTCAATAATCGTCTTAAAAATCTATATGGATTGTATTTCGAAAAACAGAATATTGACGTTTTTACAAATCCGGGTTTCGAGTTGTTTTTAGAAAAAGCAGGAGTAAAAGAAGCTGTTGTTTATGGTGTTGCTACAGATTATTGTATAAAGGCAGGCGTTCTTGGGATGCAAAAAAGAGATGTACAATGTTATGTTGTTGAAGACGCTATAAAAGGGATAAATCCTGAAACAAGCAAAGAAGCTTTAGATGAAATGATAGATTCAGGAGCTAGACTTGTAAGAACAGAAGACATTCTAAGGGGGAAACTAAAATGAAAAAAATAATTTTACCAAAAATAAATCCTGAAGAAGTTTCAAGAGAAATAGGATACTTTATTTATAAATCTTTAATTGAAGTAAATTCAACAGGTGGCGTTATAGGACTATCTGGAGGAGTTGATTCAACTACAGCAGCAGCTTTAACAAAGAAAGCATTTGATAAATATAATTCCATTACATCAAACAAATATCTAGAACTTGTTGGATACATACTTCCATCAAATACAAACAAATCAGAAGATGCAGAAGATGGTGTTAAAGTTGCAGAGAGATTAGGGATAAGATATGAAATACAGAACATTGAACCTATATTAAATTCTTTTCACTCTACAAATCCAGAGGCATTTGAATCAAATTATGATAAAGGAAACTTAATGTCAAGAATTAGAGCAAATATTTTATCCACAAAAGCATCTACAGAAAGAAAAACAATTATTGGAACGGGAAATAAGGATGAAGATTTCGGTATTGGTTATTATACTCTATTTGGAGATGGTGCAGTTCACTTAAGTCCTTTAGGAAATCTCTCAAAAAGAGTGGTGAGGGAATTAGCCTGTTACTTAGGTTTTGAAGATGTAGCATACAGGGAACCAACAGCAGGCTTAGAACCGGGACAAACAGATTTCAAAGATCTGGGATATGGATATGATACAGTTGAATTAATAATTGAGGGAATTAAACAGAATTTTACCCTAGAAACATTGATAAAAAGCCCTCAAGCAATTGAAATGATTAATCCCCAATTACAATATTCTAAATTTAACACAGTCGAAGAAGTTGTAGGAGATATTCTAAGAAGACATTATGAGATAGCTCTTCCTAAAGCAGAGATAATTCATCCACCTATGGCACCAGTTACTTTAGATTATGGGGGGGAAAATGAATAACAAACAACACAATATAGAGAATCATCAGGCACCATTTTTAGCTGTAGATATTATTATAGAATATAGTATGAATGACAAAGAATATATTGTGTTAATAGAAAGAGAAAATTTCCCAAAAGGGATTGCTCTGCCAGGAGGATTTGCAGAATATGGATTAACTCTAGAAGAAAATGCTGTAAAAGAATCTAAGGAAGAAACAAACTTAGAGGTCATAATTGAAAACCCAGAGCATCCTTTATGTGTCCATTCAGATCCTTACAGAGATCCAAGAGGTCATGTTATAAGTGTGACATATACTGCAAAAGGTTCAGGAATTTTAAGATCTGGAGATGATGCAAGAAGTACAATAATTTGTCCTATAGATGAAATATCTCTTTTATTAGAAAATGGAGATTTTGCATTTAATGATCATAAAAGAGCATTACAAGATTATCTAAAATTCAGGGGTTATGCAAAATGAAAGATCTTGGAATAGTGGGAGTAATAGGAAGGTTCAAACCATTACATCATGGTGGAGCAACAATGTTAGAAATATTATGCGAAAGAGCAAACCATGTTATTATAGGTATAGGCAGCTCAAATAAATATAACCTAAGAAATCCATTTACTCCTGAAAAAACTAAAGGTATGTTAAATGCATTCCTATCAAAAAGATTCTCAAACTACTCAATAACTTACATTCCAGATTTTGCACATATTCCTGAATATAGAAATGGGAAAAAATGGAAAGAATGCATCTTAGAGCATTATGGAGAATTAGATTATTTCATTACTTCAAATGAATATGTAGCAGAGTTACTCTCAGATTCATATAATATCATACATCCTGCTTGTCTAATTCCTGCTGAAAGATATATCATGCTGAAATCAAGTGAGGTCAGAATGGAAATGGCTAAACATGGGAATTGGAAATCTCTTGTTCCAGAAGAAGTATCCAATTATCTTGAAGAAAATAAATTAGTCAGAAGATTTAGGGAAGAATTCGGATTTGAGACACTTGCAACATTACGTGAAAATGCAAACTACAAAAATCCAGAGAGTATGATAGAAGAGAAACTACATGCCGGGGAGATTTAAAATGAATATAGGGGATTATAGAATAATAAAGAAAATTGGGGAAGGTGGCTTTGGGGAAATATCACAGGTAGAACATATTATCCTAAATGAAAAAGCATGCATGAAACAAAACAAGATAAAATCTGAAGAATATGTAGACTTATTGAGGTATGAAGCAAAATTAATCTGGCGTTTAGATGAACATCATTCAGTCCCAAGTGTAAAAGGTTTTTTTATGACTGGGGAAAATGAATGCGCCATGATAATAAGATATATCGAAGGACAAACACTCTATGATATTGTTGAAAACAATTCCAGATTACATCCTGAAGATGTTTGTTGGATAACACAAAGACTGCTTTGGGCCCTGTATTATGTTCATTCATATGGTGTCATACATACTGATGTAAAACCGCAAAATGTTTTTGTCGAACCCGGCAAAAGGGACATTAAGCTAATTGATTTTGGCATTGCATCATACAAACCAAAAAGTGGGACAGCGCCTATTGGTTTTACTCCTATGTATGCTGCTCCTGAATTAGAGCAAGAAAAGCCACCAATACCTGAAACAGATATATATGGAGCAGGCATTACAATGTTATATGCATTAGGTGGAGATATATCTAAAAAAACACTACCAAAAGATACACCAAAACCTATTGCTGATTTTTGTAATTCACTCATAAGATATAATCCTATAGAAAGACCAAATTGGGATAAGGATAATCCATTAGAGAGATTGTCTGACATAAGATTAGAAATCTTCGGAAGAAGACACATTAGAGAATAGAAAAATGAAAGATAAAAACGAATCGAGATAGTGTGAACTATCTCAGGAGGAAAAAATGTACGCATGGGGACCAACTGACCCGACAAAATGGAAAAAACCCGGATCATATAAATATGATGATGCCAGGAAACCCTATCTTGATAAGCTTGCAAGTGATGCAAGTAAGTTAGGGCCGAGAACATATGTAAATAGATCAGAACCTGATATGGGTTTAGTAAATACAGCAGGCAAAACTATAACAAGTGACAGCAAAAACCCAATAATAATCGGAATAGATATAACAGGTTCTATGAGCAAATGGCCGTTTGAGATCTTTGACAGAATGCCATTATTATTCCAGGGACTTGCGCAGTATGAAGACAGAGAAGACTTAGAGATGTGTATTGCAGCTATTGGAGATGCTACTTGGGATAACTATCCATTACAAGTAAATGATTTTGCCAAAGGTATTGAACTAGATACAAAAGTCAATGCATTATTTCCAGAAGGAGGAGGCGGTGGCCATATAATTGAATCTTATGAGCTCTTTGCATATTTTATGCTGGAGCATTGTAAAACACCTAATGCCACATCTCCTTTCCTGTTGATATATGGGGATGAAATGTTCTATGAAAATGTAAACCCGAAACAAGTAGGGCATTACATTGGAGATAAGCTAAATCGACCAATAGAATCTCGGCAAGTATGGCAGAAACTTTTACAGAACTTCAATCTGTATCTACTTCACAAGCCATATGGGGATGAAAATGAACCTGATGTAGATGAAGAAGTAAAAACTCAATGGGCCAAAGCAATTGGAAAGCAGAGAATCATAGAAGTGCCAAGCATGGATAGGGCTGTAGACATCGCATATGGGTTGATAGCAAAGCATTGGGGAGAATACAGAGACTTCAAGAAAAGCATGGATGCAAGAGGACATGATGCAACAGTAAAAGGAGCAGTAGATTACTCATTAAGATTTATTGACCCGAATAAGTCACTAAAATCAGTGGTGACTAATGCGACACTTAAACTAGATTTGGATGAGGAAGCCTAGCTTCCTTTTATTTTTTAAAACAACATGGAGGGAAAAATGGAAATAAATGCGATTGTAACAATGCCACCATATGCCCCTTATCTTGATAGAGTATTGGAGCATAAGATAGTATCAGGAATAAGATTGAATACTGTCATGCCTCTGAAAGGAACTCTGGAAGATACACTGAGAAACCTAAATGAGAAAGCAAAAAAATACAAAAAAGAGTTATGGATTGATTTAAAATGCAGGCAATTAAGAACAAAAAATTATGCAACACCCCCATTTACCGAAATAGAGCTTACCCATAGAATAAATGTCAATACGCCTTGTAAGGCTTATTTCTCTGACAGGAAAGAATCTGCAACAATCCTGGAGGTTGACAATAATAGATTAATAATGCTGGAAGGTCCTGGAAGAGTTGTTGGTCCAGGAGAGTCTGTAACAATAATAGACCCTTCTTTAATAATTGAAGAACATTTCACAGAAAAAGATATAGAGTATATTGAAGCAATGAATAAAATTAGCTTGCACAATTACATGTTGTCTTTTTTTGAGAGCCAACAAGATGCTAGTGATTTATATAATTTAGATCCAAATGCAGATATAATAGCAAAAATAGAGTCAAAAAAGGGTTTAGAATATATATACAATAATTATGACAAGAACATAAGGTTAATGGCAGCGCGCGGTGATCTGTTTTTAGGATTAAAAATGCCACATCATATCCTGAAATCTGTTGAAGATATCTTAAGGAAAGATCCAAATGCAATAGCAGCTTCAAGAATTTTTAGCTCATTAAACAAATATAATTTAGAACCAACATGCGAAGAAATTAATGATGTCGATAATTTATTAAGAATGGGTTACAGAACATTAATGTTTGGTGATGATATCTGTATGAATAGGGATTCTATTATAAGCGGTTTAAATTTATTATATGCAATAACTGAAGGATATAGAAAATGAAACTTTCAAAGATTATCATTGTACCTAGTAAAAGCAGATTAGATATTGAAATAGAGAAAAATGGTTGTTATGAAAATACAATAAATAGATTTAGGTCTGAAAGAATCAGAAAAGATATTATAGAAGGACATTATGCCCAAAAGGAAAACTTAAGCAGAATAGTTAATGCATTTGGCAATGAACATATAATTGACAGGTCTTTACTTACAAAAGATATTATAATGGATAATGAAATATTTATTTTTCTTGGCGGGGATAACCATTTTAGTTATTGCAGTCAGGAAATTGCAAGATATATGCAGGAATATCCCCAATATAAGAAGTTTGTTTTAGGTGCTGCGCTTGACCCAAGAAAGAGTTTTGGAGCGATGTTATATTTTTCTGTAGATAAAATTCTTGATTGTATTAGGCAAATTGATCAAAGAGATTTCTTAGTTAAAAACTGGACATTACTGGAATCAATAATAGAGAACGAGAATGGTGTTATTAAGCCCTATCCTGCAATAAGCGAATATCTTATCGGAGAGGAGAAAAGACTGCATATGTCCAGGAATATTGTTTGTTTAAATGGAAAAGAAATTTTTCCGGAAAAATCTTCTGGTATAATTGTTGCAGTTGGTGCTGGTAGCGGGATAGGATCCTGGTATCATAATGCTTATCCTCTATTCAGGGAAGAGGATATATTCACAAATGAAGAAAGATATGCAAAGATATTATTGACAGAACATTACTCAAAAAGCATAGCAAGATTAAATGAAGATGATGTATTAACAATAGATTCAAACAATGACAGCTCAGGCATTGTAGGACCGGATGGACATGAGGATCATGCTGCACCTTTTGGTTTTGGGGCCAGGGCTGAAATAAGAATTAGCAAAATTCATTTGCCTGTAATCAAGGATATTGGGGGTGGAAAAAATGGCTAATCCGGATTATATAACAATAGATACAATGATAGATTCATTGAAAGAAAGTCCTGATCAATTATCAGAGCTTAAAATAGTAAAAGATGTTGTAGAAAGAATTTTAGAGTTACAGAAAGAGAAAAATGTTTTAATTTTAGGACATAATTACATGGAACCGAAAGTTTATCACTTATCTCCCAAACAATACAGAGGAGATTCTTTACAGTTAAG
>JAGVYY010000039.1 GCA_018303005.1 Candidatus Woesearchaeota archaeon
CATCCCAGCTTACAAAGTCAACTCTTGGGATACTTTCTTCATACATCATATTAACACCATATCCTGTATTTTCATCTATAGGATTTTGAGATTCTGTCCATAAATTTAAATTAGTCAAATTGAAACCTTTATAGGTAAACCCTGTTCTATCCTGCCATCGGACGCCGGAACCGGAGCAGTGCGCACAGCCATTGAAACAGCACTATTGCTGCATCCAAATCTCAACACACTCGGCGCCGAAGAATTAGGGTGGCCAGTATACAAATCCATTGCCAAGGTTGTTCGAATTGGATACAAAGAATTCGGCGATGACGGAATAATGGCAGAGCAAGGATTGCTCCCGGTATATCAGGCAGGCCCAATGAACCCAACAGGACAGGTACGCCATCCAAAAGTGATTGCAGCACGTGCCAAAACAGCTGCCGAACAATATACGTTTGTAGTGCTGGATCGCGCTTACTCAGGATTTGAATATGCCAGACTGCTCGCGACACATTCATATGATGAAATAATGCGTATAAGTTATGAACAACAAATCAAGCCGTTTATCGAACGCAAAGTACCATTCGCATTGGCTCTCAGTCCAACCAAATCATTCGTGTCGTTCGCCCTACGACCCTGCGGCCTATTGCTACTGTTCTCGCCAGATCTGTCGAAGAAACAGGAGACAACACATATCACAAACATCATTCTGCGCGCCAGAGGGTCCAGCTTTGAGCATCCCACAACCCGGGCCTTTGTCAAAGCCATGATCCACGATTCCGGCCGACTGGAAGCAGAACATCGGATTGCCCTAGAAAGAGTAGCTGCAGCCGAGACACTCTGGAGAAAACTGGCGCAGGGCACCAATATCGAATACCAGTTCTCAGATGAATACGCAGGTCTGTTTCGGAATCCGAAGACATGGAAAGATGCATCAACGCATATCTACAACGAACACCTGTATCCGGTCTTCTCGAACAACCGGTGCCGCCAAAACATCACCGGCATTCCAGATAATGAAGAAATCGCCCACAGACATGTCACAGTCTTCGCCGAACACTGTTATTAGTTTCAATAGCAAGAATATGTTAGAAAAGAGCAGAAAGTAAAGTTCGTAATAACTAATTAATACTATATTAAGATTAAGACAAAAGAAATAAGTATTTGTCTTTTACTCTATTATAAGTTTATCATAAAACTATTTTCAGTCAAAGATTTAATTAATTCTAGAACCCTATAACACCTTTAGCAGCTTGCCAGTTTCTCTGAACATCCATATAACTTCTTATCTTAGCCACTTGTCTTAAAATAAACTTTGGTCTTAAATAAAATGATTTGTAAGCTTTTTTATATAAAGATACAAGCTCTTTCTCATTTAATAATTCAGATGAAAAAGGTATCTTGTCAGGAGCATAAAAAGTAAAGCTATTCCAGTCATTGCTTACTGTTCCGTTTTCCTGTGCTATTTTCCATAGCTCTGTTCCTGGAAAAGGTGTTGCAACCATGAACTGGGCAACATCAACATCAATATCTTTGGCAAATTCTATTGTATCTAATATTTCATTTCTGGTTTCAGTAGGAAAACCAATCATGAAAAATCCTCTAACATCAATCCCGACTTTTTTAATCATTTTAACACCTTTTCTAACCATATCTGTAGTCAAACTCTTTTTTATAAAAGTCAAAACACGATCATTTCCAGATTCTATTCCTACACCAATTTCATAACAGCCGGCTTTCTTCATTAAACTTAATAAATCAGGGTTTATCTTATCAAGTCTAGTCATACAATTCCACCCGATATCTAAATTTCTTTCAATAATATCTTTGCAGATATCCTCAACTCTTTTAGGAATTAATGTAAAGGTATCATCAAAAAACTGTATATCCTTTATTCCATAATTATTTATTAAATATTCAATTTCATCAACAACCCTTTTAGCAGAATGTGCCCTAAAAGCAGTTCCTTCTGTTGGTCTGGAGCAAAAGATACACTGATAAGGACATCCTCGCGAACTTATTAGAGTCGTGGCAGGGACCCTTCTGAAATTAGCTGGAGATGGTCTATAAATTTCCATCTTTAATAAATGTCTGGCAGGCATTGGAACTTGATCTAAATCTGTAATCATTTTAGGTTTTAAAAATTTAATATTTCCATTTTCTCTCCAAATCACCCCCTCTGTATTCTCTAAAGATTCATTTTTCTCAATTTTATTTACAATATCTGAGAATGTTAAATCTGCTTCTCCATACACACCATAATTAATTTCCTTTAAATCTTCAATTAAAATCTCAGGGTAAGAGCTAACCATTGTTCCGCCTAAAATTGTTTTAGCGTTTGGAACAGTCTTATTTATAATATTTAAACAGTTTTTAACATGATCCAACTGACTTGAAGAAGCGCTTATCCCGATTAATTCAGGATTAAAATCTAATAAATCCTTTTCTAGTTCTTCATATCCATATTCAGAAACAGTAGCCCACGCAGGTCCATCAACTATTTTGATTTCATGACCTTCTTTTTCAAGCATGGCAGCGATATAAGCTAGTCCTAACGGAGGTAGCACCGCTCCCAAATGCTTCATAGATTTTCTAAATATCTTGTCCTTTGGATAAGGAGGGCTCAACAGCAAGATCTTCATTCTTCGTTCAAGGAATATAACAGTATAAATAGTTTTCCATTATTACAATAATTAATGAAAAATCCAAAGTTTTCAGTAGTCATCGCAGTAGGTCCAGACAGAAAAATCGAGGTTCTTGAATCATTAAAAAAGGTAAGGTATCCCAAAAATAAATATGAAATAATTGTAAAAAGAGGTCTTAATCCATCTGAAAACAGAAATAACGCAATAAAAGAAGCAAAAGGAGAAATAATAGCAATCCTGGATGATGATGTTTACCTAGACAATGATATTTTCCTTAATGCTGAATCTTTTTTTAGAGAGCATCCTGAAATAGATCTTGTAGGAGGCCCTCAACTAACACCCACAACAGACAATTTCTTTGCCAAAGCCTCTGGTTATGTTCTTGAATCTTCTTTTGGCGCCTATAAAATGAGTTCCAGATATAAAAAAAACAGATTAAATCTTGATGCTGATGAAACGTGCCTAACATCTGCAAATTGTTTTGTTAAAAGAGAAGTATTCAAAAAAGCAGGTAACTTCAACATATCATTGTATCCTGGTGAAGACCCTGAGTTTTTCAGCAGGGTAAAAGCAAATAAAATCAGGATTGGATATTCCCCTGACATAATAGTCTATCATAGACGAAGGAACAGCTTCTTCTTATTTTGCAGGCAGATATACAAATATGGAAAAGTCAGGATGATAAAAGAAAAATTGAACAGGACAAGGGTAAATCCCATATTTCTAATCCCGTCATTTTTTTTGATTTATCTAGCTGCATTGCCGTTTATTTATTACATGATAAGCAAGATTCTTATACTGCCTTTGTTGGTTTATTTAACAGCAAACATATTGTTTTCATTCATGATATCAATAAGAAAAGACCCTTATGCATTCCCTCTCTTAATAGTGTTATTTTTTGCAATTCATCTTTCTTACGGCATTGGGATATTGTCTTATTTTTACACCATGTTCTTTAAAAGAAAAAAGCAAATTTAGAATTATAAAATGGTGGTGCAACCCTTTTGAGAATTCGAAGACAAGTTAAAATTCTACTTAATCTTTTTCCGTCGAGGTAATTTAAGGGTTGCACCAGCGCTGGATATAGAAAGCTATTTAAATTTAATAAATCTAAACTACAAAATGAACAAGACAAAAAAGATATTACTGATTGCACCTGCGACTGAATTTGGCGCATATCCTCCTTTGGGATTGATAAGCATTGCTTCTTTTATCAAGGAAAAAGGCCATGATGTTAAAGTCATAGATTACTCTGGTGAAGATATAGAAGAATTAAAAGTAAAGAAAGATATAGAAAATTTCAACCCGGATATAGTGGCTCTCGGAGTTTTGACAGGCCCTGGAATAAAAAGAGCAGTTATGGTAAGTAAAATTGCAAAATCTTTGGGAAAATATGTCATCTGGGGAGGTCCATCCTACAATACTGCCTGAATTAACATTAAAAAATGAAAATATTGATGCTATAATCTTAGGTGAGGGGGAATATGCTTTGCTGGATTTGATAGATTTTATAGATAAAAAAATAAAAGAGCCATTGGGAACCTGGATCAAGAACAATGGAAAGATACATTCTTTCGGGCCACAAAAAAGATTCGTTGGTCTGAACGAAAAACCAATGCCTGCCTGGGAATTATTGGGCAACCTGGACAAATATTTCCCATATAACAGGCATAATGTAGTCTTGATGGAAGCTACAAGAGGTTGCGTATACAAATGTACTTTCTGTCATCATTCCAACCTGGATGTAAAATCTTATGGTGGAGCATACAGGAATTTAACTGCAGATAAGGTTATGGAACAGTTTTGTTATATAAGGGATCTGACAAAAAAACACATTGACAGGATGGATATAGGAGGAGATCTGCATTTAGCAACACCAGCTTATACAAAAAAATTTGCAGAAGACATAAAAAAGATAAGGGAAGGCATTACATGGCAGAGCGTGAGCAAATTCCATCTAATGAACATTGATCTAGCTGGCTTAGTGGCAAAAGCAGGTTGCGAGCAGATAATGTTCGGCGTTGAATCCGGAAGCCCAAGACTCCAGCAGTTCATTGGAAAAATGGTCAACATAGACCAGGCAAGATTTATAACAAAAGAACTAAGGGACAAAGGAGTTATGGTAACAAATACATATATGATGGGACATCCACATGAAACATACGATGAATTAAAGATGACACTGAAATATATGAAAGCCATTCCGGCAGACCAGAATCTGCTGCAGATCTATAGGCCATTTCCAGGAACACCTTATTATGATTTATGTGTAAAGGAAAATTTATGCCAGCCTCCCAAGACCTTAGAGGAATGTAACACTTTTGGTGTATTGACATATCATGCGAATATTTCAGATATGCCAACGAAAAAATTGTTAAGGGAGTTCTATAAGACAAATCTGATAGAACAGACAAGGTACTTGATCAACAGCCAAAAATTCTATTTGAGGAATAAAATGTACGAGCAGTTTTTTGACAACTTCAGGCATAATAAGTTCACATTTAAGCTTAAGGAACTAATAAGGATCAAGACAAAAAAATGATACTGATAACTGGCTCTACAGGTTTTGTAGGTAGAAACCTGATTAACAAAATACCTGACAAAGAAAAAGTAAAATGTTTGGTAAGAAAAAGCAGTAACATAAAATTTCTGAAAGAGCATGATGTTCAGTTGATCTATGGTGATATTACAGACAAAAAATCCATGGACAATGCATTGAAAGACACAGACATAGTTATACATCTGGCTGCTTTAATAAATGGAACGAAAAAGCAGTTCTACAATGTCAATGTTGAAGGAACAAGAAATTTAATTGCATTATGCAGAAAAAACAAGGTAAAAAGAATAATAGCATTAAGCTCTATGGCAGCAACACGGAAACATTTAGATAATTACGGAAAATCAAAGAAAGAATCTGAGGATCTAATAAAAGATTCTGGTCTGAATTATACAATATTCAGACCAACAATGATATATGGGAAAGGGAGCAACAGCATAAAAAATATTGCCAATTATATAAAAAAAATACCATTGATAATTCCTGTAATCGGAAATGGCAAGATAATAATCCAGCCTGTTGATGTCAATGATGTAGTTTCAGTAATAATAAAAAGCCTGGATAATAAGAAAAGCATTAACAAAACTTACAATTTATTGGGTGGAACAAGAATAAGCCTTGATTATTTCATAGACTTTGTAAGCTCACATTTGAGAATCAAAAAATTAAAAATTCATGTTCCTATAGGTTTTGTGCTAGCCAGCATAAAATTTTTCAGTGTATTTTACAGGAATTTCCCTGTAAGCCAAGAATTTATAAAGAATATGAATCAAGACACAGTAGATGACAATAAAGAAATCGAGCAGGATTTCAGCATAAAACTTAAAAAACTAAGCCAGTCTTTCCAATTATAAGATGTTATACAAGCATATTCTAAAAAAGAGCATTTCAGCCCGTTATCCGTGGAAGGTTCTAAGTAATGGATATTACGCTGTAAGGTCGCTGCCTGTAACAACAACACCCTTCAAATTGAAATTCGAGAACACAACAGTATGCAATCTAAAATGCAAGATGTGTCCCTTAAGTGTAGGCCTGAAAAGACCTGTAGGAAGCTTGTCATATGAAAATTTCAAGTTTGTGTTTGACCAGATATATCCATGCTATCTGAATCTTACAGGCATAGGAGAGCCATTGGCAAACAGAGATATATTCAAAATAATAAAATATTCAAAAGACAAGACAACATTTGTTAAGCTTGACAGCAACGCAACATTACTGACAAAAGAAAAGGGTTTGCAGATGCTTGATGCAGGCCCGGATATCTTGTCAATATCAATGGACGGTGCAACAAAAGAAACCTACGAAAGAATAAGGATTCCTGCAAGGTTCGAAACATTTCTTGAGAATACAAAAAATTTTATAAGGTTAAGAAATGAAACCAAAAAATTCAAAACTGAGATACATAGCTTTATAGTGGTCCAAAAGGATAACTTCCATGAATTGCCTGATTATATAAAACTGGCAAATGAACTGGGCTTTGATTCTATCAATGGAACATTTGTTATAAGATTAGGAGAGAATGAAAATGATGAAACAGGCCTTGATCATATAACATCAAAAGATGCAAAAAAAGTCTATGAAAGGACAAAAAAGGTCCTGAAAGATGTCAGGGTCCCGTTAAGAATGGGTAATTTGTTTGAATATCTGCAGAATTTTGATAAAGAGCAGGGTCCTGGCAGGAACAAAGGTCATAATATAGATAAGCCATGCTTCCTGCCATGGTATACCCCTTATATTACCTGGGATGGAAATGTATGCCCTTGTGATTTCTATGCTGAAAATGAAATAGTTTTCGGCAATGTCTTTGAAGAGCCGTTTATGAAAATCTGGAACAATGAAAAAGCACAGGCATTCAGAAAGCAGCTGATAAAAGAAAGGATAGGTATATGCGCAACATGTGGCGTTAATGAAGAAGTCCTCTATAACAAATTTAAATTCGTAAAAAAAATTCCTGTACTAAAGAACATAACAGAAAGAAGATAATTTATCCGGTGCTTGTAAATTTATAATCAACAACTTCGTATATCGCTAATATAGGCTGCTTCTTCTCCTTATCGACAAAATCAACATAAACAGGTTTAAAGTTCTCTGGATGTTTGCCGGGAAACTCAAATATATCCTGTGTTGCCTGGTCAAAAGGCGCCACAATTATATATCTTGGTTTTTTGTCATTTATCTCTAAAATTATATTGGCAGCATCTCCAGGCAGACCTGAAACCTTTCTTCCTGAATAATAAGCTACCTGCGGAACAGATTTTGTTAGTATTATATCATTTTCATTGCTGTTGATTTTTAACCATTCTCCGGCAAGCTTTAACGGTAAGAATGAATTTGATTGGCCAATAATAGATGCATTTCCAACCCTTATTTCCTGATATGCACCTATAACCAAAACAGATAATATTGCAATAACAGCCAGATACCTGTTATGCTTATGGATTTGCTCATAAATCTGAACAAGTAACACACCAATAAAAGAGAACATAGAAACAGCAAAGAAAACAAACCATCTTGGTTCTCCAGCTGATCTTTCAATGAAAACAAAATAAACCAAAGGAATGATAATTAACAAAAGCAAAAACAGGTTGCTCTTTAACCTCAGTTCACTACTTATGATATCATATCCAATAGCAAGCTCAAACAGAATATACAGTAATGACAAAATAAACACAATCAACAGTACGTTTTGAGTGAACAAGGGAAACCTATCAAAGACACTCCATGCAATTGGCAGCTTTTCTGCTTTCTGCTCATAACTTGTGTATCCTGATTTGAAAGCAGTATAAGATCCGAGATTCACTTTGCTCCATACAAAAAAAGGAGTCAACACCAATAAGCAAATTACAGCAGCAATCCAGAGATTCTTTTGTTTTAAGAACTTGAATTTTTCTGTCAGCAACAGAAATACAAGGAATAAAACAACGAACAAAGCATATACTATCCTAACCATAAATGCCAGTGCCAGAAAAACACCAATCAGCCATAGTCTATTGCTATTTTTAGAAATAACATAATATTTCCAGAAAAAATATATTGTTAATAATGCAAAGAATAACGCCAATGAATCAGTGTGGAATCTAAATGCATCAAACAAAAAAACCCAGAACACAGACCATAAGAAAGTGGCGATAAGCGCAACTCTTTCATCATACATTATTTTTGCCAAAAAGTAGATTATTATGACAACACCCATAGAAGGCAAAAAAGACAACAAAAATCTGACTATAGACTCTTTCAATCCAAGATAAAAAAATATACCTGCCAACAGAGGAAATAATACAGGTCTCTGCTGAGTGTATTTATAATCCAATAACCCAAATAAGCTTTTCCCGCTGCTTAGATAATCACATTCATCCCACCAGCAAGGCTGGTCATATAACTTTGCAAAATAATAAACCCTTATTGTAAAAGCAAGCAGTATAATCAGAACAAAAAGCACAGTGTATTTATTGCTGAAAAATTTTTTAAAAAATATTTTAAAACTCTCCTTTCTTTTTTCAACTGCATCATCCATAAATTTAAATAAGTTTTCAGATTTAAAAGTTTATCTACCATGATAAGCATTGTGATCTGCTCTAAAAATGACAAAAAGCTCAGCAGGATAAAAGAAAACATAAACAGAACAATAGGTTGCAGTTCTGAGTTTATAATAATAGACAACAAGATCAACAAGTATAGCCTAGCTAATGCATATAACATAGGCATAGAAAAAGCCAGGTTTGATATCATATGTTTCTTGCACGAAGATATCGAATTTTTAACAGAAAAATGGGGTGTTATTCTGCTGAACAAGTTCTCGAAGCATAATGCCTCCTGCATCGGCATTGCTGGAACAGATTATTTATCAGAAGATGGAATATGGTTTTCAGCAGGAGTCCCATATGTAAAAGGCAAAATAATCCATTCAACAAACGGAAAAGAGCAGCTGGACCAGTATAGTGAATATCTCAAAGATGAAAATGCTGTAGTTATTGATGGTGTTTTCATCGCTGCCAAGAAAGAAACAGCAGCAAGCATAAGATTCGATGAAAATTTGTTTGACAGATTCCATTTTTATGATATTGATTTCTCATTTAGACTAGCTCAAAAGAATAAACTGATAGTAACACAAGATATATCATTAAAACATTATTCAGGCGGAAGCTTTGATGAAGAATGGGAGCATTACAGAAAGATATTTGTTGAAAAGCACAAAGAAAATCTGCCATTCTCTGTTCTAAATCCATTGCCGAAAATAAATGAAATGAAGAAATGGAATGTCACAATATTAAGATATCCCAGGATATTAATAGGTTGCCCAACATCATATCACAAGGAATATTGCCTTGAAAGATATATAACTGGCTTGAAAAATATTCAGTATCCTAATTTTGACATACTACTTGTAGATAACTCAGATAATGATGAGTATTACAAAAAAATACAGGAGTATAATATTCCTGCAATAAAAGGACCTTATTTTAAAAGTGCACGCGAAAGAATTATAAAAAGCAGGAATATTTTGCGGGAAAAAGCAATAAATGAGGATTATGATTATTTTTTTTCCCTGGAACAGGATGTTGTTCCGCCGCCAGATGTTCTCCTAAAACTGATAAATCATAATAAAAAAGTAATAAGCTGTGTATATTTCTTGCATAATATTATAGGGGATAAAAGTGAATTAACACCCCAGGCTTTTGTTTTAATAGATCATATAACAAATAAGAATAAAGAAAAAAAGCTCCCTGATATGAGACCATTAAACAATAATGAATTATCTTCTAATAAACTGATAAAAATAATCTCCTGTGGATTAGGTTGTGTCTTAATTCATAAGGATATATTAAAGGAGATAGAATTCAGGTATGATAAAGAAACAGAGGCTTTTGATGACAGATGGTTCTGTATTGATTTATACAATAAGAACATGCCTTTATTTTGCGATACAGGAATAATGTGTATGCATTACATATTAAATAGGCCATATTCATGGTCTGAAATACAGAAGTGATTTGGCACATATAAATGATTATTTCTTTCTGAGAACAAGAAGTATGACAAGACCGATAAATAGGATGACTGCTGCAATAATGAATCCATTTCTGTAAAAAGAGCTATTATTCTCATTATCCTGAACAATATAATTATCATTTTTATTGTTTCCTATAACATGGGGCACAACATCACCAGGATAAAGCCTTTTAAAGTCCAGAACTGCTTTATTGTCAGTCAAACCAACATATCTTATATCTAAGTCAAGCACCCCATCATCTTCAAAATCAATTCTTGCATATAATTTCTTTGTAATCAAAGCTGAAAAAACATTTTTAGTATCGTTCTTATAGCCCGTTCCCATTATTCTTACCCCTTTTGTTCCTATCTCATCAACAGCTATAATTATCTCTCTACCATCATCAGATGTTAATCTGATAGCATCTTTGTTATCTAAAAGCACTGATTGTGGGTTTTTTTCAGTAAAATCAAGCCTTGTTATGTTTCCTACTGCAGAAACTTTTCCTAAAAATAATGCAAAAAGCATTAAAATCACAAAAATTAGAAAAGATATTTTTTTCATAAGAAAAGAATAAAAAAGAAAAGTTTAAATTACTTTTTCTTTCTAAGCAAAAGGACAACTATCACTATTATTATCACTGCAATCAATGTCCACCATATCCATGCCTTGCTTGTTGGTTCTGTTCCTGTCACCACAGGTGGCTGTGTTATTGTAGTTGTTGTGCTGATTTCTTCTGTTCCGCCTGATGTTGCCAGATTCTTGAATGTTATGTCTGCCTTTCCATTTG
>JAGVYY010000038.1 GCA_018303005.1 Candidatus Woesearchaeota archaeon
TTTTTTTGCTAATTCCGGATTCCAAATATATGCTATTTTGCCTTCTCTATCAAAAGCTATCTTATTTATGTTTTCTAAATAATCTAAAACAACCAAAAAAGTCTGCCACATTACCTTTTTAGGCAATTTTTTCCACAATTTAGTCTTATTGAATTCTCCACTATGATCCTCTATAGTTCTTTCTACCATTAATACAGTATCCAAAGTTGGAGACCTTTCATACGGACTTTTCAGTATTTGTTGCATAATAATCAATATATCAATTGATATATAAACTTTTCGTTCTTAACAAATAACTTTATATATTTTTACATATTACTATACAAAGATATATCGTTACTGTGCAATTGAATCGGAGTTTCTGAGTATGTCCCCCACACATAATTCTGATAGTAGTTCTTTGTATGTTTAAAACTTATGATTTTAAATAATTTTTATTATCTTTTAAGTATCTTTTAATAAACCAATTTAAAAAAATATTATCATTCTTATTAACTTGAGATCTTTCTAAAGCAGTATAGTAACTATCCCTGTTTTTATAACTTATATTAAGCATAGGATATTTATTTTTATTTAAAATAAAATTCATCATTAATCTGCTTATCCTACCATTTCCATCACTAAAAGGATGTATTGTCACAAATTTAAGGTGCACTAAAGCGGCTAGCTCAACAGGATTAAGCTTGTTTTTATAATCTTCATACCATTTGAAGAATTCTCTAATCAAAGGATAAATTTCTGCCTGGAATGGTGGAATAAATTTACTTCTTGCTATTGCTACTTGATGAGTTCTTATTTTACCAGCAATCTCTTTTTTAGTTTCCTCAAATAATTTTTTATGCCAATATAATATAATCTGTAAAGATAAATCTTTTTTATATCTAAGTATTTCATAAAAAACCTTTTTATGCGCTTCTGTCTCTTTTACATCATCTATTGGTCTATTTCTTGGGGTAATGCCGTATTCAAGTAAGTTAGCTGTTTCCTTTAAGGTTAATGTGCTTCCTTCTATCTTTTGCGTATCATAAGTAAATTTTATAACAAAAGTTTCTATTTGCTTTTCAATTGCAACTTTTGGTGTTTTAGATTTTTCTTTTGAGAAGTTATGTTTAATTTTCTCTAAAGATTTATACCATTTATCTTTATTAATATTGAATAAAAATTCCTGTTTTAATTTATCTATATTTTTCGGTAGAGTTTTACCTAAATATAGTTCTTTTTTCTTAACATTATTATTTTCTCTTATGGTATGTTCTAGATAATAATAAGTCTTATTGCCTATTTTCTTTTCCCTTATATTTACCATAAAATACCTTACCACTACATATTTATAAAGTTTTCTATTTTATTATAAATGTAGGGGTAGAACGTTATATTATTTAAGCTGCACTTAAATTTTGTTGTATTTTATAAGAACAAAAAGTTTTATATATTTTACATATTACTATACAAAGATATATGGTTAGTGCACAATTAAATCAAGTTTCTGAGCGTGTCTCCCGCATTACTTATTTGGGATATAATCATTTTTCTTTCTCCAATTTTGAAAAAATAAGTAATTTTAAAGGGTAACTTGCCGGAGTTACAATTCCAGTTCCTGATCTAATTTCTTTACAACTTTTTTTATTTCATCATAGAAATCGTCAAAATCCCTTTTTATATCCCTGAATATAAACTCAATATTCTTCTCGCTTAACAGATATTTATTGTCTTTGGAAATGACATAGCCTCTATCCTCCAGATCATGTATATGGTGGATTATTGTTCCTCTTGAGAGATGGGCTCTTTCTGCTAGCTCATCTGAAGTAAGAACCTCTTTCTGCTTCCTTGCTTTTATAAGCTCTATGAACAGCCTGAATTTGCTCTTTTCCTTATCCCTTTTGCTGTCAAACAAGCATAGAACATCTGAAAGCCACAACAGCTCATCATTTATGTTCAAACCTTTTTTATCATATGGAAATTCCCTGATTGTTATTGTGATTTTTCTGACTCTTATCATATTAAAAATGATGATTAGCAGATTTATATACTTTGTTTAAATTAACTACACTAACTCAAAATTCTACTTTATTATATTATTCAGTTGAACCTGATGTAGGAATGCATCCTTACTAAAAATAAAAAATAGAAACCTTTATAAACCTTTGTTTGTTTAACATAAACACGGTTGATTTTAAATCAACATAATGAAGGCGGTTCAAAATGGATATTTTTGCTGAAACAGGAACTAAAGAAAAGAAACAAGGTAAAAAAGAATTAATCCAATTACTAGAAGAAAAAGACAAACAGATTAATGATTATATTAATGATCTTAAAAGATTACAGGCTGAGTTTGAGAATTACATAAAAAGGAACGAAAAGGAGAAAGAAGAATTTTCAAAGTATGCTTCATACAAGCTAGTGATAAAATTGCTTAATATTGCCGATGACTTTGACAGAGCTGTGCATAATTTAGAAGACTCAGATGTAAAAAATAATGATATTTTAAATGGTATAAAATTGATTCATAAAAATTTTCATAAAGTATTGGAAGAAGAGAATATTAAGGAAATTAAATCTGTTGGAGAGAGAATTAATCCATTTTATCATGAAGTTATCCAAAAAGTTAAGTCTGATAAAGATGATGGTATTATTTTAGAAGAAATACAGAAAGGTTATTTATTGTATGATAAGGTTTTAAGACACGCTAAAGTTGTTAGTTCAGAGAATATAAAAAATCAAAATTTAGAAGAAGAAAATGAATAAAGAGCTTTTAAGTCAAATAAAAGAATTAAGACATGATAAAAATAATTTTCAAAGCATTGAGAAAATTATAGGAAAAGATAGACTTAAAGAATTTTTTAATTTAATCTACCCGAAGTTTACGACAATAAAAATTGAAAAAATTACTGGAATTTCGGTTAAAACTTTAGGAAATGGCTCTATCCGGAAATATCATGTAGAGGTTTTTAATAAAGGTATAAATCTAAAAAATATGTTATCAATTTATGGAGGTAAATAAAATGACAAAAATTTTAGGCGTGGATTTGGGGACATCTAACTCAGCAGCTTCAGTTTTACAGGCTGGTAGACCAGTAATAATTCCAAGTGTAGAAGGCACTTCATTATACGGCAAGGCATTTCCAAGTGTTGTAGCTTTTACAAGAGATGGACAGGTTTTAGTCGGAGAAACTGCAAGAAGACAAGCTGTCAGTAATCCAGAAGGTACTATTATGGCTGCTAAAAGAAAAATGGGTACAAATTTTAAGTATAATATATATGGAAAAGAATACACACCACAGCAAATCTCTGGTTTTATTTTGCAGAAAATAAAGAAAGACGCTGAGGAATTTTTAGGAGAGAAAATAGAAAAAGCAGTTATTACAGTACCTGCTTATTTTGATGATGACCAAAGGCAGGCTACAAAGGATGCCGGTGCTATTGCAGGTTTAGATGTAATAAGAATTGTTAATGAACCTACATCTGCTTCTCTAGCATATGGTCTAGACAAACAACACCAGGAAATGAAGATTCTAGTCTTTGATTTCGGTGGTGGAACCTTAGATGTCACAATAATGGATTTTGGTGACGGCGTTTTTGAAGTTAAAAGCACTTCTGGAGATACTAAACTTGGCGGAACTGATATGGATGAAGTCTTGATTAATTATATATTAAAAGATTTTGAAAAAGAAAATGGCATTGACCTTAGTGATGACTTTACTGCAATCCAAAGAATAAGAGAAGCTGCTGAAAGGGCTAAGATTGAATTATCAACTGTCTTGGAAGCAGAGATTAACTTGCCTTTTATAGCAACTAAAAATAACAAATCAATGAATCTTGTTATGAAGATAACAAGGGCAAAATTAGAGAGCCTAATCAACCAGATTGTACAAAGATGCAAAAAATCCTTAGACCAGGCAATAAAAGATACCAAATTCGACAAGAATAGTATCAACAAAATAATTCTTGTAGGCGGACCAACAAGAATGCCTATTGTAAGGAAATTCGTTGAAGATTATTTTGGAAGACAAGCTGAAAGAGGGGTTGATCCAATGGAGTGTGTAGCAATGGGCGCTGCTGTTCAGGCAGGTGTTTTAGCCGGAGAAGTAAAAGATATCTTATTGCTTGATGTAACACCATTAACACTAGGTATTGAAACTCTTGGCGGAATAAGAACATTCTTGATTCAGAGAAATACAACGATACCAACTAAGAAGATTCAAATATTCTCTACTGCTGCAGATAATCAGCCAAGTGTCGAGATTAATGTTTTACAGGGGGAGAGGGAAATGGCTGCTGACAATAAATCCTTAGGCAGGTTTATCTTAGATGGAATACCTCCTGCACCCAGGGGAATTCCTCAAATCGAAGTTACATTTGATATTGATGCAAACGGCATATTGCATGCAAAAGCCAAGGATCTTGGAACTAATAAAGAGAGATTCATAAAGATAATGGCCTCCCAGAAATTAACAGAGGAAGAAGTCAACAGAATGAAAAAAGAAGCTGAACAATATGCTGACATCGACAAGAAAAAAAAGGAAAGCATTGAAACAAAGAACAATGCAGATACATTAATATACAGCACTGAAAGAATGCTGAACGACTACAAAGACAAGATTGACCTTAAATTAAACGAAAAAATCCAGAATGAGATAAATGAACTAAAAGAAGTCAGCAAAAAAGATGACATTGAAACAATAAAAAAGAAGATTGAGGAATTGAATAAAGCTGTCCAGGAGATAGGAACAAAGATATATCAGGAAGCAATGACAAAACAGCAGCAGGAAGATTCTGCCAGTGACAAAAATGAAAACGATATTGATAAAAACAACATTGATGATGGACCAGAGATAGTTGATGCCGAGGTTGTTGATGAAAAACCAAAAGAGAGCAAGAAGAAGGGAAAGAAATAAATAAATCTTCTTACTCTTTGTTTGATATGGCAGATTTAGCATATGTTTCTGCTAAGAAAATAGATACAATAATCTATCATTAGAAAGCAAAACTATGAAACAGAATAATTTGAAAAAAGACAGTAAATCAAAATGACAAAAAGGGATTATTATGAAATTCTCGGAATAAATAAAAATGCCTCATTGGACGAGATAAAAAAAGCCTATAAAAAATTAGCCAAACAATACCATCCTGACATCAATAAAGAAAAGGGTTCTGATGAGAAATTCAAGGAACTCTCTGAGGCTTATGCTGTCTTGTCTGATGAAAATAAAAGAAAGACATATAATGAATACGGCCATGATGGCTTTGACCAAAGGTTCAGTCAGGAAGATATTTTCAGAAATGCTGACTTTGATTCTATATTCGGGGATATTTTTGGTAATGAAAGTTTTGGAGGCAGCATCTTTGATATGTTCTTTGGCAGTGAACGAAGAAGCAGAGGGCGTGATTTAAGATATAATATTGAAATTTCTTTTGAAGAAGCAGCCTTGGGCTGCAAGAAAACTATAAGACTTCCTAAAAAAGTAAAATGTGCTCACTGTAATGGCACTGGGGCCAAAGATGGTGATCTAACAACATGCAAGACATGCAATGGTTCTGGACAAGTCAGGAGAGTAACAAGAATTGCCTTTGGTTCGTTTACCCAGGTTACAAACTGTAATGCCTGCAGAGGTTATGGAAAGACAGCCAAGGACAAATGCGGTTATTGCAAAGAAGGATTAATCGACAAGGTAAAGGAGATTTCCATAAGCATACCTGCTGGTGTTGACAATGGAAACACATTGAGAATATCAAATGAAGGTGAAGAACTAAGGGGAACTAACAATGGTGATTTGTATGTTGTAATAAACATAGATGAGCATGAATTTTTTGAAAGAGATGGTTTTGACCTATACCTGGATTATTACCTAAGCTTTCCAAAAGCAGTTTTCGGCACTGTTCTTGATGCTCCAACATTAAATGATAATGTAAAGATAAAAGTGCCTGAGGGAACACAATCTGGAACTATATTTAGGATAAAGGATAAAGGCATTAAAAAGTTAGATGGAAATGGCTATGGAGACCTATTTCTGAAAGTAAATGTAAAGACACCTACAAAACTAAACCCTAAACAGAAAAAGCTGCTGCAGGAATTTGCACATGAAAGCAAAGATGAAACAAGATATGGCAAGAGCGAGAGAAGTCTCTTTAATAAAATCAAGGATATTTTCCTTTAAGGCCTATTCTTTTCTTCTCCTACGCATCTTCATATCCCTGCATGAATCCGGCTTCCCAATCCTCTATTCCTTCTGCATCTAACTGTTCTTCAACACCTTCTTCTGTGTATATGTCATCTTCTATCGGATCAAGATATTTCTTTTTTCTCATTTTACACCCCCTAAAATAAAGGAAAAATTTAAATATATATAGTTACTCTATATTAAATATAACAGGTATATACTCTCTATTAAAAAAAGCAAATGGAGCACAGAAACCTAATAAAATTTGGAAATTCGTCTTTTGTCATATCTCTCCCAAAAGATTGGATAGACAGAAACAAACTAAAAAAGGGTGATGCTATCTTCATTGAACAAAACGGAAGTGAAAACCTTATTATAATACCTAAAT
>JAGVYY010000023.1 GCA_018303005.1 Candidatus Woesearchaeota archaeon
CAATACTCTATCATTTACTCCAATCGCTTATGACCAAGCCAAAAATTCTGCAGAATCAGAAATAGAAGTTAAAATTTACAAGCCTAATAAAAGTATTTTCTTGGAAAAAGTAATGAAAACAGGCGAACAAAATTCTATCTTTATTGAATCAAAATTTACATCGGGGTTCTGGTCAATAGAAACAAAACTGAATGAAATGTCCAGCTCAAAACTATTCTTTGTGGAAGAATTAAGAAAAATAAATTATTCTCTAAGCAATGGCATCCTAACAATAGAGAATATCGGAAACGTCCAATTCAAAGGTCCAATTGAAATAATAATAGGAAATAAAACCCAAACCGAACAAGTCAATATTGCTCTCGGAGAAAACGTAAAATTTAGGCTAAAATCACCAGACGGCGGAGAATATGAAATAAGAGTAGGAGATGGAACAACAAACTATGAATTAGGAAGAGCTGTTCTGCCAACAGGAAATGTCATTGGAATAGATAATTTAAACGGATTATTTAAAGGCAATTTTTCAATCTGGCTATGGGTTTTGATAATAGTTATTCTCTTAATTATTGCTCTTGTTCTAGTAAGGAGATTCCTAAAGAAAAAATTTGTAGGTAAAATGCCCAGAGCCCTATCATTAATACATTCAAAACAAGATGTTCCTATGCAATTATCTTCTCCTCCTTTAAAACAAACGCTCTCGCCAACCACTCCTTCAATAGAGAATGTTACAAATAGTGCAACCAAGCAAGAAGCATCTGTAATAGCCCTAAAAATAAGAAATCTAAGCTCGTTAAAGAGTCAATTCGGAGATAACTCTCTGGATACAATAGAAAGTGCATTACTAATCGCAAAAAATGCAAAAGCTAAAATCTACATTGACCATGATTATAGAGTAGTTATCTTTGTTCCAATGATTACAAATGAAAAAGACAATGATATGAAAGCAATAAATACTGCAAAAGAAATGCTCTCCGTATTAAAAGATTATAATAGCATTCATTCAAATAAGGTAGATTTTGGTATGGGTGTTCATTCAGGAAAAGTTGCAATAGAAACACATGCCCAAGGTAAAATAAAATTTGTTTCAATAGACAACACACTATCAATAGCAAAACGCATAGCAGAAAGTTCAAAAGGTGAAGTTCTTATCTCAGAACCTCTGCATAAAAAATCATTAGGAAAAATCAGGGTAGAAAAACTCATAGGCACAAGCTTTTGGCAGTTAAAACCGATGGTAAAGGCATTATTTCTTCCAAAAAAGAAATGATAAAGTATTTAAACAAACTTTAATTTAATATAACATGAAAAAAGCAATAAAAATCAACCCTAAATCCTCTAAAGAAATAAAACCTAATTCAAAACATAAAATAACACTTGTATTCTTCTTAGTAGTTCTATTAGCCATTATTGTTACTGCATCTTACCTCACTTTTTTCAATTCTTCATCTTCAGTACAATTCGGTCCAACTGAAGAAGGAGCAGGATTCTCCTATGAAAATGCCCGCGCACTCGTAGTCGCCCTCGGCAATGACGGCATTGGCTGGTATTGTAGTAAAACCCCTTCATTTAAAGATTCTCAAGGAAACAGCTATGGTGCCAAAGAACTCTCTGAACTTAAAAGAGTTTTAGGTCATGAAGAACAATTAAAAAAAGAGCTTTGTGAATAATTCTATAAAAGTTTATAAATACAAGATATAATATTTTTTTATGAGTATTCCAACAATAACAAACAAAAATCTTGAAGAACTTATGAAAAAAATAAAACCAGTCATAAGAGTTTCAAGAGTTACTAATTCAAAAGGAAGCAGACTAGAAGAAGACCCCGATGGCGATTTATACTATATAAAACCAGTAGAACCAAGAAAAGTTGCTTTTAATTGGGACCCAAAGCCAACAAGACTTGCAAAAAGTGTTAATCCTAATCCTTACAAAAAAATTATAACAATACACGATTATGGTGCTCCGTCATTATTTAAACCATCTATTGCAGAAGTATTAGCACAAATCCCAGAAAAAGACATTAAGAAATGCGTAGCTTTTGAAACCAATCTTCTTGGATTTACAGATTCTTCCTCTTACCACACAGCACAAACAAGACTTTATGAGAAAAAAAGATAAGAGGATATTAATTTCTTATTAATAAAAATGTCAAAAATACTTCAACCACTTAAATTTGAACATCAACTTGAATATAGGGTTCAAAAAGGAAAAGAAGTTTATATCGCTGGCGCATCGCATGCGCATATCCCTTCATACGGAGCCTACATTTTTGGAAATGTATATCTAAAAAAGGTAGAAGGCACAAAAAAAACTAGCGTATTCAGACCAAATTATCCTTTCCCAATTATTACCCAAGAAGAAAGAGAAGTAATCATCCCGCAATTTTACCTTAAAAGATTAATATTGAGCACTAGTTATTTTGAAAATCTATCGGAAAACATAAATATCGCCCTAATGAAAAAGAAGGGATTGGTAATAGACTTCGAAGATGCAAGAACGTTTTTTCTAAGAATCCAAGAGTATTATTCTAAAATCACTAAGGCTATAGAAGGCAAACCAAGCAATTTAAATGAAAGAGTAGGGTTAATATCTAAAGATTTGGACGATTTTCTTTCTGGACTTAACTAAATCGATAGTTTAAATGGACCAATTCCTATTAATCCACGCTTCACTTAGATAACTTGCGTTACGTCTATCTCCCTTAATAAAAATCGCATCTAAAATAATTATTAATTAAATTCTAAGTAAATAATCTCTTCGACTAAAAAGTTTGAACTATAAATAAGAATTCTAAAAGTCTTACTTCTCTTTTGGAGGTAAATTAAAAATATTCTCAGCAACTTCTTTAAAAGAAGAATTAACCAAATCTGATGCAAGAGAAATGCTCCCATTATCGCCCAATAATAACTCAACGTGTTTATCGAGATAACGCCTTTCAGGCGGATTTTATCCATTCATCAAAGATGACTAAATACCTAAGTTTTCCCTAGTTTTTATACACTACGCCCAAAGCACCTAAAATATCTTTTTGTTTTGGCTTTAAAGGCACTATCAAATCCCACTCAAAATTATTTGTTTTATCAAATAATTTTACTTTATATCCATATTTCAAAGAGTCTAAAGCGTCTATTGCAGACACTTTTAATTTTTTTAATTTGTAATTCATTAAAGATAAAATTGCATAGGCAAGATAACATATTTTTATGTGTCCTTCAATATGGTCAGTGAGCCAGACCCTTATTGGTCTTAAATTTAGAATTCCTTTCATTTGTTTAAATGCTCTTTCAATAATCTCTTTTTCATAATATTTTTTGACAACTTCTTCAGGAGAATAATTAGTATTATGAAAAATCAAAGAGAAACCTAAATCTTTAGAACTGTCAAACCCTTTTTCAAAATTCTGATTCTTTTTTATTAATTCTATCGACGGATTATATACCGCAATTAATTTCCCATTCAGATAATCAAAAGTCTTGATGAAGACTTTTGTATTTTTTAATCGCACCATATTTTTAAGCGAATAAATTTCTTCTTTATCAATCTTATAAATAAAATTTTCAATCAAATAATTATTCTTTCTTAATCCTGCAATTAAACTTAATTCTAGACTTGAAATTAATTTTAAATTTTCTAAAGACATCATCCCCCTGTCCATTATTATCGAATTTAAACCCATTTCTTTAACTTCTAAACTCATGTCTTTCAGTATGTGTACTCCTGGAAGATTTCCTTGATATTGCTTATGAAAAATTGGAAAACCATTTGTAAATGATGTTGCCAAACCAATTTGAACTAATCTTCTAACTTTTCCATCTTTCCCTTTTCTTTTTTTAATATCTAAACTTTTTCCTTCGAAATAAGTATCGGTAACGTCGATAACTGCAACATCCTTAATTTCTTCAATTTGATTAAATATAACGTGCATGTTTTTGTCAATATTAATAAATTCTCCTTCTGGAATCTCTGTAAGAGATTCGTAAAGATTTTTTGTAGATAAGTTGTTTATCTTCAAAATTTCTGGAATTTCTGTATATTCCATCCACTCTTCAAGTTTGTTTATACTTCGTTTCTCAAGCAATTGCGAGTAAATTAAGCTCAGTAAATATTTGTTATTAATTGATTTTATCGTCAATTGTTCTGCTAATTTGTCTATCGCCAAAACATCAAGGCTTCTTTTAACATTCTTTATTTTTATATCCGCGGAAGTTATTTTTTTAGCAGGTTTGCCATTGACTTCCTTTCCAAGATAGCGAATAACTTTTTGTTTTATCTTCCCATTTTCCCTATAACTCTTTACTTCAGCTAGGTATGTTCCAGACTTCTTCTTTATTTTTCTGATGAATGTCATAATGTATAAAGTTATACATTACAATATATAAACCTTTTGGTAGTATTCTCGATAAAATCTGTAGTGTATAAATTTCAAGGAAAACTTAGGTAGATAAAGAGAAGGGACAATTAGTTGCTTCTTGAAATTGAAGAAAACATTTAAATCGCTTCCCTATAGGTTTGTCTTCTTTCATACCATTCGCTGAATCTTTGTCCGATGTGGGAAGATATTCTTGGAGCTAAATCATCCTCTGTAAATTGTCTTCCTAAGAAATACGAACAGAAAGCCATATACTTGGTGAGATATTCTACCTGACGAAGATTGCGTTCTTTTTGATTTGTTTTTTTGTAAAATTCGTTTTCCATAAATAAGAGATAAAAAATCTCGTTTTAGAATTTATCAATAGACTTTTTGTGCAATATATCTCGAATATAATTTATATAGCAGACGCACTAAATATCCGTAAGCGTCCGCTAATAAGCGAACGCATAAGAATTTACGAAATTAAATGCGTTTGCTATATTGAGAAAGAGAAGGAATAATTGTTCTGGGACATAACTTTAGCAAAAACGTAAAATTTAAATACCCCTAAAATCAATCCTATAAATGGCAAAACAGAAACCAGTAATTAATGTCGCATTCGTAGGACATGTTGACCATGGTAAGTCAACAACTATAGGGCACCTTATGTTCCAATCTGGAAGACTTCCACAACAGGAATTGGACAAATTAAAGGCAGAAGCAGTTAAACACGGAAAGGTTGGTTTTGAATTCGCTTATTATATGGATAAATTCAAAGAAGAAAGAGAAAGAGGAGTTACAATTGATTTATCTTATGAAAAATTAGTTACTAATAAATATGAAGTTACAATAATTGATGCTCCTGGACACAGAGACTTCGTAAAGAACATGATAACTGGCGCTTCACAAGCGGACGCTGCATTCTTGACAGTTGCTGTAAAAGAAGGAGTTCAGCCGCAAACAAAGGAACATGTTTGGCTTTTAAGAACAATGGGAGTAAAACAAATTGCTGTTCTTGCTAATAAAATGGATACTGTTGACTATAAAGAAGATGCATTCAATAAACTCAAAACAGATGTTTCTGTTATTCTCAAACAAGCTGGTTACAAATTAGAAGAAGTTCCATTCATACCAATCTCTGGATTTAAGGGAGAAAATCTTGTTAAGAAATCAGACAAGATGCCTTGGTACAAGGGTCCTTCTTTGATTGAACAATTCGACTTATTCAAACAACCTGAAAAACCAACAAACTTACCATTAAGAATGCCAATTCAAGACTGCTATGAAATTACAGGAATTGGAGCTGTTCCAGTTGGAAAGATTGAAACAGGAGTAATGAAAGTTGGACAAAAAATAATCATATTGCCTGGAAGAACAGGAAAAGGCGTTCCTGGCGAAATAAGGAGCATTGAAATGCACCATGAACAATTGACTCAAGCAGAAGCAGGAGATAATGTTGGAGTCAATTTAAGGGGAGTTGGAAAGAAAGATGTTGCAAGAGGAGATGTTATTTGTGATATTGCTAGCCCTGCTACAATGGCTGAAGAGTTCGTTGCTCAAATAGCGGTTATTTCACACCCAACGGTTATTGCTAAAGGATATACTCCGGTATTCCATGTTCATACAGCACAGGTGCCTTGCCAATTTATTGAATTGATTGAAAAGACAAGCCCAGATGGAGTTAAAACACCTAATCCAGACTTTTTAAAGAATGGAGACATTGCTAAGGTTAGACTAAAACCAATTGGAAACTTAGTAATTGAAGCATCTTCAAAGAATCCACACATGGCTGGTTTTGCAATTAGAGATGCTGGCGCAACAGTTGCTGCTGGTATGTGCATGGAAATTAAAGAAAAGAAATAGTTTTATTTTTTGGAGTTTCTAAATTTTATAAATACCCTAAATATTCT
>JAGVYY010000024.1 GCA_018303005.1 Candidatus Woesearchaeota archaeon
TTTTGACCGCAATAAAAATTATTTAATTGGAGTCTTAAAAGCCATGGTAATAGATGAAGGAACAATAGATGGATCTAACATAAGGTTAGACTCATGTAATAAAAAATTTTTAATAGATATACAAAGAATATGTAGAATTCTAAATATAAATTATGGAAAAATTTGGAAATCAATAGGACCGATTTATAGATTCAACATATTAGCTGAAAGTATAAAATATGTATATGATAAAATAAAACCATTACCAATAAAAAATAAAGAATATTTATTGAATTTTGCATGTAAAAATCAACTAAGAAATTGGAAATATGAATTACCTGGTGAAACGAAAAAGAAAATAATAATAGAACTTTTAAATAATAAAACTTTAACTTCTTTAGATTTATCATTCAAATTAAAAATGCCTAGGAAGATTATAAATAAAAATACTAAAAAATTAGAGAATTTAGGGATAATAGAAAAAGTTGGCAAAAAGGTTTATACCAACATTTATGTTATAAAAAACGAAGAATTGGCCCAAGGTTTCGTTAAAGACCCAAAAAAGTTTTTAGGAGGAGATAAATTAGAGAAATATGGCATAACTCAATTAAAGATTTTAAAGATTTTAAAGAAAAATAAAAATACATATAGTGGGTTATTAAATTTAATAAAAATAAGCAAGGGCGCATTACATAAATGTGTAAAGGATTTATCTAAAATTGATTTAAACGGGTTTGGGAAATAATTTTCTCATTTTTATTTAACATTACCACACCATAAACACCATCCGCACCAGGATTTATTCTTAATTCTCCATCTCTATTTTTAATAACAATATTAGCTAATCTCTCATCAACAATTTTCTTTAAATCATCAAAAGAAACATTCAGTAAAATATTAAACTCATTTCCAAATTCTTTTATCAGTTTATTATAAACATCCCAAATCTTTTTCCCATTTAATTGTTTTATATCATAAACAGCTGCAATTACTTCTTGTAATGGAATTATTTCAATAAAATCTTTAGCATTTTCAGGTTTATAACCTTCTTTTTCTTTCGCAAGTTCTTCAATTCTGTATTCAACACCAATAGTTAACTCTTTTCCGCATTTAGGACAGATTTTATTCAACTCCAGACTTCTTTTATAGTCACAAAAAAAATCACACATTCTATGCCCGTCAATATGATATTTTCCATAATTTGGATAAACTTCAATGGTTTTTTTTAAGCCATTTCCAGTTCTAATAGCGTTTATTATATTATCATAACTTAATTCATTTAAATCAAAAATAGTAGCTTCTCTTCCTAACCTATAAGGCCAATAGCTATGGGCGTCGCTGAAACTTACAATATTTACATTTTCTTTTAATCTCCATAACATACCTGGATTTGCACTCATACCACTCTCAATCGCATATATTTTATTTACTTTATCTTTAAAACATTCTTTTAAAGAATCGAAACCGGATTTTGATCCAAAAATCCCAAAAAAGCTGGTCATGCAGTGCGAGGGTATTATCTCAATTTTCTCATCTATTTCTTTCATTAATTCAACAAATTCGGGACAACTAATTCCAAAAATTGGTCTTCCATCATAATCTAGTCTCCCTTTTTTACCTAAAATATCAATTATCTGATCAGCAACATCTCCATCAGGTGCATAAACTAATAAATGAACTGCTCTTCTTCCATTATCACCATACATTAAACTTATTTCAGTTCCCCATATAAAAGGAAATTTGTTTTTACTCCACAAAACTCCGTTTTCATCTTCTTCTAAAGTTTTTTTAATTTCTTTATTCCAGATTGGATGTTGAAAATCCGCTGTGCTTAAAAGATCTAAACCTTTGATACGTGCATATTCTTCTAATTTGTTTAAAGTTATATTTTTACTACAGGCTCTTGAGAATCTGCTATGTAATTGAAGATCAGCTATTATTTCCATTTAAATCAAAATTAAAGAATTAAAAATAATATTTATAGTTATCTATTCTTAACACCTTGATAAATTGTAATCTGCTTGCTTGTAACATCCATGTAGATGTAATCGACATTAATTGTCAGTTTATCCTCTACAGCATCCTCGACTTTCTTGAAACAGCTTATTGTTCCTACATTATTGTTAAGGTTCACAATGCCTTTGTTACTTTCCTCGCCGCTTATGAAAGAGCATTTAACATCAATAGGATTTAAAATTTCAATTTGGACCTTGTTTCTGTTGTTTAACCTGACATTGTCATCTTCTATCTGCTCGCACGAACTGTCAGGACTATAAACCTCTCCTTTTCCCTTGTTTTCAATCTTGATATTGAATCTTACCTGATCACTGCCTCTTGTTTCTTCTGTCAAAGATGTTATCTGTATCGGAGCACTTGAAACACTTCCCTTTGTAATTTTTCCAGCAGTCTTGTCTCCTCCTTCAAGATTACAAACAGTTTCTCCTGTTTCTTTGCTTATCAGAGATTTCAAACAGACATTTATCTGTCCTTTAGTCTCATAAGGATAACAAACTCTTGCCCTTAAATTAAAATCTTCAGAATTGATAACAGGCAGTTTGTACTGTAACTTCCCGAAATCAATCTCTTGTTGTCCTCCAAGATTGCTTTTTTCACTCTTTCCAATTAACACACTTTTAGTTCCGATATAACTGTCTTTCAAGCCAAAATTCTGCAGAGGAATCCCATATAGCTTCGCTTTGGCATTTCCAGCAATTACTTCATACTCACCCTTGTTCTCCAGCAAAACCCTGACATTGACAGCATCATCCTGGTTGAACTGGCTTGGTGGAGCAACTGTAACAAAGCTCACGCTTATTCCATCAGTTCCACCGAAGAAAGTTCCCGTCTTTACTTTTTTCCCAGCGTCATTGCATCCTGCTATCAGAACAAGTCCAAGAATCAAAAACAAAAATAAATATCTTTTTTTCATATTTTCCATTTTAGTACAAAGTTTACTTATTTAAATATTTAACCATTTGAATTATTCCTTTTCTTCAAAATCAAATTTCATTCCTCCAATCCATTTTGCTACAACATTGTGGAAAAATCCAGTAATTAATCCTAAAACAAAACCACTTAGACCATATAAAATCGGGAATATAATAATTCCAAAAAAACCAAATGTGGAACCTGAAAAAATGCTGAATATTGCATAAAAAATGCCAAATAACAAGCCGATAATTCCATAAATAACAACCATCAGTTTTGCAAAAGATAATATATCAATCTTCTTTAATTCAACCATAACCATTTCTAACACCTCTTTTTTTATTTTAGATTTTTAATGATCTTCACTAACTGTCAAATCTCTGTTTTATAGTTATCTGTTTGCTTTCAGTAACCTCATAATCATAAGATAGTCCTATATTTAAAGGATTCTCTATAAGGTCAATCTGTCCTAACTCTAGTTCGCATTGAACAGTCTTTGTAGCATCCTTAGGTTTCCAGTATAAAGTATTTCCGTCTAAACTATTACATTTCATTTCGCCAAAACCTGCATATTCAACACTCATTGACAGAGGGCTTCCTTTGTCAGCATCGAAATTTCCGATATCTGTTTTTAGTTGACCCTTTGACATCTTTGTTAAAGTTATTGTTGCCAATAATCTTATCCCATCCTGTTCTGGAATTATTTCCTTGTCTACTTTAGTGATTGTTATAGGAGCGCTTTTTGCCTTCAAACTCTTTCCAGATATGCTCTCAGTACTCTTGCATAAGTTCTCGTTCTCTCCTATTAAAGGTTTTATGCATAGTTGTGGACCAGAAATAATTTCGCATGAATAAACAGCCTTGGCTATTATCTGTGTATTTAACTCTCTTTTTATATCAGCATAACTGTTTCCTCTGAAGAACAATATTTTGCTGTCTTTTATTATTTGTCCATTTACATTTTCCACTCCTTTAAGATTAATGTCTTGACAATTATCCTGTAATCCTCCAAAAATATCACTAAGGGCATCTCTGACACAAATCTGTCCAGAAGTGCTGCATTGAGCATTATTTACAATCTCCAGAGCAACTGTAAAGTCTTGGCCTTCTCTCAATACATCTGGTGGCTGCAAATTTAAAAATTTGATGCTTATTCCATCGGGATTTCCTCCAAAATAAGAACTGCTCCCTCCTTTACCTCCAGATCCGGGAAAACTCCATCCACCAGAATCATTTCCAGATTCCTGACATCCAGCTATCAAAAACAAACCCATAACAGAAAATAAAACCAAGATTACTTTTTTCATGTTATTTTATCCATATTATTTTTTTCTAAGTGTTACAAATGCCTTTTCACTTGTTTCAAACTGATACTCAACATAAACCACTGGTCCGCTGTATTTCTTCAGTTCAGGACCTTCTAAATTAACAACCTTGATTTCTGTGAATATTGGAGGGAAACCCTGTTCCAGTCTTCTTAAACACTCTTCAACCTGTGCGCTTTTTCCAATGCTTCCAAAGCTTAAGATATCTATAATTCCAAGATCCTCGCACATATTGTTTAATTTATTATCAATATCATCCTGGTTAAGTTGATAAATCTTGTATCTTCCTTCATTTCCAACAACATTAAACTTACTCATGTCTCTTGAAGTATCTGCCTTGTCATTCAGTTCAAAAGTGTCAGCCAGTTTTAGGGTAATACTCTTTATGTTTACAAAATTTCCCTTCCACTGATAGTTCTTGCTCATTGTTATGATTATATTATAATACTGGCTATGCCCAGGTCCTTGGTTTGTAAATGGTTGGGAATCGCTCCCAACAGCTAATTTCATTGGACCATAAGTGTAAATGCTTTTTATCACTCCTTTCTCTTTATTTATTACATTAACATCATTGACATCATTCAAAGGGTTTTTTCTGTAAGACATAAAATAGTTCTCTAATGCATTTCCATCCATTGCCCATACATCCATATATCCCTCTGTTATAAAATCATATTTTGCCCTTAAATTAACTATCTTCGGATCTATATCCCTGTCTGTTGTCAGAGAATTTTCAGGAAAAAAACATTCTACCTTGTCAAAAACAGTCCTGTATTTTTTTAGTGTTATTGTTGCAGGATTTGTAGTGCCATTAACCCCGTTGGCATCGCAACTCAATGTAACAATAGCATCATCCTTAAGGCTGGTTGCTGTGATATCTCCTATCAATGTTATCGGCTGCCCTGATTTATAGCTCTCTCTGAATGCCTTGAAGTTCTCTACTTTAATTCCAAGATCATTGTTAATACTATTCTTGTCAACAGTAGTCTCGAATTCTCCACTGCCATATCCCGAAGATATAAGAGAAAGTCCTCCTGTTTTGACAAACAATGCCAATGGTGCAACACCCTTTGCAACAATGAGATCTCCAATGCCAAAAGGAATCTTGCTAAAAATAACATTGCCATAATCTAAGAAAACACCTGCACTTCCGCCTGTTACAGCAACAACGATGAAGAAAACAAAAAGAAACAACAGATAAAGCCCAATTATAAAGCTGAAAATCACAAGAATTATTTTTAGAAGAAATTTTACAGGAACAAAAGCCTTTGAAATAAATGCGCCAGGTTTGTTATCTATTCCATCCATATAGTTTAATGCCTTTTTAACACGGCCCATCAAGAATATCACCTCTTTTATTAAAAAAAAGCATTTTAAGCTTCAATCCTGATTTCAAGGCTTTCAATCTCAAATTCATTCTCAGGCTTGATCTCGATAAAGTTATTCCCTTTTCTAATGAATTTTGTGACTAGCCTCTCAAATTTCTCATCATCTGTATTAAAGCTGAACTCATTATTATTTATGTTCACAACAGCTCTTTTTTTCTCATCTTGATTAAAGCCGAATTCAATCTTTAATATTGCCTCTCCTTCTAAAATCTTGTCATACTGTCCTTGTGAAACAACAAATTTGATTTTCTCATTCCCACCTTCTCCGCTCTTGACTTCTAAAGTTATATCATTCAAAAGATAATCTCCCTTGTCAATGTCAAACAGAAGTTCATTTTCTCCTTTAACAAGGTCTGTTTTTTTGATCTCTAAATTTTTTCTTTGGGGCACACAAGGTAGTAATTCATTGGATTTCTCTTTTTTGTTTATAAATATCCTTAATCTTGCCCCAGTAATCAGTTTGTTGCAGAAAGTCATGTAATTTAGTTTAGCATCTCCATCCTCTGTGCTGCTCAGGATAACATTTCTGATAGCCTGATTATTTGTAATTTCAAAGCTTTCTCTTAATTTAACATCACTTAACCTGTATCTGTTTTTACCAAAGATGTTCATTCCAGGGCTTGAAACCATGAATCTAAGCTCATTTGCACTCATTATGAGATTCTTCGGCAGTATAATGCTCTGCAATCCATCTGCCTTATTGGAATATATTTCCTGGCCATTCAAAACAATAATTAGGTTGCCTTTGCTTTCCTGCACAAAGAAGAATAAAGTAATATCCCTCAGGTTTATAGTATCATCAACATTGAACACAAGGTTCTGGAAACTTTCGCCAAATGCGCTTTTTTCAATATTCAGAAAGTTTGACAGGTCAATTGTCCTTGGCTCATTCCTGAAGAAAAGGCTTACAGAATCAATATCATGTTTAACAACATCAGTTTCCAGTGGTTTTAACAGTCCTACATTTTCAGAAATCAAGATGTCTGTTTCAGAGCTTTTTATAGTGTCGGAAGTTTCATTGCTATCATTCAGCAATTTCTCTCTATCTTCTTGTGGTATCAACAATACATAAAGTGTAATGAACAGAGCAATCAATAAGACCAATACAGCAATGTTCCCTGCATTTTCATTATTTATCAGGTTTCAAATATTTTTATTAATATATAAAGTTTTTTATATCTACTTTAAAAATTAGAAATTCTTATATACTTAAAAGTTGCATATTCCATGAATACGGAGGCACTACAATATGACAAAGAATGAAAAAGATGAGTTAATAATTAATTTATTCAGCAATATACAGCAGGCAATCTACACGATTTCTAGGGCTGTGGAACAGACAAGTGAAGGTGAAAAAGGAAAGTATCTAAAAAGACTGAATGAAAAAGATGGACCATTGACAAATATAAACGCTCTTATAGGTATATTAAAAAAACAAAAATAACATTAAAAGTTTTTAAGAGTAGGACATAAACATAAGATTGTTCTTCAAGTGTCAAAACAAATATATTTTTTAAGAAGTATCTTTCTGATTTCATGAATTTGGTTTAGATAGTTATCAAAAAGGTTTATATAAATTCTGAATCTAGATAATCTATGAATAATGAATATTTAAGAAATAAACTGATTGTACTGGTTCTTTCAGTGTTAATACCTTACTCTTTATATGGAGAAGAATTAAAAAAACAAAACAAATCTCCAGAAGGTACAACATCTTTTGTTGATAGTATTGATGTTAAGATCTTTGCTGACAGCATTGATGTTACTCTTGAAGATAAATTAGAAGGCTCAAGAGTAGAAACTGTTTTAGAAGAAGCAAATAAATGGGTTTACCGGAAAAAGCCATTTTATGATCCATCCTATATGGTTATCACTTATCCATCAGGAGATATTCCTGATTCTATTGGAGTATGTACTGATCTTATCATAAGATCATTTAGAGTAATTGGAATTGATTTCCAGAAGGATGTACATGATTATTTAAATTCCAACAACAACAAAAATGATGTAAACATAGATCACAGAAGATGTACAAATCTGATAGAATATCTCGATAACTCTAATCTCTTTTTAAGGTTAGATCCAAAAGAGAGCTATAAGAAAGGAGACTTAATATTCTGGGTTCTAGACAATGGTAAGAATCATGTCGGAATAGTCTCTGATAAGAAAGGGAAGAAAAACAATTTAGTGTTGCATCATCTTTATGAGAATCCCTCAGAAGATGATTCTTTAGATTCCTGGAAAATAATAAGGCATTATCGACTAGCAGAATAAATTTATCTTGTTGCTACATTGTTTTGGTTTTTTATCTGATTTTTTACAAGATCATAAGGACTGTATATTGCCTTGACGTCCATATGGTGGCTTAATCTTCTTGCCTCAACCCATGGTTGGTAATTAATAATCTTAACCTCCTCAATCAATCTTGGAGATGTTATAAGTTTTCCCGGATGTTTTGGATCAGGCACTAATCCATCTAATCCACTTGACATTATAGCAGATTTAATTCTTCCATCAGGATATTTATCAAGGACCACAGCTGAATGGAACCAAGTCTTACGTATATGCGTGTCCTTATCAGTTCCTGTAAAGAATATAATATCTCCTTTTTTTGCCGCTTTTTCTGATTTTGGTGTAGCTCCCTCTGTTTGCATCCATGGACCAACACTACTGCATAATCTCGGATTTACACCTCCCGGTAAAGAGATGCCTGCTCTCCTCATGGCTCTGACAACAACATCAATACAGGTATTTATCCCAACATCAAAATCTACAGGCAATCCCAACTGACCCCATGCTCCTGCAATAACCAAGTCTCTAAATTCATCTTCAGATCTGGCTGTAACTGTCTGTTTGGGTTGTTTTATTACCTTCTTTGTTCTTTTAGCCAAACTATCTGCCTGGTTTATTTCTGCATCAGTAAGGCCCTGTTCTCTGAGCTCTAATCTGGTGCTTTGGCTTATTCCTGTTTCTGCAAATTGGTTTGCCAGGCTTGCTATCCTTGCTTCTTTCAACAAGTTAATTCTTTCACTATTAAATATATACTCCGAGGCTGTTGAAATTTTCGGGTTTTTTACAGTTATTGAATTACCACTAAAAACAATTTTAGAGCCTGCATTTATCTCTTTTGCAATAGCAGCAAATTTGCTGACTTCCGGATCACTTTTTGCTGATGAAATTCGCTTTTTAGTATCTTGGTTTAATTTTATATTTCCAGTATTGATTCCTTTCATTAATTCATCTAAGTAGGATAATTCACTTGTTTTTGTCAAGCCTGATTTATACAATGTATCTGCAATTGCAAGAGTTTGGATATCTTCATCACTGTATTCAATATTTAATCTTTGGCTTTCTGGTTGATAGCTATCTATCAGTTGCATATCATGGCCAACACTGACTTCCAATGCCTTAAGTTCTGGTATTTCAGGCGGCATAAATTTATTGCTTAAGTCTTCTGGAATATCAGGAATAACATAACCTGAAATTTCTTGTTCTTCATCAGGCATATAGTCCGGTACATGAATCGGTAATTTTGCTGTTTCCAAAATTAGTTCCTCAGGAGCTAATTTGGTATCTTCTGGTAAAGGTATTTCTATCTGTGATAAAGCCAGGTTATCTTGTATTTTAGCAAAATCATCTTCTAATTGGCTTTTTTCATTTTCTAATCTTGTTAATTTCTTTTCATCTCTGCTATTTTTTGCTTTTTCTATGTCTCTGTTCAGCTTAACAATCTTTTCGCTGATTTTATATCCTTCCTGCACCTCTTTTAATTGTTTCTTTAGCCTTGTTTGTTCTTCCTTGCTTTCTGCATTTTTAATGTTTGTCCTTAATTCTTGTACATCCTGCTCTTTCTGTGATTTTATCGTTGCTACATTTATCTTATAATTCAAATCTGTAAACTTGTTGTTATAATCATCAGTTAATTTTTCTTTCTTGCTTAGCAGATTCTGCTCTTTTTTTGCATCTCCTGAAGCCCTAGCCTGATCTATCTCACTATTCAATTGTGTTAATTGGTCCTCAATCTTTTGAATGTTTTCCATTCTTTTTGAAAGAGAACTGTCAAATGGATTAAGGTCTTCTATTGTTTTTTCAAGACCTTTTGAGTCATACTGCTTAACTTCATCTTGTACACTATTTAGAACTTCTTCTCTTTGATCTTTTGGTAATTCTGCTATTTGTTGGCTTGGTACTGTTTCTTCTTCTAATAATCGGGGTTGTCCAATCTCTGGAGATGTAATTGCAACTTCTGGAATTGTTTCAGGTCGTCCAATGTCAAGAGATGGAGGTGTTATTGCAACCTTTATTCTGCTT
>JAGVYY010000026.1 GCA_018303005.1 Candidatus Woesearchaeota archaeon
AATCTATACATATTCAAACCTTTATATACAAGCAATGCTAAAAGAAAACCTGCAAAAAATCCAACTGATACACCTGTAAACATTCCGCTGTAGTAGCCTGCGTCGTAGGCATAAGCAATTGTATTATGATGGTTTTCTACAGTCGCTGAGAAATCGCTTTTATCTTCTAATTTCATAGCTGTTTTATAATGTATTCGCAGATTTGGGGATTCCTTGTTCAGTAATGCCTTTGCCTCTAATAAAGATATTTTATCTGTATATATCTTAAGATCTTTAGTTTCATAATGATTTTCAGGATTAATATGACTTTTTACAACATTTCTAATATAGAGCCCATCTTGAGAAGCGTCAATTTTAATAGCAGTAACATTACCATTATCAAAATTTATAACAGTGTATACTATCCCATCAGGATAAAAGTTTCCTCTCATGCCGGGTATTTCAAGTTTTGAGTTTTCTGTATCGTTATGAAAGGATAATTCTGCTTGGCTACTAGAGATTTTACCTTGCGGTACTTCAGAAAAGTCAGTCCTACAGCTTTCTATAAACATTGAACTATTATTATCAAATAACTGATTATCTTGGTGATTAGCAGCTCTATCTCTTGCTATTTTGGTAATATCCTGTGCAAAACCGACTGTCTGTGATATATTAAGCAATAAATCCTGAACTTTTTGATCCAAATAAATTCTTTCATCCATTTTTAATTATCTCGCTTATTTGTTAAATTTTATTATAATGCTAGGAATTTGCCTGTTTATAAAGTTTTCTGTTTTTACTATTATAAAATAGTTATTTTATTTGTTTTGATAATATATTTTAAGACTATATTGTATTTAATTAAAAGCTTAATCAAGAATGGGATAATTTTGAGTTAAATACAATCATTGAATTATTAATGTAAATTACTAAAAAATTATAAATACATCTGCTAGAGTTTAATTTTATGAGCATTAACCAATTAAAAGAAGAGTATAAGAAAAAAGAGCTGATAATAAAAAAAAGGTTAAATGATTTTAAAAATATTAAAGAAGACGATTATTTTTATGAGTTAATATTTTGTTTGTTAACACCCCAGACAAGTGCAAAGATGGCTGATAAGGCAATACAGAAATTAAGGGCAAAAAGATTCATAGAAATCAATCTTGATCCTGTGTTATATCTTGAAGGGATAAGATTCCTTAACAATAAAAGTAAATACCTTATTGAAGCCAAAGGGAAATTTCCTGCTGTCATTGAAAAGATAAACATGCTGAGGAATGATCCTATAATGTTAAGAAACTGGCTTATTGAAAATATAAAGGGTATGAGTTATAAGGAAAGCGGGCATTTTATCAGGAATATAGGTTTAAGCAAGAATAAAATTTCGATATTAGACAGGCATATATTAAAGAATCTAAACAAGTTAAATGTCATTTCCGAGATACCAAATCCATTAAGCAAGAAACAATATCTGGATATCGAAAATAAGTTCATCCAGTTTTCAAAAGAGGTTGGTATACCAATAGACGAGCTTGACCTTTTATTCTGGTCTATGGAAACAGGAGAAGTGTTTAAATAGCCTTTTAATTTATTGTTTTCATGGTTAAATTACCAAAGATTTCTTTTGTTATTCCTGTATTTAATGCAGAAAAAAGAATTTCTATATGCCTGGATTCTATTAAGCAACAAGATTATCCCAAGAATTTGATTGAGATATTAATAGCAGATGGCGGCTCAACTGACAGAACCAGAGAGATTATCAGGAAATATAACACTGTACTTGTTAAAAACAAATACAAGGTTGAAGAAAAAGGAAAGCCGCTGGCAATAAAAAAAGCCAAGGGAGAGATTCTCTGTTTCATAGATGACGATAATATCCTGCCTGATAAGAGCTGGCTGAGAAGAATGATTGAGCCTTTTAATGAAAAGGACATTGTCGGAAGCGAGACTTTGTATTACACATACAGGAAAGATGATGATATAATAACAAGATATAATGCTTTAATCGGTGGAGATGATCCAATTGCTTCCTATTTCGGCATTAATGACAGGCTATGTTATTTCAATAACAGATGGACAGGACAGTATCATAAGAAGATTAACAGGGGCAGTTATATCAAGATTTTTCTTTATAAAAACAAGGTTCCTGCAATGGGATCAAATGGTTTTCTGATAAGAAAAAATATTCTAATGAAGATTAAGCATAATCCATTTATTCATCCTATACTGATATCTGATCTTGTTAAAAATGGTTACAATAAATTTGCCAAGGTTAAGATTGGAATTATACATAAACAAGATGGAAGCTTTAAAACATTTTATAGGAAAAAATTAAGAAGAATCAAAAGAAGATATTCCGGAGAAATAAGATGGAACAACAATTATGGGCTTTCAAATGGAAAACTTATACTTACAGGATTGTACTGTGCATCTTTTGTCCTGCCTTTATGTGATGCTTTAGTAGGATTTAAAAGAAAACCATCATTGGCATGGCTATTTCATCCCATAGCTACAGTATCCTTAATATTTATATATTGCTATAATCATCTAAAATCAAGAATAAACAAAAATGCCCAAGAATCTTGAGGAATTATCTGAACTCAGTGAGAGCGAATACAATTTAATTGAAAAGCAAAGGAAGTGCACGTACAGCAATTATATCTTCATTATGGGAGCTGCTTTACATATTTCAAGCAAGACAATAAAGTACATTGCTCCAGAATATTTTGGGATTTGTAACCATATGTCCTTGAGTGTTCACCTTATGTCATGTCCATGGGCATTATATTGGCACTACCAAGCATTTTTGGTTTGTACATAGTTAATATCGAAGAAAAACCTGATAATAAAACATATAATGAAAATAGAAGAAATTAAAGACAAGATACCTGTATCTTTCTACAAACTGCTAAAAGAAGATATAAAGATAGATGAATTAAGACCTGCACAAGAAAAAGCAATAAGAAAGGGGTTATTTGAAAATAAGAATCTCTTGGTTTGTTCAGCAACAGGATCAGGAAAGACTCTTGTTGCTGAGTTGCAGGCTATAAAAACAATCTTAGAAAGAAGAGGAAAGGTTGTATATACAGTTCCGTTAAAGGCCTTGGCGAATGAAAAATACAAGGACTTTAAGAGTAAATATGAAAAATTAGGAATTAAGATAGCTATTTCTATAGGTGATATTGAAAATAAAGAACCTTACTTGGAGAATTATGATCTTATTATATGCAGCAATGAAAAATTAGACTCATTGATAAGATTAGGAGCTGAATGGATCACAAAGGTTAGAGTATTAATAATTGATGAGATTCACTTGCTTGACTCAGCTGACAGAGGTCCTACCCTGGAGATTCTAATAACAATATTCAGGAAATTAGTCAGTGATATACAGATAATAGCATTGTCAGCCACAATCGGAAATCCTGATGAATTGGGTGAATGGCTGAATGCTTCATTGGTTGAGGATTCCTGGAGGCCTGTCAGGTTATATCAGGGAATACTTCTGAACAACAACATAGATTTCTTTAGGGAAAAAGAGGAATTGAGGCTAATGCAGGAAAATCCTGATTCAGTTATCAACCTGGTCTTAGATACTGTAAAAAATAAAAGACAATCCTTGGTTTTTGTCAACACAAGAAAAAGCACTGAGGTATTGGCTGAGAAACTTTCCAAGGTTACTGAAAAATACCTTACAAATGATGAAAAAGAAAAGCTGAATAAAATTTCTTCTGATATACTTAAAGCCCTGAGTATGCCGACAGAACAATGCAGGAAACTGGCTTTATGCATAACTGGCGGAATTGCATATCATCATTCTGGCCTTGTAGGAAAGCAAAGAGAGATTATAGAGGAGAATTTTAAGAAAGGTATAGTAAAAGTAATCTGCAATACTCCTACATTGGCAGCTGGCATTGAATATCCAACTGATAGAGTTATAATAAGAGATTTGAAAAGATATACTGGCCATGGCCAGGACTGGATTCCTGTTATAGAATACCTGCAGTTCGTCGGAAGATCTGGAAGACCTTCATATGGTCATTCTTTTGGTGAGGCTATTGTCATTGCCAAGACAAAAACAGACAAGGAAACAATATACAACAGGTATATTCTCGGAGATCCTGAAGAAATAATCTCCAAGCTTGCTGCTGAGCCTATATTAAGAACATATTTACTGAGCCTGATTGCAAGTGATATTGTCAACTCCAGAAATAGCATATTTGAGTTCTTTAAGAAAACATTCTATGCCCACCAGTTCGGGAATCTTGAAAAATTAGACATCATTATAAAAAAAATGCTTGATCTGCTGGAAGATTTTGGTTTCATAATCATAACAGATGAGAAAGTGAATTCCACAGTATTAGGAAAAAGAGTCTCACAGTTATACATAGATCCTTTGACAGCAAATGAGGTCATAGAAGCCTTAAAAAAACTGCATGAAGTTAAGATTAATGAATTTACTTTCCTGCATCTGATCTGCTCAACCCTGGAAATGAGGCCATTGTTTAATGTTTCTGCAGGAGAATATGACATAATTGAGGAGAATTTATCTTTTAATACAGAAAATACAGTTATCAGGAATAATTTTGAGCATGACTATTATCTTAATATCGCAAAAACAGCCCTTGTCCTGAAAGACTGGATAAATGAAAAAACAGAGCAGGATATCTTAGAAGCTTACAATGTAAGGCCGGGAGAGCTTAACTATAAGCTGGAAACCGCAGACTGGCTGTTTTATTCCATAGAGGAAATAGCGAAGATTGTTGACAAGGAAAATTTAAGAGAAGAAATTATCCATGTCATGAAAATAAGAAAGAGACTTAAATACGGAATTAAAGAAGAATTACTCGAGTTAGTAAGATTAAGGAACATTGGAAAGATAAGAGCCAGAAGTTTATACAGAGCAGGTTTTAAAACATCAGGAAGCCTAAAGATTGCAGACCCTGAAATACTTTCAGGAATTGTTGGCTCTGCCATATCAAGATCAATAAAAGAACAGTTAGGCATTAAAGTAAAGGAAAAAGGGCTGGAGAAATATTAAATTAAGTTGTTTTATGAAAATTTTATTTTAATGATGGATTCACTAAAATATGATAAACCAGATATAATAAATCGCAGTATTAATTATCGTTAATGGAATTCCTATTTTTGCGAATTCCAGGAAGGATATTGTTTCTCTTGATCTTTTTTCAGCATTTTGAATAATTATTATGTTACTAGCAGCACCTAATATTAACAGATTTCCAGCAATAGTACTTCCTGCAGCCAGAGCAATCATTTCTTTTGTTCCTGCTCCTGCGTGAGTAAGCAATGGAATGTATAAAGCGACTAATGGAACGTTCGAGATTAATTGACTTAAAATAATACTTACCAATAAAACCATGGAGATGGTTATAATATTGATATTTGCATTATTTATTATGTTCTGGAAGAATCCGCTATTCCATACGCTTTGCATTAATATAAACATTGCTGCAAAGAAAATCTGTGTTGTCCTGAATTAATGTTCCTTCGCTGATTTAATAAGATTATAAATTCCGAATCTTTGCTGAGAATCAAGAATATTTATATAGTTGAAGCTATTATTTAATACTGAATTAAAATGAGCTCATCAATGCGAGCGGTATTAGTAAATCCACCTTCCAATTGCGTGAATGATGATAGGGTTGAACCGCCGTTAGGTCTTCTATATATAGCGGCAAACCTAAGGGAAATGAGTTATAGAAATGTTTCTATTTGTGATATGAGTGGGGTAAAATCGGAGTCGGAAATTAAAAAAAAGATAAGAAATGTTCAGGGTGCTGATGTTTATGGCATATCATGTCTTTGTACAAATTATCTGTATGCTAAAGAAATTATTAGGCATATAAAATCAACAAATAGAATGTCCTATGTTGTTATAGGTGGCCCAAATCCATCAGGAACTCCTGAATTCACATATAATGATTCTGGAGCTGATGCAGTTGTTGTCGGGGAGGGAGAAGATATTTTTAAAGATTGTATAGACTCTTTTGTTGATGGCTCGAGATTAACAGGAATCCAAAATGGAGTTGGAAGGACAGATATTGATTCCTAT
>JAGVYY010000016.1 GCA_018303005.1 Candidatus Woesearchaeota archaeon
TAGGTATGTATGTTAGTCATAAGGTTAACAATAAGCGGCGCAAAACTAAAATAAAATAACAAATATTTTGTGCGGTGGGGCCTCTAAACTATAACCTGCTTTGTAGAAGTTGATAATAAACGTTTTGGGGCAAACTTTGATTTTTTGCTTTCGGCATCGTTGCACTAAAAATCAACCACTCCAAGTATTCGTGGGCAACTAACATAATTAGGTAAAATCTTCGGCACGAATTAATATAAGGGGTTTGGCTCGCAACTACCTTCCGCCACTCTCCCCGCCCACCACCCTACGACGAACGAAGGGAGCACTTTTCAACCATAGGTTTATTAAACAGAAATTATTAACTAAATAAAATGGTGAGTGGGATAAATATTTTATTAGTAGCTTTATATTTTATTATTGTTTTGATTATTGGAATTGTCTACTCAAAAAAAGAAAGTAAGGAAGATTGGCTTATTGCTGAAAGAAAACTTGGAGCATGGAATATCTCTGCAAGTGTTGCAGCAGGATTTATGGGCGGTGGATTGCTTGTTGCTTATGTTTCATATATCTATGAATTTGGAATGGCTGCTTTTTGGGTTTTTATTGGCATTGCAATTGGATTGCTTTTATTATTAGCTTATTATAAAAAAGTTAAAGAGCTATCAGATAAAGAAGAATTCTATACAATTTCTGATTATTTTAAATTCAAATATGGGAAAAGTGTTGGAATTATCTCAGCGATAACTATCCTATTGTATTCTTTATTTCTTATTCTTATTGAATTAATTGGTGGTGGCAGAATTTTATCTGGGTTGCTTGGAATCTCATATTCTTGGGCAGTTATTCTTTCTGCCGGAGTTGTTTTATTTTATCTAGGATTAGGTGGCTTTAAGTCTGTTGTGACAACTGATTTTTTTCAGTATTTAGTTATGATTTTATTTGCAGGAGTAATTGCATTTTTCCTTATATCTGGCTCGCCTGTTCCAGCAAAAGAATTTAATCTCTCTGGAGCCGGCTTTGGAAATGCTTTTGCTTTTGTTCTTCTTGGAGCATTTACTTCTTTTATGGCTCCTGACTTGTGGCAGAGAATTTATGCAGCACGGACAGCAAAGGTTGCAAGAAATTCACTTTATTTAACTTCAGTTATTTTGCTAGTTTTTGGGTTTCTAATTACATTAATAGGGATTGTTGCAAAAATTAATTATCCAAATATTCTACCAGGAGAGGCATTATTATATGGTTTGTCTCATTTACTTCCAAGTGGATTACTTGGACTTGGACTTGTTATGCTTTTCGCGGCAATAATGTCCTCACTTGATTCCTATTTATTTATACTTGGAATGAATGTTTCTGAGGATATAACTAAAAATTATAAAGAATTGAAAAAAGAAAGCTTAATCAAACTAACAAGATGGGCGATTATTGGTTTTACAATAATATCAGTTATAATTGCTCTTCTTATCCAAAATATAATTATAGTTGCTTTAGCATTCGGAAGCATTAGTCTTGCTCTGATACCTTCGCTTATTGGTGGTTTTCACTTCAATTTAAAAAGAAAGGCAGTATTTCTTAGCATTCTTACAGGGATTATATCTGTTTTTATAATTCTTTTATCAGGTTACTTAACTCCAGAGAGTTCAGTCATCTCTTTACCAGTTTCTTTAATTTTCCTTATTATAGGACAATTTATTTTTAGAAAAGAAAAAAGTGCTACTTAACTAAACAAACTCTAAAACTCTATCTCCTATAAGCCTCGTCATGATGCCAAAAGAAGAAAAAGGTAACTATTTTGTTCTGCTCATCAATCTCAAACTTAAGAATAAAACTTTTCATAATATGAACTCTTCTTTCTCCTGCCAAATCATACTTTAATGGTTTGCAATGCTGAGGATTCTGCACAATTTTTCTATATCTCTGAGACAAGAAGGCTTTATTTCTTTATTGTACATTTTCCTCTTTTACTTGATATCTTTGAATATATTAGAAATAGATTTCAACTTTATAGACTTTTCTTTTTTTCTTCTCTCCATCTCTTTTTTAAACTCCTCTTTTAATGGCAGTTCATTAACAGGATGCCAGTTTATTTTATCGCAAAATTCCCATTCTTCATCAGTTATACTTCCAATCTTAATATAATTTTCAAAAATCAATTTTTTCATAGCTTCTTCTCTTGCTATTTCGCTCCAATTTACCCATAGAAACTCTTTTAACTGATTTTTGAATTCATCAGAAACAGATAAAGTTAAACTTGGCATTTAGATTTTTCCAGAGTTTTTTAACTCTTCAAATTTATTTAACTCTCTAATTCTTTGCTCAAATCTCTTTTTCAAATACTGTGCCCAATTTATCTCTGGACACTCATCTATCTTTTTCTTCAAATCTTCAGGTATCGAAATAGTAAAGGTTGCCATCTTGTTTTAATACTATATTTAGTACAAACACTATAATTTGTGTATATATTTAAATCTTTCTATTCTAAAAAATAAACTGAAAAGTGTCACTACGAAACGACTAAACTAATTACTAAAAAATCGGCTCCCAAAACCCCATTAACTAACTATACTGCCGACGACTTCTGCACTCCTTATTCCCTCAGTAAATTTGTGGATTGCCTCAAATTTATTCGGTCATGATAGTGCTCGACCTCTCCACTCTCAAATTCTCATCCAATCGCTCATTCTTCGTTCAAGGATAATTTGGAAGGTTAGGGATACTAATATGTATTAGTTTCAATAGAGAATGAGTCCTATACTCAAGAATAGGGTCAATTTCCTTTATACATTCCGCTATTTCAGTCTTGCGACCAGACTATCTTCTCCAATGGTGTATACATCCCATCCATTCGCTGTTAAATTATTAATAGCATCTTTCAAATAGTCCATTAATGGTTGGGCTCTTAATATCGCACCTTGTTTTGATACCTTAGTTACTTGCTCAGCAACTCTTGACGCATCTCCATGAGTAAAAGCTGATTGTACATCTAAAATTCTATCTATACTTGCATCAGGAATATGTGCTAACATATTCAAATCATCTTTTGCAAATTGTAATTCTCCTCTGCGATTAAGATTAATTTCTCCAGCTTCATATTGTCTATCAACTCCTATCCAAGATACTTGTTCTCTATAATTTAATCCATTATAAAATTGTGCAAACGCGACACCCTCTCCAGAATCGAGTTCAAGTAAATTAGAATTAGGAGAAAAAAATTCAGAAAATCCACCTTTCTTACCAATCTTTATGTTTCCAAAGTTTCTGATTGCTATTAACTGAAATAGCTTTTTGCTGCCTACTGTTTTCTCACTTTCTACTAGTTTATATTTATTTTCCATTTTTTGCCTCCATTTTATTTTTTTATTTTTCTATTTTATTCTATCATTTCCAAAAATTTCTTTATTTCCAGAAACTACTTCATTTCCAGAAACTTTTGCATATCCAGAAACTTTTGCATTTTCAGAAATTACTGCATTTTCAAAAACTTGTGCATATCCAGAAACTTCTGCATTTTCAGTAACTATTGCACTTCCAAAAATTCTTGCATCTCTAAAAATTTTTGCATATCCAGAAACTTTTGCATTTCCAAAAACTACTGCATTTTCAGAAACTTTTGCATTTTCAGAAACTTTTGCCTTTTCAGTAACTATTGCACTTCCAAAAATTCTTGCATTTTCAGAAACTACTGCATTTTCAGAAACTTTTGCATTTCCAAAAATTTGTGCATTTCCAGAGACTACTGCATCTCCAGAAACTTTTGCCTTTTCAGTAACTATTGCATTTCCAAAAATTCTTGCATTTTCAGAAACTACTGCATTTTCAGAAACTTTTGCCTTTTCAGTAACTATTGCACTTCCAAAAATTTGTGCATTGTCAAAAACTATTGCATATCCAGAAACTTCTGCCTTTTCATAAACTTCTGCATTTCTAGAAACTATTGCATTTCCAAAAACTTTTGCATCTCCAAAAACTTTTGCATCTCCAGAAATCCAACAATTTTCAGAAACTTTTGCATTTCCAAAAACTACTGCATTTCCATAAACTATTGCATTTCCAGAAACTTCTGCATTTCCAGAAACTCTTGCATCTCCAGAAACTTTTGCATCTCCAGAAATCCAGCAATCTCCAGTTTGGTTTAAATTCCTTTCACTTTCTACATATCCTCCTTTATCTCCATTTTTTACGTCTCCAAAATTTTTTATCGCTACTACCTGAAATAGCTTTTTGCCATTTACTGTTTTTTTGCTTTCTACTAGTTTGTATTTATTTTCCATTTTTGCCTCCACGTTTTTATTTTTATTTTTCTATTTTATTCTACTGCATTTTCAGAAACTTTTGCATATCCAGAAATCCAGCAATCTCCAATCTGGGATAGATTGTTTTTATTTTCTACAAATCCACCACAGCGAGTTTCTGGAAATCTATAATCTATTTTATTTTCGTGTGGTTTTGGTCCATTAATATTTAATCCTCCCTTTTTCCATATGGTGTAATAATCTAAATCTGTTCCTCTAGAGTTAGCTTCCCAAAAAATGTGTTTAACATTTTCAGGTTTAATTCCTAATTTATCTAAAATAGTTTGATCATCCCCAAAAACTCTTTGTATATAAAAAGCGGCAGTTCTGTCTGTAAACCAATGGTCTGGAACTCCTTGCCTATTATAGTAAGGTGTGTTTCTTTGTTTTTGAACGAGCTTCGTTAAACTAACAGTATCATCAGGATTCAAAGCATCATTATATATTGCATATGCCCATAATTTTATTTTATTGATAAGTTTTTTTGTCATATGTATTAATATTAACTCATCTTTTATTAAAGTTTCGATTTGTAACCGTTATATAGTTAACAAAATATCGGAAGTTACACTTCCTTTCAGTAAATCTGCAAAAAGAATATTTGAATCAATCAGTTATTCTAGCCTTGTCTATAGATTTGTTACATTGTGAATCCCTTGAAGAATGATGTGAGAATTGCTGACGCTACTAAGAACACTAGCAAGCTTATTATTATCATGAAAGGAATCAATTTTACACCGCCTTTTACACTCCCTTTTCTTATCACAGAGATTAAGGAACTTGATATTAAGGATGTCACGATAAGCATTATAACAGAAAACTTTTTGAAATCTGATGGTGTTACACCTTGACCTGCCTTCAATGCAATCTTGCTGCTCATTGTTGATAGGCTGCCAATATCTATCTTGCTTGTTATATCTCCCATTACAATTATTATTCTGTAGGATAAAGCGAAAAGAAATGGTGCAGCTAACGCTGATGCAAAGCCGATGAATATTGCATATGTCAATACATCAGCTGCTAATTCTTTTTTCAATAACTGGTTTTCTTTTATGTTCCAGGCAATCTTGTTTATCAGGTCTGCAATTTCTCCTCCTGATTCAAGACCCTCTATCAACAGGGCAATTGACTTGCCCAATATATCTGAATCATATTTATTTGCGAATTCCATCAAAGCAACTTTTAGGTCTATACCTGTCATGCTCTTTTTAGCGACTAACTCTATTTCCTCGCCTAATGCACCAAATCTTTCTCTCACTGAGAACCACATTGCCTGATCTATCGCCATTCCTGCACTTACATTTCCAGCTACAAGCTGCAAATAATCCGGCAAGATCTCTTCTATATTTTTTGTTCTGTTATATTTTTTAACCGAGATATATGAATATATGAAGAACAATACAATGCCTGCTGCTATTAAAATTGATAGCAGCAAAAATGTGAATATTGCAACAGGAATCTTATTTCCAGGATATTTCCTTATAGAATCCAGGAAGAAAAAAAAGAAGATTATTATGCTTAGGACAAAGCTTGCAATTACAGCTCTGTGTATTATAGATGACAATTTTCTGTTAATCCCTGCGCTTGTCAGTATGTTAACTATCTTTGTTCTTGTCTTTTGTGTTAACAACAGGTTCTCGATAATGGTCATTATATCTCAACTCCGGGCCTTGAGTTTCTTATCACAGCAATGAACATTAGTTGAATAATAGCTACACCAACACCAATTCCAAGCAATGAATTGAAATCCAGATTTAATCCTATAAAAGAAGATAACATTGAGAGCATTGCTATGCCCAGAGATGGAGCTATAACAGCTATCATCAGATAGAACATAACCATTGGATTAAGTTTTTTTCCATATGCTTTTACTTCCAGTAACTGCTCTCTTGATATCTGATCCAGGATGCCTTTCAATGCAAGCCCTACATCAGATCCTGTTCTTAATGAATTTGATATCTGCCATAAGAATTTTCTGAAATTTGGACTTGGCGTTAATTCTATGACTTCATCCATTGCAGTTTCCATTGGTCTTCCAATTTCTATCCTGTTTGTAACTTCTCTGAAATGCCTCCCTATCTTTGGATAAACATTTGAAACATTCAGCATAGTGTTATAGAGAGGTATACCTGAGCTTAACTCTATCAGCAGGAAACGTCCTGCATAGACAATCTCCTTGTCTATCTCTCTCACTTGTTTTTTTGCCTTAACTCTTGGAGATTTAATAAAGAATAAGAACAGTATAAAGAAAATAGGAATACTAAGAAAAGCCAGAAGAACGGATTTTTCCAATTTGATAAGAACCAGGATTGATATAAACAACAAAACTATTGTGGAGAACAAAGCCAGAAAAAAGCTTTTTCTGATAAAATCTTCTGGCTCTTGTTTTATATTCGCCTGTAATAATTCCAGTTTTAGCCCAGGAAACCTTTTTATTAATACCTTAAACATTTTATTTGTTAACAAATCTCAATAAATTTTCCTTATTTACATAATAAGTTCCGACGACTTTTCCAATTTCATCTACTGTCTTTATGTTATTTTTTACCATCCATCTTAAAACAAGACCTTTTTCCCTGAGATTTTCATTAATTTCCTGGTGTGTAAGGCCTGTTGTTAGTTCTAATTCAGGAAAGAGCCTTTGTGATTTAGTTATAGCAGTTAATTTGTCAGATCTCATATCCAGCTGAAGCAGGACATTATATTTCGAATCTCTCAATACCTCTGAAATCTGGAATATCCTTCTTATTCCTGTTCTTCTGTTTCTGTACATTACAATTATCAAGCTGATTGAAGGCAATAAAACCTTAGGGACATCTATTGGAGGGTTTGTTAACCTGTTTATTGTCTCTTCAGTATCATTTGCATGTAATGTGGCATATACAGAATGCCCTGTATGCATTGCCTCAAATAAAGTTTCTGCTTCCTGCTTTCTTCTTATTTCTCCAACAACTATCCTATCTGGTCTCATCCTCAATGAATTTACTATCAAATCAAGCATTGTAACCTCTCCTTTGCCTTCTACATTTGCCTGTCTTGTTATCATAGGAATCCAATGCAAGTATTTAGGAAGCTTGATCTCTTGTGTATCCTCTACTGATATTATCCTTTGATTTGGTGGGAAAAAACAGCATACTGCCCCGAGAAATGATGTTTTACCTGTTGCTGTACCTCCTGTAATCAAGCAGCTCAGTTCATATTGTATAGAATTCCATAGTAAGGAAGCAGAAGATATTGAAATAACACCGTTGTTTATCATATCTACAATAGTTATTGTCTTTACAGCAAACTTTCTTATTGTTATTGTGTTTCCGCGGGATGAAATAGGATACAAGGTTGCATTCACTCTGTCACCTGTTTCCAGATGTGCATCTAGCAATGGAGTCAATAATGTAATGCTTCTTCCTACTTTCCTGCCTATCAGGCTTGAATAGTGTTTTATCAATTCCTCATCTTTCAGGTATACATTTGTCTTTAACCAGCCAAGTTTGTGATGATACACCCAGATTGGCTCTTCAGCGTTGTTTATTACTACTTCTTCAAGGTCAGGATCTGACATCAATATTTCTATCTTTCCTAGACCGAAGCTCTTCTGCATTAAATATGTTGTCAGAAAATTCTTTGTTTCCTCTGAGATGTCCGGGAGATACTTGTCCAGCAGGTAAATTATCGTGCTTTTGAATTTGTTTCTTATATAATCAACTTTTTTTGGATCTGTTATGTCAGCGACACCTAACTTTACCTTATCAACTAGTTCATCCCTGATTTTTTCAAGAATCACTTCTGTATTAGCGCTTATACTGCTTATTGAAACCTTATAGATGAGTACAAAATCATTTTTATCACTCTCTATGTTTACTGTTATAGGTATGTTTCCTGAAAAAAAATTATATGTCTGAATTAAAACCATTTCACCTCTTATTTATGTTTTTTCGCAATATTTGCGGTTTGTTTACGATAATCTTCTTAAATTCTTTTCAAAGACTGTCTTCCATTCACTGACTTTTTTAAGTTCATCCATGATTAAATCCCTATTTTTGCTGTTTATTGTCTTTATTTTCTGTAACAATCCTTTTAGTACATTTGATAATATTATTTTCTGGGCATAAACCAGCTCACTTGTTATGTTGCCCTCTGTAAATACAAAATCCTTCAATAGTCTTTTAATATCTGAAACGGATTTTATCTTGTCTGAGTTTTTTATATTTTGAGAGTCAACATATTTTAACATATATTCCACTTTTCTTATCAATACATCCTTCAGAACAAGGATATTCTCTATTTCCTGCTCTTCTTTTTTTATATCTTTCTTGTTGACCAAAAATGTTTTTGAGAATTTATAATCTATGTTCAGTATGCCTTCTTCTTCAAGAAAAGTAGCCCATTCCATTATTATGTTTTCAGGTATTTTAAGCTCTTTTGAAGCCTCTTCAAGCAAGATTCTTTTTTTTTCCTTTATGAGCTCTACCAGAGAATCAACTGCTGTGCTGATATTAACTGCCATCATATAAAATATCACAAGTTTGTATTTAAATGTTTTGGATTATTATTTTTATATATTACTTGGTTGTCATCAGTTCTTTTACAAGAATCAGTAGCTCTGAAAGATTCTATTTTTAATTATCTGGAAGGAATCTATCTAGTAAAAGACCATATCCTCTCAATTACTGATTTTTCAATAAGAAAAAGCTTTAAAAATTAAGCTATTTAGAATAATATAGTATTAATATGGAGGATTAAGAATTAATGGAGAAAAAGGTAAAAGAACTTAAAAAATCAATTCAACCTGAGATAAACATCGGTCTCGTTGGACATTATTAAACTATAGTTTAATAAACCAAAGACGTTGACCATGGAAAAACAACAGTGACTCAATCACTTTCAGGTCGTTGGACTGATACACATTCTGAGGAGATTAAGAGAGGAATCACAATAAGATTAGGATATGCTGATGCAGATTTTTATTATTGTGAAAAATGCAAAGAATATGGTGTTAAGGAAAAATGCTCAAAATGCAATGGCAAAACTAAATTTTTAAGAAAAGTTTCTTTTATCGATGCACCGGGACATGAAACTTTAATGGCTGTAATGCTTTCAGGAGCTGCTATTATGGATGGCGCTTTGTTATTAGTAGCTGCCAATGAGGAATGCCCGCAACCACAAACAAGGGAGCATTTAACAGCATTAAGCATTATTGGCGTTAAGAGCATAGTTGTTGTCCAGAACAAAATAGATTTGGTAACTAAAGAGCAGGCTGTTGAAAATTATAAACAGATAAAGAAATTTTTAAAGGGAACGATAGCAGAAGATGCTCCTATAATTCCTATTTCAGCCCAGCACAACATCAATATAGATAAGATCATAGAAGCTGTTGAGGATGTAATTAAGACTCCTAAAAGGAATGATATGTTAGATCCTTTAATGTTTCTAGCCAGAAGCTTTGACATAAACAAGCCAGGAACTGATGTTGATTCATTGGTTGGTGGTGTTCTTGGAGGCTCTTTAAAACAAGGAAAGCTTAAAATTGATGATGTTATAGAAATAAAGCCTGGATTGAAGACAGAAAAAGAAGGCAAGATATTATGGATTCCTGTTGTGACAAAGATAATTGGACTAAAGACAGGAGGGGAGTCTATAACTGAAGTGCATCCTGGAGGATCTATTGGTGTTCTTACTGAACTAGATCCGAGCATAGTAAAATCAGATAATTTAGCTGGAGAAGTTACAGGCCTGAAAGACAAATTACCTGCTATATGGCATGAGTTTTTTCTAAGTCCGAATCTGCTTGAAAGAATAGTTGGTGCCAAGGATAACTTAGTTGTAGAACCAATAAAGATTAATGAAAATCTTATGCTGAATGTTAACTCTTCAGCTACTGTTGGGATAGTTACAACAGCAAAAAAAGACCTGATACATGTCAAACTAAAGATTCCTGTCTGCTGTAATCAGGAAGATAGAGTAACAATATCTAGGATTGTTGGAGCGAGATGGAGATTAATTGGATATGGAAGTATTGTAAAGAAATAGTAATCTTGTTTTGATATGGTGGAAAAAACAATAAGAGTTGGAGATTATCAATTTAAAGAAGATAATATTTGTTACATAAACCAATTTATAGATATAAGAGTCTTGTCTCATTTGGAAATGAGCATGAGACAAAAGAATGTAGATGAGCCAAAGCTTGTTGTTATAAACACCATGGTGGTGGAGCAGGTTCTCTTTTTGATGTCGTATTAGAAAGTTTTTATGAAAGGTATTTTATCATTACTTTATGGGATAAATACAATAGAGACATAGGTTTTCCACCAGAGATAGCAAAGAAAGAAGGGTTTATAGATAAGGTTATAGAAGTTCCTTATGAGTTAGAATTGCTAATTAATACTGAGCAATCAAGATGACTAAAAAGAGTTTAATAGTAAAATAAGAGTGTTGTCTTTTTACAAACCTTATTTTTAAACCTATACATAAAACTGTAACTAATCTTATAATAAGGTATTTGTTCTAGATTATATGAAATTTGCTCATCTAGCAGACATACATATTGGAGGATGGCAGGATCAAAAGCTGAGGAAACTGAATCTAAATGCCTTTGACAAGGCGATAAATATATGTATCAATGAAAGTACTGCGTTTATCTTAATTGCTGGTGACTTTTTCAATACTGCCCTGCCAAGCATAGATTCCTTAAAAGATGTGGCAAGAATCCTTAGGAAAGTAAAGGAAAAAAACATCAGCTTGTATCTTGTTCCAGGAAGCCATGATTTCTCACCAAGCGGAAAATCAATGATAGATGTGCTTGAAAAGGCAGGTCTATTAAAGAATGTCATGAAAATAAAAGATAATAAATTACTGTTTACAGAAGACAAGACAGGAACCAAAATTACAGGAATACTTGGATTAAGAACAGGTCTGGAAAAAGAATATTTTAAGACCTTAAATTTTAAGGATATTGAAGAAGAGGAAGGATTCAAGATATTTATATTCCATACATCTATAGAGGAATATAAACCAAAAGACCTTGGTGATATTAACAGCCTGTCGCTGGATTTATTTCCCAAAAATTTTGATTATTATGCTGGCGGCCATGTCCATTATCTGCTTGATGTTAAACATGACAGAGGTCATCTGGCTTATCCTGGTCCATTATTTCCAAACAATTTCAAGGAATTAGAGGAACTAAAAAAAGGATGTTTCAACCTTATTGAAACCAAAGATGATATGAATATTATTGTTAAAAAAATACCCATAAAACTTAAAGAGATTGATAGTTATTTTTTTGACGCGAATGGTAGGAGTCCTCTTCAGATTGAAAATGAAATTCTTAATGCTGTAAAGAACTTTAAAGATAAGATAGTAATGATAAGAATTGAAGGGATACTAGAGACTGGAAAGCCCACTGATATAAATTTCAAGAATATTTTTGATAATTTCAAAGAGGCATATGTTGTTTTGAAGAATACCAACAAACTAGTCTCTAAGAGCTTTGATAATATCAGGATTGATGAAAGCATTGAGCTTACAGAAAGCAGGATAATAGAAGAGCATGTAAAGAGCATTGAATTAAAAAATCCTGAAGTTTACAATTCAATTATAAAGAGCCTTTTGCTTTTTCTGGATTCTGAAAAAGAAGAAGGTGAGAAATCTATGGATTTTGAAAGAAGAATTATGGATGAAACTTTAAAATCTCTGGGTATTGAAAATCTGTTTAAGAATGATAATCAATAAGATAAGACTAGAAAATATAAGAAGTTATACTGATGAGCAGATAGATTTCCCCGAAGGTATTGTGTTGCTGTCTGGAGATGTTGGATCCGGTAAGAGCACAATACTGCTGGCCATAGAGTTTGCCTTGTTCGGCTTATTGAAAGGTGATCTGACAGGAGCAACGCTTCTTAGAAACGGCACTAACAAAGGATCAGTAGAATTACACCTAAAATTTGATAATAACAGAGTAATAATCAAAAGAACATTAAAGAGGAGCAGCGGTTCTATCTCTCAGGATTCGGGATCATTTACGATAAATGATGAAACAAGGCAGTTGTCTCCGGTTGAAATAAAACAGAATGTCCTGAACATGATAAACTATCCTAAGGAATTTCTTACACAAACAAAATCCTTAATTTACAGATATACTGTTTACACACCTCAGGAGGAAATGAAGAATATCCTGCTAGGCTTCAGTGATTTAAGGCTTGACATATTAAGAAAAATCTTCGGGATTGACAAATACAAAAGGATAAAAGAAAATTCAAAGATATTCCTGTCCAAGCTGAAAGAGAGGAGGAATGAATTATTGGCAAAAGTTGAAGATCTTGGAAAGGAAAACGATGAAAAAAAAGAAGCAGAAAAAAAACTGATCAAACTTGAAAATGATAAAAATCTAGTTGTTGAAGATGCTAAAGAATTAAAAATAAATATCATTTCTCTGAAAAAAGAGATAGAAGACAAAGAAGAGCTGTCTAACAAGATCAAGGAATTGAAAAATAGCCTTAACATCCTTGATCTGAGGATAGAAAATGAGAATTCAAGACTAAAGAGGATTGGAGAAAGTAGAGAAAGCTTAATCTCTGAAATAGAGAATTTAAGAAAAGATATATCTTTTGATGAATCCGGGTTTAAAGAGCTTGAAACTAAGATAAATGAAAAAGAAACTGAATCAAGGTCGCTGGAAGGAACTATCAGAGACATCCTCAACAGGCTTCAAGACATAAGAACAAGAAAAGTTTCATCCCAGTCAATAATAAAGAAAGTGGCTGAATTAAATGTTTGCCCTTTATGCAAACAAAAAGTAAGCCATGACCATAAATCATTAATAAGCTCTGAAGAAAATGATAAGATAAAAAATCTGGAAAATGAGTTCAATGATTTAAGCTCAAGAAATACCATTCTCAATAAAGAATATGAAAAAAACAAAGAGGCATTAAATTACCTGAGAGAGTTAAAAAATAAGGTTGATATCATCAACTTGAAAAAATTCAACATTGATAATATGAACAAAAAAATTTCTGCTTTTGACAGAGAATCTGAGGGCATAATAAAAAATATTTCTGATCTTGACAATAAAAGGAAAAAAATAACTGATGAGATTAAAGAAATCCCGGTTTACAACATTGACATTATAAAGAAAAATCTTGAAGGTATGACAGCAAAGGAAAGAAACCTTGAGATCGGCATCGCTAGGACAGAAAAAGAGATTGAATCTAGCCTATCAGAGCTAAACAGACTGAATAATTCTATCAGCAGAAAAACAAAAATAAAGAATAATATTGATAAGATAGAAGAGATTCTCCATCTGACAAATGAGTATTTTCTCAGCCTTGTGGATGTTATGGAAAAAAACATAATGGCAAAGATATATGATGATTTCAATTCCTTGTTCCAGAAATGGTTCAATGTTCTGATGAATGAAGAGAACATTAGCGTTGCATTGGAGAATGATTTTACACCTGTTATTGAGCAGAACGGTTACCATATTCAGTATGATGATTTGTCTGGTGGCGAGAAAACAGCAGCTGCACTTGCATACAGATTAGCTTTAAACCAGGTTATCAACAATATTGTTTCTACCATCAAGACAAAAGATATTATTATCCTGGACGAGCCTACAGATGGATTCTCTGAAGAGCAGATAGACAGAATAAGAGATGTCCTAAATGAACTGAATATGAAACAGATAATAATTGTGAGCCATGAACCAAAGATAGAAACTTTTGTAGATACTGTAATAAGACTGCAGAAGAATGAACATGTTACAAAGATTATATCATAAAGATTTATAAATTACAGGTCTATACTAGCCTTATGGGAAAAAGAGGCCAGGCATCTAGTGAATATTTAGGGATAATAATCATTGTCTTAATAATTCTTGTGCCTGTCCTGATTTTATATATGAGATACTCTGGCGAGACCAATGATGCAGTAGCAAGCTCAAAAATTGACAGTGTAACAAATGAAATATCAAAGGCCTCCAACCAGGTTTTCGTTTATGGTGAAGGAACACAGAATACTGTAACTGTTGATTTCCCAAGCGGAATAAACAGCATAATTATGGGTGGAGCTACTTATACAGGAGTTACACCTGCTATATTAAGCGGACCAAATGAGATAGTTTTTGTGCTAAAAAATTCAAAAAATAAAATATACGAGATAGTGAAGGTTGTTGACTCAAAATTTTTGTTGAAAAAGATTGATACTGTCCCCCGAGGCAGGACAAAACTGGTGGTAAGGGCCTGCGCAGGACAAAAAGTTGAGATCTGTATTAATAGCTGCACTGGAACATGCTAAAGAACAAGGTAGCACAATCATCGCTGGAGTTTATGATACTTCTTGGAGTAGCTCTTGTTGTCTTAATTATTTTCACAATAATAAACATAACATACCTGAACATAAGTCTAAGAGAAAGAGAGATTACAAATGCACAAGACCTGGCAAAGCTTATCAAAAATGAGCTTAATCTTGCCTCCAGGGTTGAATCGGGATATATAAGAAAGGTAACCCTACCTGTTAAGCTGGATAAAAAGAATTATGGTATTAATATCGGAAGCAGAGAAGTCTTTGTTTATTTTGAAAGTGGTGATACTCAAGGCTTTTCTGAAAGCCTTGCAACTAACGTTGTAGGATTTAATTCTGGAATTATAACCAGCAGCAACAAGGTCCTCACAATAAGGAAATGCTCTGATTCAAGCGAGAGTGTTAAAGTTAACGCTCTTTGCTGATTTAAATTTTTTATTAACTGACAACAAACAGTTCCAGAAAAAGGCGTTATCACAAAGTCGCAGATAGTTATGTTTATAAATTATTTTTATATTATATATTTAACCGGTGGTAGCTCAATGGCGGAGCAGGCGGCTGTAGATAAATTCACTATCTGATGTGGAATTTTCTAAAGATGAAAGATAGTCAGCTGGTACCGCAAGGCTGGGGGTTCAAATCCCTCTCACCGGATTTAGAATTATAATACAGAAAAATATATTACTAAAACAGAAATTTTTCCGACGTAAAATTCTGAAAGAAATTAACAAAAAATAGAAACATTTTTAAATAGAAAATCATTCTATAATACAAATTAAATATCTAATCAAAACAAATGAATGATCATTTACAATCAAGCGTAAAAGATACATTGTCTGTTATCTCACCTTTTAAGTTTATAAACAGTGAAGAAAAAACAGATAAAAAATTATTAGTGAATATATCTGATAAGTATAATTATTCTACTATAGGGTACTATGTTTCATTATTGGGAGAAGCAAGAGGCTTAAAAGTTATTCCATCGAGTGATGATATCCTTGCTCTTAACAACAAGAACCTTTTCTTCCATAGGATGAAGAAAAATGGATTCAGGGTAGACACAATAGATGACGAAAACAAAATAGAAAAGATAAACATAATATTCGGCAGAACATTATCCAAGGGCTTTAAGACTGTCGCGAGAAAGATATATTATGCTGTCTCGGTACCATTGCTGCAAGTAAAAATAAACAAAGAAAAGAACATTATAGATTCTATAAAGTTTATAGAAGTAAAAGATCTTACAGATGATGAAAAATTGATATTTAATCGAGAGATAGAGAAAGATGAAGATATGCTGCTTGTACGATCCTAAGTTTAGAGACGTTCCTTCTAACAAAAAAGCTCTGAATATATTTGCTGAAAAAGCAAAAAATTTGGGCCATGAATTTGAATTTATCACGAGAAAAAATATAAAAAAGATAAATGACTGTGATGCCCTTTTCATCAGAGTTACCACAAATCCGGGAGATTATACATTCACTGCTTCAAGAATAGCCAAAGAAAGTAGGATAAAAGTCATTGATGATCCTGACTCTATAAGGAAATGCGCCAACAAGGTTTTTTTGTTTGAGTTATTCAGAAAGAATCATATCCCAATACCCAGAACAAAGATATTAAACAAAAGAACGCAAAGAAAAGGTGTTGAGAAATTTGGATATCCTTTTGTCATTAAACTACCTGATTCTTATGCATCAAAAGGCGTAAAAAAAATTGTCAGCTATAAGAGTTATCTAAAATATTCCAGACAGATGTTCAGAAAATCTGCTTTAATTATCTTACAGGAATTTATGCCTACCAAATTTGACTGGAGAATTGGTGTCCTTGACAGGAAGGTTATCTATGTATGCAAGTATTATATGGCCAAAAATCATTGGAAAATTATAAAATATGGAGAGAGTTCAAAACCCAGGACAGGACATGCATTTGTGATCAAAAGAAAAGATATAAATCCGGAACTGAAATCAATTGCTGTGAAAGTCGCCAAGATTATAGGCAGAGGTTTGTATGGAATTGATATTAAAGAGTACAATGGTAAATATTATGTTATAGAAGCCAATGATAATCCTAACATTGATGCTGGAGTTGAAGATCGAAAAGATAATGATATATATGAGAAAATAATAAAATTCTTAACAAGAAATTAATTCTTTAAGACAGGTCAATTACCTTGTCGCAAAACTGTGTCAATTTTGAGATTAGGGCTTTGTCTGTATCCTCATGGATGCCTATTATTACTCCGCTTAAGCTATGCAACCTTATCTTCCCTGTTAAAAAATGGAAGAATTTTATCAATTTGTTTATATCATTGTAAACACTTAATGTATCTAAGGAATCTATATATATGAATTCATGATTCTCTTTCTTGAACAATGAGTCCAAGGCAACGGCAACGCCTGTCAGATCCTGCGGGCTCTCGATGAAAGAGCAATTTTCACCAATACAACTTCCTCTTAATTCTTTTGTTATACAATCTATGAAATAAAGATCGTTTAGGTTCATCCCTTTATCCTTTAGATTCTTGATCAATGTAGAATAAGGCTTGTTTATTGTAATATAGGTTCCTTTGCCTTTCTTTACCAAGAAATTTAATATTGTTGAGTTTATCTCATCATAGCTGTCAGATGGGACTATAGTCAGAACAATAAAATCATTCTGCAATTTCCTTAATTCTTCCTCTATTTTTATCGGCATGTTATAATTAGGAAGTATTACTATATAAATTATGGTGCTCAGAGATTTTACTGATCTTCTCCCCTTAATAAATTTCTAACTTTATCATATGATAAAGTATTTCTATAATCAGGGAATATCTTTACCATTAAGCATCCGGGAATCTGTTCACTAAAGATTACTTCAGAAATAAAGTCGTAGCCAATACTATTCTTTCTAAGAACTTCTAATCGTTGCATTAAAATATCATCAGTTAATGAGTCATAATCTAGTTCTTTTATCATTGGTTGATGTTCATAACCTTTAGGAGAATTGGGTGAGTTAGATTTGAAATATTTTGGATTATAGAAAAATAAATTTTTTGATAAAAACGTGCCGCCTTGACTTTTTAGTTTCCCAGGTATGTCAATGCTCTCAAACAGGATATTAAATACTCGCTCTGCTTCAACTTTTGTTTCAATATCTGTAAATCTATGAGTGTACATATTTATCTTCAAAATGGTAAATTTAATAAATCTTTTTATTCTTCGTCAGTAAAATCATCAATTTTCTCTTTCAGGTTCTTGTTCCTGTTCTTCAGATACTCTTTTGCGAATATATAAAATATCAAACCAAGACTTTTCTTGCCTTTATTGTTGCATGGAACAACTAAATCAATGTTATTTGACTCATTATTTGTATCGCATAATGCTATGACTGGAACTCCAATCCTGATAGCATCTTTTATAGAATTTTTCTCACTCCACGGATCAACAACAAGGATTAATTTTGTTTCAAAGAAGCTCTTAAGATTCTTGTTAGTTAATATACCTGGAGGATAACGTCCTGCAAATGCTCTGATACCTGTTGCTTTTGCAAATGCTTTCACTGATTTCCATCCATTTTCTCTTTTGCAAACGACTATTATTTCATCTGGTGCATATTGATTCATGAGATTTATTGCCTGTCGCAGCCTATTATCTATAGATTGTATATTTAACACACTTAATCCATCACTTCTTACTTTATATATGAACTGCTCCATATATTTTGTCCTGTACTTAGTCCCTATATGAATCCCTACTTTAAGGTATTCATCCAGCGGTACTAAAAATTGCTGTTCTTCTGTTGTTGTATTTACCATCAGTAACTAGAGAAAAAAAGGATTTATAAGAGTTTTGTTCATGTGAATATTTTCAAGGCAGCCATTACAAGTGTTTTATCTGAGATTATTCCATAAATCTAATTTGCTTTTTTTGTTTTTATAATTTTTTCACTATAACCAATATTATGAAAATTTATGTTTTTGAAAATTTTAAGATATGTTATAAAATAAAAAGAAAAAAGAAAAAAAGGCGCTAATGGCTTATTGCGTCTTTTACATGCTGGATTATTTCTTTGCTCTCTGCTTTGATCCCATTGCCAAGGCCTATGCCTAAAGCTATTGCAATTCCAATTGCTATAGCACCCACAATCAACAAGAATGTATTTTCTATTATTGTTGTCTTTATTCCTATCTGCTCTAATGCTATCAATACCACTAAGATTATTATTATAGTCTTCAAGATTCTTGTCAATAGCATTATTCCCTTCATATCTGAATGCTCTTCAATCTTAATTGCCACTATATGGGAAACAGCGATACCGAATATTATTACTAATGCTGCTGCGATCACATTCGGAAGCCATAGAACAAACCTGTTTAATAACACAGAAACAGTACCTAAACTTAATATGTCAACTGCTGCCTGGATAAATATTATGAAGATATACCATTTAGTAATCTCTTCCAGCAGAGTATTAATATTAATTCCTCCAACAGCCCTGGATAATTTTGACTTATCCATGTATTTTTCCAAGCCTGCCTTATCCAACAGGTAATGAACTAATTTACTAATACCTAAAGAAATAAAATAACCTATTATAAGAACTATTATGGCTGCTATAATTCCCGGAAAAACTCTAATAAAAGAATTATATAGACTAATCAATGGGTTTACAATTAATGTCCCTGTAGCTGCAACTGAATCTAATGCCACCTTATACACCTCCTTTTTATAATCATTAAGTTATAAAATTATAAAATTTATTTATTTAAAAGCTTTTCTGTAAAGTTTTACTATTTTAAAGTTGAGATAAAAGTAAGTTTTATAAGTATTAAAAAAAGAGTTATTGTTTTGAGCTCGTGAAATGGAACAAAATTATGATAACAGACTTGAAGAAATCTTAGATAACACAAGATTATGGAATGCTTATGTAATGTTTTTAGGATTGGGATTAAGAATAACATCAAGAAGTGGGCTAAATCAAGGATGGTTAAGAGATAAAATAAAAGAAGTTTCTTCTTATAAAGACATTCATTATGAAGAACTAGAGAGCTTAAACGGACATCCATTTAATGTTCCAATTCTGAGGTTGAAATGCAGAAAACAAAAAAAGAAAATATTATTACAGGCAATACATGGGCATGAATGGGCGGCAACAGAATCTATTCTAAGGTTTGCTGATGACTGGGGCAGGAATAAAATTTCGCAGAAGGTTAAAGAAAGTTATGATATTACAATAATCCCATTACTGTCAATAGATAAATTTCCAGATAAGTATGGAAGCAATAATCTCAGTTCCGATACAAGATTTGAAACAATAAAACATGAAATAGATTCATCTGATCTAATTATTGAGATGCATGAATCTCCATTAAAAAATCAATTTTTAATCTTATTACCGTTCATTTATCCTTCGTATAAGTTAGTAAAATTATTAGGGAAATATTATTATAATTATATAGATACAGAGGGAAAACAAGAAACATTAGAAGCAAATTTGATATATTATCTTAAAAACAGCATTGCTGATGTAGAAATTATGTTTTCTAATAGTGATGGTTTAATAGAGAAAATTACTGAAAATTTGCATGGTTTTGATATATCACTAGAAGAATCATGTGAGAGTTATAGTAGAAGGATAAGTACAAAAGAAGGAAAACCAACCTATGGTATAGAGCTTTATTCTGATTGGGGGATGGCTGGAGAAGGGATTGCATTGTTTTTTACAGGAATGTTAGCTTATCCGTTTACAGAGATTTCAACATATTTAAACAGAACATTTAGAAAAGAAAAAATTAAACATAGTAGGTTACAGGCAGCGGAAAATGGAAGAAAGACAATACATTCGATACTGGAGGCTTATTTATAACAAATAAATGTTGTATTAAGTTTATAGAAATGCCGAAATACCTTAATCAAACATTCCGAATAGGTTTTTTTTGTTTTCATTAGGCTTCACTGCCCTGTAGCCATAATCTTCCCTTGATGAATACTGGTTGCTTTTAACCGGATTATTCTCTGTGGATTTTATGTCTTTCAGAATTCTTCTTCTAAAATCAGATACTTCGTTGTCATCGATATCAAATTTTCTTTTATGTGCCTGCGGGTTTTCTCTCCTCGCCATTACTATCTGCTTATATCTCTCTCCTTCTTTCCTGTCTGTTTCATTTTTAAGAAATGTTGTTTTTTTGTTTTTCTGATATGCAATTAATATGACTGCCATGATTGTTGCTATAAGAACTAGATAAAAAGGAGCATAACCATAACTATCCCTTACAGAAACAACTGAGCCGGTTATCGGTCCTGTTATCTTCTCGCCAAAGGATTTTTCATAGGTTAATGTAGATTCTCCTAAAGACCTTGTGTCCTGCTTTGTTATTAATTTAATGAAATAATCCCCTGATTTTAGTATTTCTCTTGCCAAATTTATTGTTTTGGCTTCATTTGGTTTTATATTAACTGATTTCGAGAAACCTGTGTCTCCATTTAATAATACTCTTATATTATCCTTGTATGGAACGTTTCCTGTATTCTTCAATACTAGAACTTTACCTTGTATCTCAGAATCAATTTTTTCCAGTTCTTTGACTTTAAATGAGCTTTCTATGTTTAATTTTTCATCTTTTGTCTTTACTTTATATGTTCCCGGCATGGCGTCTGGCTCCAAGTTAAATATTATCTTTCTTGCCCCTTCTGTTAGCAGCTTATTCTTTGGATTATAGACTTTTATTATTGCATTGTTGTCTATTTTGTCATCTGCCTGATCATATAAAAGCGTCTCAATCTCTACTTTTTCACCTGGAAGAAATTCTGTTTTTTCATAACTATTTTGCAGTTTAATCGGAATAGGGGTTATGTAGAAGTTTATTGTTTTCTCTCCAATATTGCCATTATCTCTGACTTCAAGTGTTATTTTATGCTCAAATGATTTAATTCCCTTGTCCAAATCAAAGCTCAATGTAAACTTTTTTTCATTTATATTGGCTGTTTTTCCTTCTGAATTGTCTATTGTTACAAGAACCGGAATACTGTCCAACAGGTCCCCTCTTGAATTCTTCACATCTCCGGACAAAATTACTGTCTCCCCTGGCTTGAATGTCTGCCTGTTCAGGAATGCATCTATAGTTAAATCGTTTTTAACACTGAATTCAGGCAAGCTCTTCTGTTCTATCATATCTCTTTCCAAATCCTGGACATTGACGTTTATTCTGCAATTTCCTGACATGGTTTCTGTCAGTGTCAGATCTGGTATAGAAAAATCCTGCCTGCCCTGTTTCAAGGACAATGGAATTGTGTAGTAATCTGTAGAATATCTTTCGCAGATTAATGTTGAGCTTAAAAAACCCTGTAGATTTTCATTTTCGGTTATTGAAACATCATAAGATAGTTTGTCTCCATAATTATATGTAGTATAAATATTTTTAGAAATCTGGATTTCTGCATTTGCTATTGGAATTAACAATAACAATAAAATCACAATCTTTTTTAACATATTCATGCTGCACTTATTTAATTGATTTATTTAAATACTTTCCTATGATCAATTTTACATTCTGCTGATTGAGGATAATTTTATATATTAATATATAAAATAAAGAAATCATGAACAGTATTACTAATAATGGACAGGTTGAGAAGATAAGACATTCCTGTGCTCATGTCCTGGCCCAGGCTGTGAAGGAATTATACCCTAAATCTAAACTAGGCATTGGGCCTGTTATTGAGAATGGATTCTATTATGATTTTGACAATCTAGAAATCAAGGAAGAAAACCTGAAGAGAATCGAGGACAAGATGAGAGAGACAACAAGAAAAGACTATAAATTTGTAGAAAGCAGGAAAACTAGAAATGAATCTCAAATAATATTGAAAGATGAACCTTATAAATTAGAACTACTAAAAGATTTAAAAGATGATGAAATTACATTTTATCAGGATAGTGATTTTATTGATTTGTGTAAAGGACCTCATGTAAATTCGAAAACGAGAAAGAATTAAATGAATATTTGAAACAACAAGAAGAGGCTGAAAAGAGGAATCATATAAAACTAGGAAGAGAACTTGGCATATTTATGATTTCTGATCTGGTTGGGAAAGGATTGCCCATATGGCTGCCGAAAGGTAATATAATAAAAGAAGAGATTGAAAAACTAGTCAAGGAGAAAGAAGAAAAAGCAGGATATATCAGAGTAACAACACCACATTTAGGCAAAAAAGAATTGTATCTTAAATCAGGTCATTTGCCTTACTATAAAGACAGCATGTATCCTGAAATGGAAATGGATGACGGCAAATATTACCTAAAGGCAATGAACTGTCCTCATCATCATTTAGTGTACAAGCATGAGATTAGAAGTTACAGAGATTTGCCGCTAAGAATAGCTGAGTATGGAGTTTGTTACAGGAATGAACTATCCGGGACTTTAGCAGGTTTGTTAAGGGTCAGAATGCTAGCGATGAATGATGCCCACATATACTGCACAAAAGAACAAATTGAAAATGAATTTAAAAACGTAATAAAGCTGGTTCAAGAATATTATGAAATTTTCGAATTAAGAGATTACTGGTTTAGACTTTCTAAATGGGATCCAAAAAATAAGGAGAAATATATTAATGAACCTGAAAATTGGGAATACACAGAGAATATCCTGAGAAAAGTTTTAAAAGAATTGGATGTTAAATTTTTTGAGGTTGAAGATGAAGCTGCATTTTACGGACCTAAAGTAGATATTCAATTTAAAGCTGTAACTGGAAGAGAGGAGACTATGTCTACTATCCAATTAGATTTTGCAGCCAAGGAAAGATTTGACTTAACTTATCAAGATAAGGATGGGACTGAAAACAAGGATGTTTTTGTCATTCATAGAGCTCCTTTATCTACACATGAAAGATTTATGGCTTTCTTGATAGAGCATTTTGCCGGTAAGTTTCCTGTTTGGTTAAGCCCTGTTCAGATAAGGATACTGAGTATAGCTGACAGGAATGTCAGATATGCCAGAGATGTTTTAAAAAAGCTAAGCATTGAAGGTTTTAGGGTTGAATTAGATGATAGAAACGAAAGCATTTCAAAAAAAGTAAAGGATGCACAATTACAGAATATCCCACTGACAATAACAATCGGCGACAAGGAGATAGAGAACAAAACACTTGCTGTAAGAACTCTTGATGGAAAAATGAAATATGGAATGAAGATCTCTGAATTTTTAAAGATTATCAGAGATAATCTGGAGAATAAAAATGTTAAATTCATTCTCTAAGTTAGAAAGCTCCAAGGTATATAAATCCTGGAAGAAAAAAAACAAGGACAGCTTCCTATGCAGCTGCTTTTTTACTGATGATGAAAACAACTGGCAATTTGATTTTTATCTGCCCAAAAAAGACATGATAAAAACATTTGTCGTTGAAGACCTGAATATAAAAGAGCTTGCGGATTCAAGAATATTCAGGAACGATAAATCCAATATGAAAGTTCTAAATCTTGATGATGTCAAGATAGATTTTGACGAAGCACTAAAGATCATGGACAATATTAAAAATCAAAAATACAAAAGTGAAAACGTCCTTAGAAAAATTGTTGTGCTGCAATATATTAAAAGACAGCTCTGGAACATGACTTTTCTTATGTCATCCCTTAATCTGCTGAATGTCAGGATAGATTCTGAATCAGGTAAGGTGCTATCTGAAAACGTGGAAAATATAATGAAATTCAAGGCGAGTTAACAATACATAGATAGAGTGTATTGTTGCGTTAAGGGAGATAAGTCTTCATAACGCTCAATATTTAATTGTTCTAACTTTGTGATAAGATATGAAGTTAGAGAGATTGAGCAAGAGATAGAAGAAACATTTCCTGAAAACAGAATAGTTGATTTCTTCTTGGTTCAAGAAGATTTCATTTCTACAGGAGTGTCTCCTTGCGTATTTGAATAAGTGGTTAGATCTGATTAAGATGAGTAAGATTTGATTAGTTTTTGGCAATTCCCCATAATAACTCAAAGTGTTTTCTATAGCTATCTGCAACATTTTTATCCTTTATTAGAAATGCATATGGATTTTCTGAAAACACTGCAATAGCGACATAATTTCCTACAATAACTGTTTCCTGGAATTGAGCAAATTCTTTATCAACATATCTTATCTTAGTTAATGGATTTTTTTTAATATCTTTTCCACCCCACCGAACTGATTCATCAAATACTTGTCTAGAAGGAAGTTTATTGGCAACTCTTCTCTTATGTAGATTTAACCACCAAGTAAAACCCATAATCTTAGCAGCTATTGGTCCTCCTCCAAAAGTATTATATTCCTTACCTTTTACATTTATCATGATGCTATAAACTTCTTTGATTCCCCTAATACCTTTATAGATTGATGCTAATTCTTTTTCTCTTACAGCCCTTTGTTTCTCTTTTAATTCAGGCAAAATTTCCTCAAATCTTTTCTTTTTATCATCAATGAAATTAAAAAAATGTTCTGGATTAGTAGCTTGATAGATTTTTCTCTTACCTTCTAAAATATAATTTACTAATCCTTTATCAATTAAAGAATTAAGATCCCTATGTAGTGTTGAATTGGGAAGTTTTGATTTTTCTAGTACGGTTCCAGCAGATGCAGAACCTAGTTCTAACAATGCTAAGTATACCTTTATCTCAGTAGAGGTTAGTCCTAAGTCTTCTAGTATATCTGTGTCCATATTATTGACAATTCTGCTCTCTTTATAATTCTTATTATTATCCTACCATATGGTAGGATAAATACTTATATACCTTTATGATACAATAATTACTATGGAATCAAAACAAAATGCACAGAAAAAAATGAAGCAGATTAGACGAAACCAAAAAGTTTATGGTGTTCCTAAACTGCCTCAGAAAATAGATGCTATGTATGATAATATATGTAGAGGCAACCTTGTGGCTTATTATTTAGATGCCGATCCTGTTAGAGAAGATCCCGTATATCTAAAATTAAAAAAACTTAAGGCTACTTATTCTTGGGATAGCCCCAACGGATCAGAAAGATTCGCGCAACATCTTATGTTCGATATGGTGGCTAGACAAATGAGGGAAAAAACTTATTATCATATTAGAAAAACACCTTTGTGGCTTCTTAAGTTTGAGTTCGGTGTTAGGCACGAAACTAATCGTGAGCTTAGAAGGGAAATAGATAGAAGATTGGAATATATGTTTAGAAATGAAGACAAAGAATGGCTTGATTATAAACTTTATAAATAATTCTAATCCTCCATTTTTTGATAGATCCAGATTCCGCTAACTTAACAATACATAGATAGAGATAGTTTTATATATTCCCTTTGGTTTTATCTTAAAAGAAAAAAGATGGCAGATTTACCTTTTATTCAAATTCAGGATATTACAAAAACTTTTGGCATGAATGTTGTCTTGGATGATATAAACCTTGATATTTCTTATGGTGATATATTTGGCATTATCGGAATAAGCGGTTCTGGAAAAACAACACTACTAAACATATTAATCGGCTTTTTCAAGCCTGACAAGGGGTCTGTAATCTTCCAATCAAGAGATTTGCTAAAGGATTTAAGCAATGTCAAGCAGCAGTTCGGCTTTGCATCACAGTCAGGCTCTTTTTATGACAAATTGACTGTAAAGGAAAACCTGTTTTATTTTGGCAGGATGTATAATGTGTCTGATACAGAACTAAAAGATATGGTACCCGAACTATTAAGGCTTGTTGAACTTGAGGACGCTGAAAATACATTAGGTGGGAAACTGAGCAGCGGGATGCAGAAGAGACTAGACATAGCATGTTCTCTTGTGCACAATCCAAAGGTGTTGATATTAGATGAACCGACAGAAGATCTTGATTTGATTCTGAGACGAGATATCAATAATCTGCTAAAAAAGATCAACAAGGAAAAAAATGTCACGATGATAATAACGTCGCACCTGCTGAGCGAGATGGAAGATGTATGCAGCAAAGTAGCAATCCTGAACAATCATAAGATACTAGCATCAGGAACTGTTGATGAACTGAAAAATTCTTTAAGCAAAAGCATCGAGATTATTTTAAAGACTGAAAACAAAAATTATGAGTATGCGATGAAGCAGATCAATGCATATAATGAGGTCAAAGGTGTTAAAGTCTGGAATGAAAGATTGTATGTTTACAGCCAGAATCCTTTATTTACATTGCAGAACCTAATAAGATTGATAGATGTAAAAAAAGAGAGAATAGTTGAAATAAATGTAAACAGACCAACGCTAAATGAAGTTTTTGAGGAATTGATTAATAGGGAAATGGAAGTAAAGAAAGAATATGGTAAAGGAAAAGCTGTTATCAAAAAACAATAATAAATTTATATCAATATTTAAAGAATAAAGTGTGGATATATAAAAAAAGATTTTATAAAAAAGGAGCAACATAGGATGTTAAAATTAGCAAGGGTGATACTTAAGGATTTTAAATTACTAATAAGAAGCAGGACCTCTGCTGTTATAGTCCTTCTTGGACCTCTGATGCTTATGCTGCTTATAAGCCTGTCTTTCAACACATCCTCTTTATTTGACATAAAAGTTGCAACTTATTCTTCAGGATATAGTGAGCTATCTGAATCAATAATAACCAATCTGCAGGATAACTCCTACAAAATCGTAAGGGTAAATGATGAGCAAAGCTGCATCAATTCTGTAAAAAACCAGATTAACCATGTATGTGCTATAATACCTGGCAACCTAAATGTTAAAGGAGATGAAGGCGCCATTGTCTTCTATGTCGACAAGACAAGAATTAATATTGTCGGAGCCATAATCAATTCTATATCATCAAAAGTTTCATTAAAATCTGCTGAGATAAGCACTGCCTTAACAAATACCTTGCTGACTTCTTTAGATAATGCTGATAAAAAATTAAACGAAAAAAAACCAATAATTGCCAATCTTGGCCGTGATCTTGCAAGTGCCAACAATAAAGTCATATCTGTTGAATCAAGTATGAATAACCTAAATGACACGTATGATGTTAATATATCTGACATAGGTGATAATTTAGACAAGATAAAAACAGAGAATAACCTGACAGGAGATGCAGCAGAAGCTGTCAGCAAATTCGCTTCAAGAATCAAAGGATTGTTAGAAAACCTTGGAACACAGATAGAAGATGTGAAGAAGTTCAAGGAAACAAATACAGATGAAGTAACAGAAATAAAAACCTCTCTGGAAAGCAACAAAGAAGCTGTCAAGGATGTTTCTAATACAATTGACGCAATAACCCAGGATATTGGAAAGATAGAAATCAAGGACGTAAGGAAGATTGTCAGTCCGATATCTACAGAAATAAAACCATTAGTTTCTGAAAAAACCCATCTTGGAAATACATTTCCTTCATTACTGGTCTTGATTTTATTATTCTCGGGAATATTACTTGCTTCAACAATAATAATAAATGAAAAATCTTCTTCTGCTTATTTCAGAAATTTTATAACACCAACATATGACATTGTCTTTATTCTTGGAAATTTCTTTTCCAATATTATCATAATAATGCTGCAGCTGTTTATAATATTTACAGTAATGATTTTGGTCACGAAGACTGCTATAAGCCAGGCAGTTATGTCAAATGTATATATTGCCTTATTTTTAATAGCATCCACATTTGTCTTGATCGGAACATTAATCGGCTATCTTTTCAAGTCCAGTGAGACAGCAAATCTGGCAGCTGTTTCTGTAAGTGCTATCCTGCTATTCTTTTCGAATACCATATTGCCTATAGAAACCCTGCCTTTTGGGATAAGGAGAATAGCTGAGTTCAATCCATTTGTAATCGGAGAAGGACTCTTGAGGAAGATATTGATATTTGGAGAACCTCTAAAAAATCTTTTAACTCCTGTTCTTATGTTAGTTGCATATATTACTGTCCTTTTAATTATAATCTATGGACTTAGAAAGGCCACGAAAAGAAGGATTTAGCTAAAATTGTCAGGGTTAACTTCTTTTTTTATTTATCCTTAAGAGACCATAGTAATTAATATATCTTAAACGATTCTTAGATAATTATCAATTTCTTTGTACTATCCCGAAATAATGTTCTCTCGATAAATAAGTTAAGCCATAATGTTAAGCAAGTTTTTATGAAAAAGCTTAACAAGAGAAAGATAAAATGGATAATAAGGCAAATGGGTAAGAGAGAACTTGGATTATACACAATAGCTAAGCTACAAGATATAACCCCACAACATGCAAGACGTGTTTACAGAAAATATAAGGGAATAAGAGATCCAGTGCTATTGTCTGCAGGAAGAAAGCAGATTGATATAAAAGAGGATGAAATAAATCTTGTTGAAAAAGCATTCAAGCATTATGGTGTAGGTGCAGTAATGCTTGAAAAGATAACAGGCATGCCCCATAACAAGATACACAAAATACTAAAAGATAAAGGCTTAGCAAGGAATGAGCCTATGAAGCAATATCAACGTAAATGGGTAAGGTATGAGAAAAGGCATAGCCTGAGCCTTGTTCATAGTGACTGGTTTGAGTTTAACAGCTGGAAGATAATTCTGGTAGAGGATGACGCTTCAAGATTCATTACAGGATATGGCAAGTTTAAGCATGCTACAGCAGAAAATACCTTAAAGGTTATTAAGCAGAGTTTGAAGTATGGCAGGCCTAAACAATTCCATTCAGACCATGGAAGTGTTTACACAAGTAATGATGATTCCAATAAGAAAAAGGGGAAAGCCAAGTAGAAGCGTATCTAAAAAGCATGGGAGTACAGCAGATATTTGCTAGAGTAAAACATCCACAAAGCAATGGAAAGCTGGAAAGATTGGTAGGAACAATAAAGAAGCTATGGAAGCATACAGGAACATTTGAGAAAGCAATAAAGCTTTATAATTATACAAGACCACATATGAGCTTAACAACAAGTGAAGAAAGATTAAGAACACCATACCAGGCATTCAAAGAAAAAAAGAGGAAAAAATAAGAATGTGTAACGCCCAACTAAATCAGCGAAGGAACATTAATTCAGGACAACACAATTATCAATTTCTTGGCAACATTTAAATAATGAAGGATTATGTAAGGAATCAGGCATTTACAGAGGTTTAATATTATGAAGAAAGTAATTGATCCATGGAGTAGCATTAATGTTGAAAATTATGGAAGATTAATGAAAGAATTCGGCATTTCCCCTTTCTCCAATATCATGAGCAAGGTAAAGAATCCGAGCAGTTATATGAGAAGAGGGATTATCTTCGGACATCTTGGATTTGATGTCGTCTTGGATGCTATAAACAATGGACAGAAATTTGTAATGCTTACCGGATTGATGCCAAGCGGCAAAATGCATCTGGGCCATAAGCTAGTTATAGACCAGATGTTATATTACCAGAACTTAGGTGCTGAATGTTTCATTACTGTTGCAGACATTGAATCTTATCTAACAAGAAACATCTCTCTAAAGGAAGCAAGGAGTACAGCTATTGAAGAATATCTAATCAACTATATTGCATTAGGGCTAAAGCCCAAGAATTGCTATGTTTATTTTCAATCTGACTGGAAACAAAGCTATAATAACCTGAGCAAATTTATTGCAAGAGAGATTACATTCAATGAGATAAATGCTATTTATGGGGAGATAAATCCGAGCAAGATAATCTCTGCCCTAACCCAGGTTGCTGACATATTGCATCCTGAACTGAATGAGTTTGGAGGACCAAGGCCTGTTGTGGTTCCTGTTGGCATTGATCAGCATCCGCACCTTTTATTGTCCAGGGATGTTGCTGCAAGAATGAAAAAAGAATTTAATTTCATCTCTCCAGCTGCCACATACCATAGATTTATGCCTGGACTACAAAGTGTTAACACAAAGATGTCCTCCTCTAAACCTGAATCTTACATTGCATTGACGGATGATGAGAAGACAGTTGAGAGCAAGATTAAAAAATATGCCTTTTCTGGCGGTAGGGATACTGTAGAGGAACATAAGAAGAAAGGCGGCAATCCAGAGATAGATGTAAGTTACCAATGGTTAACTTTCTTGGAAGAGGATGATAAAAAATTAGAGAAGATTTATAATGATTATAAAACTGGAAGATTATTATCAGGAGAATTAAAGCAGATCTTAATTGATAAGTTAAATTCTTTTTTAAGAGAGCACCAGAAGAAAAGAGAAAAGGCTAGAAAAGAAGTTGATAAGTTTATATACAAATAATAGTTTATGAATATCAACACAAAATTATTATAGTTATAAAAATTATTGTATTATAGAATTTTGAATTTTCACAAGATAGTCCCATTCTTCTTGTCCAAGTGGTTCTATTCCTGATAAATATTTATATGGTAAACCATTTGGGCAGACTATTTTTAAATCTCCTTCTTTAATATCACCACTTCCCATCTTAAAGGATTGCAATACTTTTGAATTTAAACCTAAAATAAAACCTTTTCTTTTTTCAGCTTCATGAATAATTTTTAGCAAATTACTTCTTCGGAATCCTAACTTTGGATGTTTTTTTAATATTTCATCCATAAAATAATCTCCTTCACTTAACATAAGCGACTCAACATAATCTTTTGCATTTTCTATATCTAAATCAAGTAATCTTATTAAATAATGACTTTCTGCATTTTGCCCGGCATATTGAGAAGTTCTTTCAATAACATCATGTTCATCAGGGAAAGTATCTCTAAGAGGATGATTCTGAAATTTCGATTTGAAAGGAAAAAAATATATCTCTCTCGATGCACCATATAATCTTCCAAGTAAAACACCGTTATTTACAATATATTCCATAGATTCCAAACTTGTTCCATGATAGCCAACACAATCTTCGCTATCTAAACCTGTTTCAAAAAGCTGAACAATATGTTTTATTCTTTCCATTTCCACAAACCTAAACTATGTTCTACTCTATCAAAGATTTGATTAATTTACTGTTTATCAATTTTCTTCACAAGCTCAAAAAAATTTCCCTTATTAAAGATTTAATCAAACAGATATTTATACTCGTTTTATGTTGTTACTCCATAGTTATATAACAACGAAAGATTTATAAACTGTATTATTATTCTTTTATTATCTTATAGTAATGAGATATAACAAGATGATAGTAAAACAAGATTTTTTGAAAAAGCTAAGAAGTATTTTTGATTTAAATATTTATGAGGCTAAAATTTGGGCTGCTTTGTTAAGTAAAGGCATTTCAAGCGCTGGCGAATTATCTGAGATTTCAGGAGTGCCAAGATCAAGGAGCTATGATGTCCTTGAAAGTTTGGAAAAGAGAGGATTTACCATAATGAAATTAGGCAAACCTATAAAATATATAGCTGTAAGGCCGAATGAAGTAGTCAACAGAGTAAAGAACTCTTTTATGGAAAAAGCAAAAGAGAGCATGGATGTTGTAGAAAAGATGAAGGATACTGATGATTTTAAGGAACTGGATTTATTGTACAAAAATGGAATTGAACATATTGATCCAACTAATCTTTCCGGAGCATTGAAAGGAAGAAGAAATGTATATGACCAATTGTCGAGCATGATAAAGAGTTCCAAGAAAAATATCATATTGATGACAACAAGTAAAGGACTTGTAAGAAAGAGTGAGATGCTGAAATCTAACCTGAAAAAACTGAAGAATGTAAATGTTAAGATATTAGTTCCTTTTAATGATGAAGTTAAAATAGCAATTGAAGATTTGAAAGAATATGCTGAATTTAAGCATGTAGACAATATAAAATCGAGATTTTGCATTGTAGATGGGCAGGAAATATTATTTCTTCTAACAAGCGATGAGAATATCCATGAAGCTTATGACTCAGCAGTCTGGGTAAAAACGCCATTGTTTGCAAGCACTTTAGAGCAATTTTTCAATAATGCCTGGGAAAAGTTATAATGGAAACAGACAAATACAAAATACTGGTTATAGATGATGAATATACTATTAGAGATATTTTAAGCCGTGCCCTACCGATTTTTGCAGAAAAAGATAACCTTGAATATGAAGTTTTAACTGCAGAAAATGGAGCAGATGCCCTGAAAAGACTAGAAGAGATTAAACCGGAAACGCCTGATGTGATTGTCTCTGATATTACAATGCCTATCATGAATGGTTTGGAATTTCTGACACAGCTAAATGATAAAGGATATAGAAGCATCCCGGTCATATTATGCAGCGGCAATTCTGATGACATGAAAAATTTATCAGATAATCATAGAGCTATTGTAAAGGAAATCCTGCAGAAACCAATCAGATCTTTATATGTTTATAATGCTGTAAAAAAATACACAATACCAAGATAATCTGAGATTTTAATTAACCGGTAGTTTAATCTGACAAAGAAATGACAAATAAGGAACATAACATACTGGTGGTAGATGATGACTATAACTTTTTGTTTTTACTAATTGGCATTATCACAAATAAACTAGACAAAGATTATGTTCTCTTTACATCTTCTGATGGTACAGATGCTCTGATCAAAGCTGGAAAAAATAATATAGATTTAATAGTGTCTGACACATATATGCCTCGAATGAATGGCTATGAACTCTTCCAAAAGATAAGAGAAAAAGAATATTTTGACAATATAAGGTTCATTGCGATGAGTAGTGATGCAGAATCAATCAAGAAAATATGGTGAAAGAGGAATTGATGCATTCATAGACAAATATGATGACATACCTGACAGATTAATTGAACTGATTAAGAATTTAACCTGTCAATAGATTTAAACCAAATGTAATTTTCATTTCTCCTGTTTTTTTATAAAAGCGATGTAAACAAGCAGCAAAGCGCCTATTACATTATAAGAATCTGCCAAATTAAAGACAGGCCAGAATCTCAAATCAATGAAATCACGGACAAATCCGAACAACAGCCTGTCAATCAGGTTTCCAGCAGTTCCTGCAATAATCAGCAATATACTGATCCTTAAATCATGATAGTTCCTGTAATAATATACTGCTCCAAAAAGAACAATAAAACTTAGAATTATCAGTAATAAATTTTTCTCCTGTAATATGCCAAATGCTGCACCTGTATTTGTAATTCCTGGAATCAAAAATTTTGTCAGCTGATCCAGGAATATCAATAAAACAATCAGCAATACCTTTTTCATAACAAAAGGTTTAAAAGTATGCGCGTTTATAAGTGTTTAGAAATGGCTGAGATGAAAAAAGAGGAAACAAAGAAGGAGGACCCTATTGGCAAACCAGTTCATAGCCTTTTCATTGAAGTAGAAGAAACAGGTGCCGGCATAGAAAAATTTTATTTTTGGATTATAAAATTTCTGGAGTCAACCCAGCCTTCAGGACTTAGCGCTATTAATGGTCCTAAATTTAAGGTTGAAAAGATAAAAGATATATTTTCTGCCAGTGAAACAAGCGCTTTTTTCGGGAGCATTGAACAGAGAAAGGGATTGCAGCAGGAAAAGGTATCGCAGTATATGGCAACATTGGGAAGAATGACCAGGGATTTATTCCAGATTGTCAGAGAGCTAAGGATAATTGATGAAAGGCTGACTTATTATAACAATAGCGAGGACAGAAAAAGACCTGATTGGGAAGATTCTGAGATTGCATTAAAAAGCATATGGATAGACCTTGTTGAAGGTGGCAGCAAGAACCCTGGCTCTGTCCTTGGATTGGGAAGCCAAGTAGGATTTGTTATACTGCCTGATTTATTCTTTACAATACATCCTGAGAAGGTAAGTGATGTTAAGACAGAGATTTCTGGTGGTGAAGGAAAATACAAGAACCTGGAAGGCATAAACAGAAAAGTCAGAGAAGTCCTGAGAAGAAAATTATGGCAATATCTGACGTGGAAAGAGACCACAGGAAAAGAGATAAGGCAGAGAAAGAGTTTTGTCTTGAAATTTTTAAGGCAGCATTATAATGTCATGAGGATGTACATAACATGGCTAAAACCTTATCTGAGAAACATCAAAAGGCTGCAGTCAAGTCAGGAAAATTATCCTGAAATTGTTGCTGCATTTGATACAAGCAAAATAGAATTAGAGATTCTTGCAAAAAAAGTGGAGAGCGAAAAACAAGAAGTATTTCCATGCATAATAGTGAAATTTGATTATGTCTCGATTCCGCAGATGGCATACCAACAAGAGTTCCAGAGAGGAGCTCTACATGTCGGAGACTCCAAGATTATATTTGAGGCTTATGCCCTGACACAGAAACAGATAGAAGCATATAAGAAAAAGATAGAGGATGAGGATTTGGAATTGATAGCTTCTGTGTATGAGTCAATGGAATCCTTAAAGGATGATTTAAAGAATTATCTAGAACAGGAAGGCGAGAAATGGTTCAAGAAGGATGAGGAAGTTAAAAAAGAGGAGAAGAAGAATATCCTGACTGCATTTTTTTCAGGCATTACAGAAGGATTCAGCAATGTATCAAAAGGGTTCAGTGGCATCTTTTCCATAAAATTAAAAAGCATGACAGAAAAGGAAGAAAGCCATTGGTCTTTTATGGATGCAAAGAAAAAGGCTGAAGATGAGGCAAAACTAAACTTATGGATTCTATATGATGTTTTCAAGAAAGCGCACAGAATGGTTACCTGGTAATGACATCCTCCAACTAATGAATTGATTGGCTTCCAACGAAAGGAACTGCGAAGTTACTTTTCATATAAAACATATATTTAAATAAAACATTTCCTTGATATTATTCTTATGCAAAAAATTAAAAAAAATGAGTTCCTGAATACCAAAAAATCCTCTGATAGTGCAACAAACAAGGATTTCCTGAATAGATTCAGTCATCTGCAAGAATTATTGAAAAACATTAAAGGTGAGGGTGTAAAAAATAATGTAAAGAAAGACATTGAGAGTTTTAAAGATGATATAGAGAAAAAAGATCTTTTAAGGATAAATACCGAGCTTGTGCAGCAGGCTGTAGCAAGGATTGAAAATACCTTAAGAGAAGGCCAGGCTAAAAATGATTATAATCATGAGTTTCATGGCCTGAATCCAAGAAACAAAGAGAGTTCTAAATTAGAAAATGCAATAGAAGAGCTTGCGAAAGATCTGCCAAGGGATAAAGGCACAAACAACAATGTCAATTACGGCGTTTCTAATACCAAATATGGAAACAGCTATTCACAAAATTATGAGTCAGTACGGTATAATATCGGGAAAGAGCAGGAAAACAGGAAAAAAACCGAGCATGAATTCGCAATTGTAGAAAAAACCATACAATATGGACAAAGTGATGTTGCGATAGATATATATAACAAGGAAAGGATTAACAAACACAAACATGGCATTTGAAAGCGATTACTGGCATACTTTGGACAATCCTGTGGCAAAGAAGCTTAACCTAGACCCGGGAACATTGGGAATATCAACTCCACCTTTCAAAGATCAGGTAGAATCTTTAAGAACAAGAATATTCCAGGGTGCTTCCAGGATTGAGCTAGGATTTACAGGATCAGGAAAGGGTAATCTAGCACAGGGGTCTACTACACCAGAACAATATGGAAAAGAGGAAAGAGAATCAATAAGGCATTTAGCAAAACTTAATGAGGTTCAATTGTCTACACATGCAACTTTCGGCATTGGTGGATTGTCTGGATTCAGCTCTGAGGAAAAAGGATTCAGCAAAACTGCCGCTGAACACAGCCTGAATGAGGTTAAAAGAGCAATAGACTTTGCTGCTGATACAGCAGGTGGTGGTCCTATTGTATTACATACGCAAGAATTTCCCAGACCAATATCAAACGTAAAGCCAGAGGGTGTAAAGGGAAGATTTGAAGGTTTTCCAGGAGAAGAAACAGAAGGGATGATATATTTTGCTGATAAAAGAACAGGGGAGATTAGCGCAATAAAAAAAGATGTCATAATACCAAAGCCTAAATTGATAAACAAAGACAATCCTGATGAGGGATATGTCAGGGATGCAGAAGGAAAGATAGAATTTGAGAAGAAGAAATTCTGGGAATATATTGAGGAGGAAAAAAATATTCTTCGCAAGAAAAATCCAGGATTTGATGAAAATTATATTCAGAAAGAATCTGAACTAAATGTGTTAAAGGAATTTGAAAAACGACAGATTGAAAGGCTTGAAGGAGAAAGAGAAAGATTTGACACAGGTGTGAGAGATTTTGAGAAAGAATTGAGATCTTTAAACAACCTAAAAGAGAATTATAATAAGGTGTTAAATGAATCACAGGACAAAGAAGCTGTAAGAGCTATGTTAAGGCAAAGAATAAGGTCTGATCCAAACCTGGCAAGAGGCTTAAACCTGCATATACCAGAAGAAGAAGAGAAATTCATCAGGGAACCTGAAAAATTCTTAGACGAAGCAATCAAAGATAAAAAATCAACAGAAAAATATTACAGAGAAGCTGTTATCTCCTATGGCAGAGAACTTGAAACTGCCAAAGAAAGACAGAGCACATTAAGGCCTATTGAAGAAGTTGGCTTAAACAGAAGCGCTGAAACAATAGCCAGGGCTGCCATATTTGCATATGACAAAGAAAAGCTGAAAAAACTAGAAAGGCCATTGTTTGTTGCTCCTGAAAACTTGTTTGATACATCTTATGGATCAGATCCAAGAGAGCTAAGAAAAGTAATTGAAACCTCCAGAGAAAAGATGGCTGAAAAATTAGTTGAAGATACAGCCAGACATTTAAGCAAAGAACAAGCAAAAAAAATTGCTGAGGAACATATAAAAGCTACATTTGATATTGGTCATTTGAATACATGGAGAAAGTATTTTACAGGAAATGATGAAGAGTTCAAGAAATGGGTCTTAAAAGAAGTTGAAGACCTACAAAAAAGAGAAATCATCGGACATGTACATTTAAGTGATAATTTCGGATATTATGACGAGCATGTAAGTCCTGGATTTGGTAATGCCCCTGTTGCAGAATTTGTAAAGAAACTAAAAGAGTTTGGATACAAAGGGACGATGCTGGTTGAGCCAGGACATCAGGATGCTAGAGCCTGGACAGAAGCAATGAGAAATTTACACTCGCCCATTTACAGATCAAAATCATGGACTGATATTGAATCAGGTTATTTTGGCAAGAATTATGTTCCCGGATATGCAGTCGGGAGTTATGCTCCTGACATCAGCTTAGGAGACGAGCACAGAGACTTTAAGTTCTGGAGTGGTGTATCAATTGAATAGACTAAAATGCCTACAAAATATAACATAGAATTAAGTATTAATACAAATAGGGATTATCCTTTTGATTTATATGAACTAACTGCCAAACAATTTAATGCTGCTGGATTAATTGGTGAAAAGCATGTTAACCATTTTGGAAGATTGTATGATGGGTATGATAATTCATGTGAAAAGTTTGTACATGGCTATTTTGATATATTTTATGTGGGAGATAAACTAAGGACCATGAGAGAAATTTTAGATGAGGCGCGCATTAAAGCAAGCGGTTTTGATGAAATGCAACAAAAAGTTTTGGATATTGGTGATAAATTGGTCAGTTTATTGGAGGAGCACTTTCCTTTAGTTTCTTTACCATTAAATATTTATGATAGTATTCCTTTTATTAGCACAATGGAATTAAATACAGCTTGTGGGATACAAAGTACACATGCCCATGTTAAATATACTGAAGAGTTGAAAGGAGTTACTTATTTCTGGAAACCTAAAAAAGACAGATACTGGTATGACTTTGATACTATTATAAATTACTCAATTGATTTAGAATTAAGCAGTATTAAAACTATTTTAAGCCGTAATGGGTTATTTTCTTTATTTGATTTTGTTTTATTTAAATTATTTACAAAGAGATTATATTGTAAAGCGCTTGAAGATCCTGATTCTATAGAGAGGATTCCATGGTAAATTTCGATCAGGAAAATAAAAAACTATAAAAGGAAAGAATATCACTATAAATATGAAAATGCAAGAAAAGAATATTATTTATTTAACCTGGAATGAAATTGAGTTAATATATGCTGGAAGAACTTATATTAAAAATTATTTATATGACGACTGGAATTATAGCTGTACTTCAATAGAATAAATTATAATTAAATTTTTTATTTATTTTAATATCTTCTATTTCTTGAAAATCTATTATAAGAAGGCCTTTTATTATATTGCGGCTTGCTGAATTCTATGTTTTCGAAATGTGGAGTTTCTATTTTATGGATTAATAAAGATCTATCTTCAAGAATCCTTCTAAAATTATCATGATCATCAGGGGATAATAAGGATATAACTTTCCCTTCGTTCCCTGCTCTTGCAGTCCTTCCTATCCTATGAACATAGTCCTGAGATGTTTTTGGTAGATTGTAATTTATTATTAAGTTGACATTTTTTATATCTAGACCTCTTGCAGCCACATCACTTGCTACTAAAACATCAAGTTTTCCATTACGAAACAATTCCATGACCTGATTTCTTCTGCCTTGAGTCATTCCTCCATGAAGTGCTTGCGTTTTTATGTTTTGTTTGGCAAGACTTTTATCTACAATATCGACAATATGTCTGGTGCTGCAGAAGACAATTACCAAGCCCCTTAATTCTTTCTTTATTATATGGGCTAACAGAGAAAATTTCTTATGTTTATCGACTTGATAATAATGCTGTACAAGCTTGCTTTTATCAACATATTCCTGCATCTTAACTTTCTTTGGATTGTTCATATATTTATTTGCGATGTTCATTATTTCCTGAGGCATTGTTGCGCCAAATAATAATTTCTGGCTGTTTTTTGGAATTCTTGAGATTATTTTTCTTATATCATTAATAAAGCCCATTTCAAACATTTTATCAGCTTCGTCCAGAATAAGTATCTTTATGTTGTTTGTATTTAAAGTCCCCCTTGAAAGATGATCCAATAATCTTCCTGGAGTTCCTATAACAACATCTGCTCTTCTTAAATGTTGTATTTGAGGCCCTATTGAAATTCCACCATATACCTCAACAATGTCAGTTCTTCTGTATTTTGTGAATTTTACGAATTCTTTTGCAACCTGGTTACATAGTTCTCTTGTTGGAACAATCACTAATAATTGTATGCCTCTTTCCGGAATTACTTTTTCGAGAGATGGAAAACCAAATGCAGCTGTTTTTCCTGAACCAGTATGGGATAATCCAATTAAATCTTTTCCTTCACGGATTATAGGAATGCATTTCTCCTGTATTTCTGTGAATTCTGAAAAACCCAAATCAAGGATTGCTTTTTCAAATTCTGGCTTTAATGTTATTCCTTTTGTGTTCATATAAACATTTACTCTAATGTTTGTTTTTAAATATATGTTATTTGTTTCAATAACCTATAAAAGCTAAAATTAGAATGATTTAAATAGATGTTTTAATTTACATAAAAAAGAGGTGAAATAATGGATTTTAAGATTAAAAAAAATGTAAGGTTTAACAACCCTTATGTTGAACAAAAAGATTTTGATGTTGCCCAGCAATTTGCCAAAAAAGTCTATAAAGAATTTGGCACTTTCATTTCTGCAATTATATTGTTCGGTTCTGTTGCTCAAAGAAAAGACAAAAGATATGACGTTGACATGTTGATTGTCATAGATGATATCAGAATAAAACTATATCCAGAGATAATGGAAGCATATAAAGTTATTGTTGAAAAAGCCATATTAGACATAAGCCCGAGGATACATGTCCAAACAATGAAATACAGCAGTTTCTGGGAATATGTCAGAGCTGGAGATCCTGTTGCTATAAACATATTGAGAAGCGGAATTGCACTCATAGACACTGGATTTTTTGATCCTTTGCAGGCTTTGCTAGACAACGGAAGGATAAGGCCTAGTGCAGAAGCTATTGAAACATATTTTACTATGAGTTATGCAAGTCTTTTCAGAAGCAGAGATCATCTGCTTGCAGGTGCTGTTGACCTATACTGGGCTTGTATTGATGCAGCTCATTCTGCTCTGATGTCTATTGGAGAAATACCTCCGAGCCCCGAGCATGCCGGTGATATGCTGAGAGAGAGATTAGTCAATGGAAGAAAGGTTGAAAGCAAATATGCTTCAATAATGCAGGAGCTATATCTGGTCAGCAAAAAGATAACTCATAGAGAAATCAAATATATTAGCGGAAAAGAGTACGATAGGTTAAGAACTCAAACAGAAGATTTTGTCAAAAGAATGAAAAAATTTATTGAAGAAAAAAAATAAAAAATTAAGGTGAAGATACTAATGCTTCTAAGTCTCCGCCCAATTTTTTCAAGACCTTTCCGACCAATATTCTGTCACTTTCTTTAGGTCCTACTGTATA
>JAGVYY010000052.1 GCA_018303005.1 Candidatus Woesearchaeota archaeon
TAGCCCCAGCTTCTTCATGTTTAAACTTTGAAAGAAACCCTGATTGCGGTACTACAATCAGGGCTACAATCATATCTTTAAAGCTTGATAATATCCCCATCACCGATTATACCAATCATATTTCTGGCATTAATATCATTGGAAGCAGACCCCCACGTATAGAACCAGGTATTATTGGTAATAGTTTAAATTTTTATGGAATACCTGGCAATTATGTAACTGTAAGCAATTCATCAATTTTATACCCTCAATATATATCCTTTACTGCTTGGATAAATGCTAAGCGGACAAATGTTCTTGTGGGACCTCATGAGTATAATACTATTTTATCAAAATACGGCTCTCTATCAGGATTAGAAAGAGCGTATAATTTCTATCTTGTTAATGGTACACTAAGACTTAGTTTGTATAGTAGCTCTGGTACAGATGTCGATGTGTATAATCTAGATGGACCTAATTTGTGGGATGATAAATGGCATTTTGTTGCCGCAACATATGATAGTTCTATTGCAAAGACATATATTGATGGTGTACTTATCGCTAGTAAGGCTGGTTCTTGGAGCCACACAAACTCCAATGCAATGGTTACACTTGGTGCGAGAAAGACTAATACTGGAACCTATGATCTTTATTTTAATGGATCAATGGATGAAGTAAATATATATAGTATGGCCTTAACTGATGAAGAGATTTATGCTATTTACCAAGGTTATCAAGGTATTGATACATTTAATAGTGAAAATACAATTTGTCCTTATCATGGTGCGGGATATAGTGATAAATTTTCTAATTTAGATTTAACAAAATGGTCTGTAGTTGGAGATTATATTTCCTTAGATAATGGAAGAATAAAATATAACCTGCCATCTTCTAGTTCTCAAGTTTACAATGCTATTCATTCAAAAGATAAATTTACTTTTGATGGAGATTTTGATATGATGATTAGTTATGATGTTTCAAATTCTTCATCAGGATACAGCAGTGAAGTTAGAGGTTGGAGTGTTGGATTGCAAGTATTAACAAATCTTGCAAGAACAGGTTTGGATAAAAGAGCAAGCATACAAAGAATATTTAATGGAAGTGATGGACATAAATATGAAGCAGGTTATACACTGGATAATGTCTGGACAGGGGATACTGCAACTAATGATAAAATACCAGATATAATGGGTAGATTAAGATTAAGGAGAGAAGGAGGAAATATTTATGCTTATTATTGGGGCTGGGAGAATAGTAGATGGGAATATGCTGGGGATACAAATGGTTATTTAATTATTTCTGGATTTACAGAACCAGTATATGTAAGGATAGATAGTGATAATAGAGGTGGTTTCCCACATATTATATCTTATATCGATAACTTTATGGTTGGTTGTTTACCAGGTACTGCTAAATTACTTGACCCAGTTAATATTGGTGATACAAGTATTCATGTTGAAGGAGGGGAAATATATAAATGGGCTGTAGGAGATACAATTTATCTCGGTTCTTCTAATGAAGGTTATGTTATAACAATTATTGAATATACAAATAGTGCAGATGTGGGTCTTGATAGACCAGCTGAAGAAGAGCAAGATGCAGACAATACTGTTACTGAAGATGAAAGTGCATATTGTTCAGGAGGTGGGAAAGATTATTGTGCAGATGGAGATTGGAACCTGATCTCTGGAGATTTTGCGAATGGACAGTGTTTCCCTATTACCCCTAATATAGTTAGATGTACAGAAGAAGATGGAAAGTATACTGTAACATATGATGAATGTGGGAGTGGCAAATCGTGCATGCCTGATTGGGGTTGTGTATCTATTTCAGATCAATGTTCTGATGCAGAGGGAGGTACATATGAAGTAGATAGCGGAGGATATAATACCTTATGTATTACAGATGGAGAAAAAGGCGGGCATGGTTATGGTGGCTTTTTTAAGGATAAGGGGGAGCATTGTGTTTCCTATAGATGTTATCCTATTTGTGGTGTTGGTGGGAGTACTGCTTATTGGTATAAGTCAGGGGATATTACGCGAACACCTCCTTATACTAGCGTAGGATGTGCAGAAGGAATTACAGGTTATTGTCAATCTCGCGGTTAATCAGTTTAAATAATATTAAATCTAATCTTATGATTATTTATATAAATTTATAAGCAAGTGAATAGGCTATATTGTTAATAGACATTAAGACTATAAAAACGAAAGATTTATTAATAAGTTTTACTACCTTAAAGTGAAAATGTTTAATATTAAAAAATTAGGTTATAAGTATATTTTGCCAATATTTGTATCCGGCTTAATAAGCTTAAATGCTTGTAGTAATGATGATAGTATAAATAAACACAATAATAATCCTAAGCCTACATATCATGAAATTAATAAAAAGCCTGCTAAAAGATATACAAAATATAAAACTGGAAAGCCAAAAAATCCAGATCTAAATTTTTTATCACAGGAGTATACGGATTCTAATACATCAGAAAGATACTCATTAAAACAATCCCTATCAGAGGAATTTGGTTGGCAAGAATTTAGAGAACCAGATACAGGGCAAGAGATGAACTTTAAAGCAGTTATTAATCCTAACAAGAATCTAAAAAGTGTTGATTTAGAGATTACGACTGATGGAGAAAATTACAAAGCCCACCCTATGTCTTTAATTAATAATAATTATGAAAAAAAGATTACTTTTGATGATGGTGCTAAAGTTGAATCAAGAGTAAGAATTAGATATAATAATAAGGAGGTTGTTGAGAATTTCATTAATTTTAATGTTTACCTTTCTGAAGAAGATGGGCAGAGGGCATTACAGGAATCTCTAGAAAATAATATTAAAAAGATGACAACAAAGCCATCTAGCATAGACACAGATCATGTAGAGAATGTAATGGGTTTTAGGATAAAATTTGATAAGATATTAAGATTTAATAATCACCAATTTGGTGGAAATTTTTATAAGGGAAATTATTGTTCTAATGGTGCTTTATCTATTATTGAATATCTTTCAAGAGATAATGATTTAAGTGTAAATGATCGACTTATTGACCCTTATGAAAAAATTGATCAATACAATACAACTGTAGCTAAGATTTTAAGAAAAGATGCATCTCTATGTCCTGGAGGTGAAAATTATAAATACGGGAAAGAGAAAGGTATACCTTTAATTATTATAGATTATTGTAAAGAATATAAAGATCAATTAATTCCAAGAACGAAAAAGGACATTGAAACCATTGTAAAAATTAGTTTATCAGAACTTAATAAAAAAATTTTCTATAAAACAATTAAGGATTACACAAAAGACGTTAAAAATTCTGTAACTTTATTTTGAAAAAATAATAGACGGGCATATAATTAACTTCATTTTTATATTTTAATAACTTTTAGATACTAAACAAATTCTAATAAATTAATGAAAATAGACAAAGAACTGATAAAAAGAGTATCTAATAACGCAAGGTTAAACCTGGCAGATAAAGAAATATAGGAATTTACGCCGAATCTAAATATACCTCACCACATAAAAACCTTTATAAATAAACAGCAATTATTTAACTTATGTATGACATTATAATAATAGGAGGCGGTGTTTCTGGGATTGCAGCTGCAATTTATTCAGCAAGATTTAACTTAAAAACATTAATACTTTCTCAGGAAACAGGCGGATTAATACAATACACCCATTTGGTTGAAAACTACCCGGGATATAAGTCAATCTCAGGCCCTCAGTTAGCAGATAAATTCAAGGAGCATGTTGATGATTATAAAGATTTAGTGGACATAAAAGAAGAGCCTGCAGTGGATATAGAAAAGAAAAATTCTATTTTCAAGGTTAAAACTAAAAAGTCTTCATACGAAGGAAAAACAATACTTATTGCTACAGGAACAAGAAGAAAAGAGCTTAATGCAAAAGGCGAAAAACAATTTAAAAATCGCGGAGTAAGTTACTGCGCTGTATGCGATGCCACATTTACAAAAAACAAAATAGTTGGCGTAGTCGGGGGATCAGATTCAGCTGCGAAAGAAGCTTTATTATTGTCAGAATACGCAAAAAAAGTTTATATTATTTACAGGAAAGAAAAAATACGCGCAGAGCCGATAAACCAAAAAAGAATAGGCAAAAAAATAAAAGAAGGAAAAATAGAAATAATCAACAATACAAATGTCTTGGAAGTAAAAGGGGATAAAGTTTTAACGCATGTTATTTTCGATAAGCTTTACAAAAACAATAAAGAATTTAAATTAGACTTCCTTTTCATAGAGATAGGACATATAGTTGAATCCTCTCTCGCAAAGAAATTAGGCGTAAAGCTTGATGAAAAAGAGCAGGTAATAATAGACAAATACTCAAGAACAAATATAGAAGGCGTTTATGCGGCAGGCGACGTGACAGACAGGGAATTCAAGCAGGCTATTACTGGTGTTGCAGAAGGATGCATAGCAGCTAACGAAGCTTATGAATATATAAATAAAATGAGGTAAAAATGGATATGTTTGACGAATTTGGACCGGAATTAATAATTGAAGTGTACAACCCCAAAGCTAACATGCACGGTTTCTTGATAATCGATTCAAGCGCAAGAGGTCCGGGAAAAGGCGGAATTAGAATGACTCCTACTTTGGATAAAGAAGAAGTTTTCAGGTTGGCAAGAACAATGACATGGAAGAACGCTATGGCGAATTTGCCCTTTGGTGGCGCAAAATCAGGAATAATAGCAGACCCGAAATTAATGTCAAAAAAACAAAAAGATTCCATAATAGCGGAATTTTCAAAAGCTTTAAAGATAGTTTGTCCTGAAAAATATGTTGCGGCCCCTGATATTAACACAGCAGAGCATGAAATGGAAGTGTTTGCAAAGGCTAATGGCTCAAGAAAATCATGCACAGGAAAGCCGAAAAAAATGGGAGGAATACCTCATGAATTAGGAAGCACTGGTTTCGGTGTTTTTCATTCTGCTTTAGTTGCAGTTTCTTATCTTGGCTGGAATATCAAAGAAAAAACAGTAGCTGTCGAAGGATTTGGAAATGTCGGAAGCTTCGTGACTAAATTTATTTCAGAGTCAGGCGCTAAATTAGTTGCAGTTTCAGATTCAAAAGGTGTTATTTATAATAAGGACGGAATAGACTTTAAAAGATTAGAAAGTATAAAAATAAAAACAGGCTCTGTAACAAATTATCCTGGGAAGAAATTGCCATCAGAAGAAATAATTTCCCTGCCTGTTGATATTTTGATAACAGCAGCAGTCCCTGACTTAATCAAGATTAGCAATGTCCATAAGGTAAAGGCAAAATTAATAGTTGAAGGCTCCAATATACCAATGAAGCCTGAAGTTGAGGAGATATTGTACAAGCATGGTGTTTTAGTTGTTCCGGATTTCGTGGCAAATGCCGGTGGTGTAATTTCAAGTTATGTTGAATACATTAATAGTTCTGTAAGCCAAATGTTCAAATTAGTTGAAAAAAAAGTAACTGAAAACACCAAGATGGTTTTGGAAATTTCAAAAAAGAAAAAGATTTCTCCAAGGGAAGCTGCAATGCAGATAGCCAAAGAACGCGTATTAAAGAAGTGCAAGATATGCAAGGTTTAAGCTTTCATAAGTTTTTTAAACTAACTAATTTCTTTTATTTATATGGGCCTGTAGTCTAACTTGGATAGAACGGCCGGCTACGGTTTTAGAGTAGTTACCGGCAAATGCGGGTTCAAATCCTGCCAGGCTCAAATATTTTC
>JAGVYY010000043.1 GCA_018303005.1 Candidatus Woesearchaeota archaeon
ATAGAAAAATACCAAAACCAGCAGCATAATAGAAGTAACCTTAGTTAAGAAGCTTAATCCAATAAATATTCCAGCTAAGATATCAAACTTATACCCTTCTTCATTAAAAGACTTATATATTAGGTAGAAAGCACTCAAAACTAGAGGATATAACAGATTCTCAGCCATTATATATCCTGAAAAGGCGAAACTACCAGGTAATAAAGAAACTAATAATCCTATTATAATAGACCTTTTTTCATTAAAAAATTCCTTAGATAGTAAATAAGCAGGAATAAACACTAATGTAGATATTATAACATTAATAACCTTCATAAGCCAGTAAACAGTTGTCATATCATTAAACAAATAAGATATGGACAAAATTATAGGATATAAAGGGGGATATAAGCTTGTATGAACGCCATGAATTGAAAACTCCCCAGAACTAAAAAAGCTCTCGGCCATCTTACTATATATATAGGCATCACTGAAAGCAGAGGGTGCAGGAATTAAGCTAACTAGCACAATTTTAACAAAAATAATCCCTAAAATTACAAAAAGCATAGTTTTTCCACGAGTTTCCATCCTTTTTTCACGTTAGAAACATTTAAATATCAGTTGATTTTTATATCCTCTAATTAAAAATATCAATTGTTAAATATTATAATTAAAGGAGGGTTTATTAATGGAAAAAAAGAGGATTGGTGGTTTACTTCTTATAAGTTTTTTATTTATAGTGATAGCCTATTTGGTTTCAGGCACAGTATCATTCAATAGCGCAGGGAGTGCTGTAAATATTAGTGGTAATGACGCACGTAATTCCTTAACAAACGGTGTCAATAATGGAAGTGTCTGGACAAAGGGAGGTCAGACTGAAATTATAAACTTCACAATAAACTTCACAACAGATGCTATTTCAGCAGTTAATATTACCCTTCCAATAGAAGCTTATAGGCTTATGAATTATAATACTAGAAATGCTACAATTTCTATGGCCCATAAGGCTGGTTTAGGAAACGGTGTTGGGCTTGTTACAGTAAATTGGTCAATCACAAATACAACAAGCATTGTTATATTAAACACTCAAGAAGGGAATTATAGTGAACCAAATTCTACAAATTTATTCCCTAGACTAAACATAGAGTTCAATGTAACTGCAAATGACAGCATTGAAGGAGCCTTTGTTTGGAATGTTTCCTTCACGGATAATGAAACAACAACATCAGATATAGCATCTGCTGTCTTCACAACTTATGTTGATGGTTTAAGACCAAGGCTTACACAAATAAATGTTACAGATGGGGTAACTGTATTAAAAGCAAGTAGTGAAGAATTAAACAGCACTAAATTCTTGAAGAATACATCTATCACAGTGTATGCAACATTAACTGATTACAACTTTGATGAAGATGCTAGACCTAGACTATTTTATCTGATCAACGGGTCAGAAGTAAACATCACATCTCCGGCAATAGTAATGAGCTCATCAAACGGAAGTTCATATACTTACAGGTTGAATGCTACAATCCCTGTGACAGAGTTAGGGGGTCCATCAATTCCATTAGCCTTCATCATACAGGTAAATGACAGTTATAACCACATGTATATCTATAACACAAGTGCTCAAGATGGATTTAACTTCAGCATTGATTCAGCTAATCCTGGAGTTACAATTACACCACCTTCCAGTACATCAATAGACACTTCATCATCAATAACATACAAATGTGTAGGAACTGATACAGGGGGAAGTGGAGTAAACTCTTACTTGTGGACAATAACAAAACCAAATGGGCAGATAATAACTAAGACAACTTCATCAATCACACTAACAGGTGCTGAAACTGAAGCAGCAGGTACTTATAGCCTTACTTGTAAAGTAACAGATATAGTTGGTTATGAAACAACTTCAACAGTCTACCAGTTCACAGGGCACATTGCATCAACATCAGGTGCGGGTGGATCAGGGGGAGCTGGTGGAACAGGAGCAACAACTACAGAAACAGTTAAAGTAGATGATAGTATCATGGAGATTGGAGAAACTGCAACAGTTTCAAAGAAACAAGGCCAGAGCTCAACTTTCAGTTTAGATGGAAGGACTGCACACACACTAAATTTCAAGACAGTTACATCGGGGTCTGTTACATTAGAAATCCAGTCAGACCCAATAGAAGTAACATTAAACGTTGGAGAAACTAAGAACGTAGATCTTGATGCAGATGGAACAGATGATTTAGAAGTAACATTGGACAGCGTTTCAGGTGGAGCTGCTAGAGTAATGATAAAGAAGATTGCTCAGACCGCAGCAGAAGTAGCATCACCAGAACCAACAACAGAAACTGGAGAAGGCGCTGAAACAACAACTACACCTTCAGAAGAAGCAGAGGGGGGAGCAAGTTTAGTGTGGTTATGGGTAGTAATAGTATTGATAGTGATTGTAGCAGTTGTAGTAGCTGTTCAAAAAAAGAAGAAATAAACCTTCTTTTTTTTCTTTTCTTTTAATCAATAATCTTTAATATTCCTCTATTATATCAAATTCATGAAAGTCTTAGTGGGAATCCCAGCATCTTTTCATAAGGAATACTGCTTGGAAGAGTTTAGTAACGGAATAAAAAAATTAACTTATCCTAAAAAAGAGATAATTTTTATAGATAACTCCCCACATAATAATTATATAAAAAAGATAAATTGCCAAGGATTTAATGCAATAAAAGGCCCTTATTTTGATTCACCAATACAGAGAATATCCGCTTCAAGAAATGTTATAATAGAAAAGGCAACAAAAGAAAATTTTGATTATATCCTCTTCCTAGATCAAGATACTATACCCCCCAAAGATTCAATAGAAAGGTTTCTAAAAGGAAACAAGCCAATAATCTGTGGAGTATATTTTAGCAGAGCCAAAAGTAAAGATGGTAAGCTTACCTATCTCCCAAGCGTATACAAAGTTATTCCTTCAGATAAAGAATTGCCAGATATGATAGGACTTTCACCAGAAGAAATAGCATCAAATAGACTCTTAAATGTGATTTCTTGTGGCGGAGGATGTATCTTTGCTTCAAGAGAAGTTTTCACAAAAATAAGATTCAGAGAAGACTTAAAACAATGTGAAGATCGTTGGTTCTGTATAGATTTATACAAAAATAAAATTCCTTTATTCTGCGACACTTCAGTTAAATGTAAACATTTAGTGATAAATAGAACTCATGTTTGGAAAGATGGTAAATTAATACTTAAACCCATCTAACCTTCTTATTTATAATCAAATGTTTACATCTAATACTAGTATCTAAAATAATTGGAATCTTAAGATCATAGACATCATCTGAAAAATACCTGTCATCTGTATTTTTTTTTCCTTCTTCATACTTAAACTTAATTTTCTCTAAAACATCTTTAGAAATCAAGATGCATCCCAATCCAGACATTCTAATCAGAGTTTTCCGAGGGGGATTTATGTCCATTTCGTTTAATCTTCTAAATTTCTGCTCTTTGCTTCTTTTTTCATTATCATTGAATAATTTATAAGCAACAGGCATTAAGACTATTTTTTTTACATCTCCGAACTCATAAGGATTAGTAAATCCAAAATATAAACCAGAAACTACTTTTTTATTAGTCTCTAAAAGTTTATTTATAACATTTCTTGGAGGAATAACATCTTGTTCCAAACTAAAAAAATAATCATATTTATCATTTAAAGCATACTCTCTTAATATATTCCTGGATTCAACAACTCTTTTAATTGCAGAATCATAAAAATTACCTTTATCAACTTCAATTCCATATTCTTTTAATTTTTTATAATATTCATCATCTTCAGAATTATCTACAATTAATATGTCATAATTCGGATAATCTAAAGAAAATAAGCTCAATAAGTATTCCTCAACACAATAATCATAATCTTTACAGGTAGGGCACCCAACTAATATTTTTGGGTAATATTTTTTACTATCAAAATCAAATGTTTGCCATTCAAATGATTTTTTAGGGATTTTTTCAAGTTTTGTATAAGGCAGTTTATATTTTTGAATAAATTCCTTCCTTGATAATTCATAAGATTTATCTCTTTTTCCTCCAGAAAAATGCTTTAATAATATATCATACGTAACAATATTTTTTAACTCCTTAGAGACTCTTAAAGTAAAGTCTACATCATAAAAATGAAATCCTTCAAATTTTTCATCAAATTTAAAATTCTCAGCAACTTCTTTTCTGCAGCACAAAAATAACCCATCCAAAACAACAACTTCAGTATCATTTCTAATAATGCCAAATCTCTCTAGCTGCTCTTTCCCATTAACAACATGAACTACCTGCCCCTTAACAAAAGGCCTCTTAACAGAAAACCACATTCCATTTTCAGGCATTAACGAAGTTCCAGCAACACCTAAAACACCTATTTCTTTATTATTTAATTTTTCTACAACTATTTTTCCCCAATCTTTAGTCAAAAACCTAACATCTTCATGAACAAAACAGACATATGGAAATTTAGCTCTTTTTAAGCCCTCATTATAAACTCTGCATATTCCTATCCCCCCTCTATTATCTATTGCTACAAGCTCAAATTCACACCCTATTGTTTTCTCCACATTTTCAGATAGCTCTTCTAATAATATTTTATCTTTAGAGCATACGATCAAACTTATCATTGGTTTTTCACTTTTCTCCATTCCCATTCTCTGTTTATTATCAGATGTTTGCACATAACTCCCGTATCTGCATATACTTTATAGCCTAAGCCTCTAGCATCTTTACATAACCAGAAATCATCCCAGTTTGTGTTTCCTTCTTCATATCTAAATTCAATTTTCTCAAGAATCTCCCTACTAAGCATAATGCATCCCCCACCGACAAGAAAAGCTTCTATAATCCTTTTAGGTTTTAACTCCTCTATTCTCAAGTATCTGCATTTGTCTTTATTCTTAGGATGATTAACCCATACAATTGGGGTTACAATCGTTGCTTTCCCTCCACCAATGTTAGCTATATTATTTCGCGTAGGATTAAATCCTTCATTATGGGGGTATCCTAAATACACCCCTGCAATAAAGTGTTTGCCGGGGCTCAGAAGACGCTCTATAATACTACTTGGAACTAAAACATCCGGATCAAGAGATAAAAAATAATCATATTTTCCTTTTAATGCTCTTTCTCTCATAAAATTTTTACATTTAACCACTTTCTCCCTTATCACCTCAACCTCAGAATACTTTCTGATAATATTTAATTCAGGATATTTTTCCTTAAGGAATTTATAGAATTCTTCATTTGTGGAATTTTCAACAATTAAAACATCAAAATTTAGGTATTCTATTTTATTAAGAGACTCAATAAACTCTCCTATAGCATAAGCATGCATATCAGACACAGGAATGCCTATTAAAACTTTAGGTTTCATATTATAATATATAGAGCAATAAAATAAAAAGCTTTCTTAAAGAATCGCCGCGACCCGGATTTGAACCGGGATATCCCGGAGGAAACAAGCTCTCAAGGCTTGCGCAATACCAGGTTATGCGATC
>JAGVYY010000005.1 GCA_018303005.1 Candidatus Woesearchaeota archaeon
ACTTTATAAAGAATTTTGCGAAGATATGAATCCTTGCTATGTTCTATTCTCATATAAAGATCCAAATAAAGATATAGAGGCTCTCTCTTTTATAGACATCTTTAAAATTTTACACTAAAATTAAACCTGAAATCTTGATACTTGATAATCAAGAATTTCTTAGTTCAAGTTATAGGGTAAAAGTAGTATATAGACTTTTCTAATAAGTTTTATATATCTATTTTTGTTAGATTCTATATGTTAAGAATAGATGGAAGTCATGGTTCAGGTTCTGGGACGATAATAAGACTAGCCATGTCACTTTCCATGATGACAAAAAAACCTTTTAAGATAAACAATATAAGGGCAAAACGCTGCAATCCGGGATTACAAGAACAGCATTTACAGGTTGTTAACTCTATCAGTGAATTATGTAATGGAAAGGCAATCGGGAATAAGTTGCATAGCAAAGAAATTGAATTTCATCCAGGAGATGAAATAAGACCAGACATAAAGATTAAGATAAATACTGCAGGAAGCATTGGTCTAGTGCTTCAGGCCATAATGTTGCCCTCTTTCTTCTCAGAACATAAAAAAACAGAAATCGAAATCTCTGGGGGAGGAACTCTAGGAAAATTCGCTCCTAATCTGCTCTATACAAAAGAAGTTTTTCTTCCTATAATAAGGAAAATTGGTTTTGACGCTGAAATAGAAATATTAAAACACGGCTTTTATCCTAGGGGTGGAGCTGATATTATAGCTAGAGTACACAAAAACAAGATAATTAAATCATTAGATATAGAAGAAAGAGGAAAATTATCATCAATCAGAGTAATATCATTGGCCAGTTCAGACTTAAGAAAGAAAGAGGTCTGCGAAAGAATGAGTTCTTATGCCAAAAAAATTCTAAAAGAAAGATATAATGTTGAAATTAAGACAACTGATATTTATGCTGACACATTAAGCACAGGAGCAGGCCTGCTACTCATAGCTGATTTTAAAAATACATTAATTGCTTCAGATTCTCTGGGAGAGAGAGGTAAAACATGCGAGAAAGTTGCAGAAGAAGCTGTTAATAGCTTAACTAAGCAGTTAAGCTCAAATTGCACGTTAGATGAGTACATGTCAGACCAGATATTGTCTTATTTAGCGTTATGCAGAGATAAATGCTTTTTCAGGATTTGCGAACCGACAGAACATATCGAGACCAATATCTGGCTACTGGAAAAATTTCTTGATGTTAAATTTTCTATAGAAAACAGAGTAGTAAAGAAGAATTGAAGTAAATAATATTATGAAAGACAATATCAGAGAGCTCATCAATGCATAAACTGCCAGATCAAAGAATATTTCTTCTGGGAACATTTTTATCAGATTGTCTGTTTCAGGATTCAGCAGCCAGTAGTTATTCTTGAAAGATATTAGATGAAAATACATGAATACACTACCAAAGTCTGTCAATGATAACAGGTAAAGCAATATTATTATAGATATGGCTAAAACAGAACCTGAAATTAATGATTTCAAAAGAGTGTTATATTCTCCATTATATGAAAGATACAGGAATATCAGGATTATAAAACCTAATAAAATATAAAGAAAAAGTCTCAGATTTTTGATCAGGCTCTTAACATCAGCCAAGTGCAGCTTTTCCCTTTCATTGAAAAAGTCAGTTTCCAATGCAGGATCTTTACCTCTTAAATAAGAGATCAGCAGATACAAATTTTTATCAACAATATCATCTGAATTGAAATCTTTGTATATTTTATACTTGTAAAACTCTTCCTTATACAGGCTTTGGTTAAAAATTATAATCCTAAATCCAGCCAGTATAATAGCAGCTGCGATAATCACTGCAGCAAGGATAATTATTTGTTTTTTTCTGCCCATGCCTCAATTGCCAGTGCTGCCAAATCCTTTATCTCCTCTGCAGGTTTCCTCTAACTTATCTGTCTCTTCAATCTGCATATGCTCAATTTTCTGGATCAACATCTGTGCTATCTTGTCCCCTCTCTTTATATCATATGGGTTTTTGCCATGATTGAACAAGGCAACAAGTACATCACCACGGTAACTTGAATCAATGACACCTGCGAACTTGTGTATGTAATGTCTTGTTGATAAACCACTCCTGTCCCATATCAGTCCTGCATAACCTTCAGGTATTGCCATAACAATGCCTGTAGAAACAAGAACAACCTCATTCGGTTTTAGTGTATAATTTTCACTCGAATACAGATCTAGGCCAGCATCTCCATATGTATGGGCATATCTAGGCAATATACTATATGTTTTCAGCTTCATTACTTTTATATTTGTCATAATAAGAGATTAAATCTAAAATTTTTAAATATTTATATCTTATCAAGGATATGTTAAATAATTATCTAACAAGATATCCGTACAGGGTTTTTAGCTCGAAATTGAACATGTCCAAGAATTCCTCTACCAAAGAAGGCTTTTCTTTTTTCAACCACTCAAAAATTTCTTTTGTGTAACAATGGCTGCATATCTGCATCTTTCTCCTGCATAAGATGCATGTTGTTTTTTCACCCATGTCAGTATAATCTTCAAGAGATTTACTTATATCATCGAAAGAATTGATTAAATCAGGATTATTTTCTTTTAGCCAGTTGATGATTCCTTTTCTGATGCACGCAAAACATATGGGATTGGTTATAGCCTCTTCACATAACAGGCACAATCTTCCATTATCCTGATATGAAGGGTTACTGTACATTTTAGTCTCTGATTATTATAGGTGTTATAAATGCTAAATTTCATCACTAATAATAGGGCAAATAAGTATTTAAGCATTGCTAAAAATAAAAATATATTCTTGACAAGAATAAATCTGTCATTAATATGTTACTATTCCAAAAGAATGTTTTAGACTTCTCTAAAAAAATAATAATATAATGAACAACAAGTACAACAACAAAAAACTTACGCCAGCATACCTGACATTCTTAAATAACTTGAATATAACTAACAATAATAAAACAAAAATCAGCATGGCTGGAATAATAAATGTGATAAATCTTGCTGAAATTTTTATTGGGCTTATCAAAGAAGGGATTGCTGCAACAACCAATATGTTTGAGATGTTACTACCGATTAGGTTGCCAACCAAGATATCATTCAGATTTTTCTTTACAGAGATTATTGTTACTGTTAACTCAGGCAATGTGGTCCCTAACGATAATAAACTTACAGCTATCACTCCCTCTGTTATATTGGTCTCTGTTGCCAGATTCTGTATGAAATGTACAACAAAACGAGCTGAAATTGCAAGGACAATTATGCTTATAATTATATAATAAAACTCTTTGGTTATAACATGTGTTAAAATGTTTTTTATCTTGGAAATACTGGAGTTTACAGTTTTCTTTTCCTCTATTCTGGCATAGCTTTTTACCTCTGATTCTATTGATGTTTTTTTCCTGAACAAATTAAAGAGATAGAAAAATGATGTTAATAATAATATAAATCCCTCTATTCTTGATAAAATGCCGTTTAAAATAAATAGATAAAACAGAAAAGAAATTCCGACTAAAAAATAAACATCCCTTTTCATTACATCTTCTTTTATAGAAATGACAGTCATTAAACAGGCTATTCCAAGTATAAACCCCAGGTTGGATATATTGCTTCCAGCCACATTTCCAATGGCTATCTGAGGGTTTTTTGCTATTGCTGAGGCTATTGCTGAAGCTAATTCCGGTATTGAAGTCCCAAATGCAACTATTGTTAGCCCTATAGTTATCTGTTTTACTCCAAAATGCTTGGCTAGATTAGAAGATGAAGAAACCAAGTAATCAGAACTCTTAACCAAGAAGAATATACTTATTAATAGCAGGATTACATTTGTTATAATCAAATACCACACCTCTTATTTTTTAGTTAGTTTTAAATAATCTTCATCAGTTTTTAAATATTGCTTTTGCGGGAATGCCGGAGTGGTCAAACGGGATACGCTCAAGAGAGCTTTCCTTTAAAAAAGAAAGTTCGCAAAGAAAAGTATATAAAACTGAGAGACGTATTGGCTTAGTGCCTACGCAGGTTCGAATCCTGTTTCCCGCATCTTATATTTCAGGGATATATTATATCATTAAAACTTAATCAAAAGAGAAAGTACTAGTTAAAGTCTGAAAAAGTTGAAGGAAACTAGAGTAGGTTTAATATATGAAAAAGATGTTAAGTAGTATTTTTACTACTTAATACTTGTTCGTCTGAAATTTGCCTGCTTTATGAAAATATTTAAAATCTTATCTATTCTTATATTAAGATGGGATTAGTAGAGCTTGTTATAAAGAAAATTCAGAACATACATACACCATCTCCACAATCTTTAGTTGATATAAATCTAGAAGACTTTGAAGAGTATAAAAAATTTGAACCTAACGAAAAAGGTTGGAAAGATGGTTGGAAAAAACATTATAAATTATTATGGTTAGGATTGAAACTTTTTGAGAAAGAATATGGTATAAATATGAGATATCATGGATATGATATGGATAACCAGCATGATGAAGGACCCCATTTTGAATGTCCTAAATGTAGAAAAGATATAAATTATATGCATGGGAGCATATGCAGTAAATGCAGTTATGATATTCTTCCTAAGAGTTCTAATGAAAGAGAAGTAGTAAAAACTATTCTTGAAAATGTTATGGGTGAGTATTCTGCTTGAATTTGCAGACAAACTCTTCATTTCGTTCGCCTTTACGAAGGTCAGACAACAACAATTTAAGAGGCTCATTGTTGTTCACAAAAATTTTTACTTCATAAAAACTTCTCTAAATTGCATAAATTAAATATAATTGAGTTCGCGCTAGATTGTGGAAACGGGAAATGGGTGTAGTTATATGGATATATTGTCTTTCTTACGAAAAAGAGATTTATCAGGAAAGGGCATCGAACGATATGACTAAGGACGAAAGATTTAAATAGTAGATGTATTTTAAATAATACATATGTATGATAAAATAAACATAACCGAGAACGGCTTGCATATCATTTCTTTATTTACGAATGGATTTGATAGAGAATATTATATAAGAGAAGTTGGGAAATTGCTTAAAATAAGCCCACGAACAGCACAGTTAATTCTTGAAGATTTGGAAGATAAAGGAATCATAGAATCAAAAGTAAGGGGTAAAATCAAATCTTATAAGTTAAAAATAAACGAATTGAGCAATAGATATCTTACATTTGTCGAACAATATAAGTCAATTGCATTTATGGAAAAAAATCTTCTAGTAAAGGAGGTTATAGAAAAAATAACCCGTTTTATTAATGGAATTGGTATTATCTTTGGAAGTTACACAAAAGGTATATCTAACAAAGAATCTGATTTAGAAATTTTTGTAGCGGGAAACTATGAGAAAGAAGAAATCAAGAAAGTTTCAAAAAATTTAGGAATTGAAATAAGCATAAAGTGTTATCCCTTAAAAACATTTGAAAAAAATGTAAATCACGATACCCTCTTAAAAGAAGTATTGAAAAATCATATAATTTTTAAAAATACTGAGTTGTTTATTCAAAAGGTGTTGAAAAATGGATAAAATAAAATGATATACGAGAAAGAAGGAAGGTTTAATTGAACCAAATTCAAATCTCGCAGAAGCATATGTCAAGAAAGCTGAAGAAGCATTAGAGTCAATGAGGGTAAATGTAATAAAAGATTGGAAAATCTCAACTGCATATTATACTCTCTATTTTTCGCTTTACTCGATTTTGACAAAAATAGGCATAAAATGTGAGATTCATTCTTGCACAATAGCGTTCGCAAAGAGATTTCTTAGAGAATTTTTTAGCGAAGAAGATCCTGATTTCATAGAAGATTCTCTGAAGGCAAGGATAGACTCCCAATATTATATTGACAGGACTGTTCCAGATGAGCAATACAATAAAATGGTAAAAAATACTCCATGGTTTTTAGTAAAATGTAAGTCAATCTTAATCAAGCTTAATGAGAAAAAGATAAATGAGGTTAGAAAGAAATTTAAGAAAGCATTAGCTGAGAAGAGATAAATATCCACGAAGGAAGATCATCAAATGCATGTAAGTTTTTCGAGCTCAAAAATAAAAAAGTTTATAAATCAACAACGGGAAAAATATATTTTGTATAAAAAAATGGTTTTAATGGTAAATGAATCTATAATTACAGTCAAAAATTTATCAAAAAAGTTTAATGGCTTGACAGCAGTGGATAATATATCTTTTGAAGTTAAAAAAGGTGAGATATTTGCTTTTCTCGGCCCAAATGGGGCTGGAAAAACTACAACTATAAAGATGCTGACGACATTATTACATCCTACTGCTGGAGAAATAAAGATTAATGGATATGATCCTGTAAATGAACAGAAAGACGCAAGAAAATCATTTGGCATAGTTTTTCAGGACCAAAGTCTGGATGAAGACTTAACAGCATATGAAAATATGGATTTTCATGGCGTATTTTATAATGTGCCAAAGGATTTGAGAAAGAAACGGATAGATTACCTTCTGAATTTCGTTGGCCTACAGGAAAGAAAAGATGATTTTGTCAAGAATTTTTCAGGAGGGATGAAAAGAAGACTGGAAATTGCAAGAGGATTAATACATCACCCTAAGATTTTGTTTTTAGACGAGCCCACCATAGGCCTAGATCCACAGACAAGAAACCATATGTGGCAATATATCAAGGATCTAAACAAAAAAGAAGGGATGACTGTTTTTTTTACAACGCATTACATGGAAGAAGCTGAAAAGATTGCTGATACAATAGCTGTTATAGACAAAGGCAGAATAATAAAGAAAGAAACTCCTCAAGCTCTAAAAAGATTAACAAACACAAGGTCTTTGGAAGAGGCATTCCTCAAATTAACAGGAAAATCAATAAGGGATGAGAAATCCTCATCTATTGATAATTTAAGGATGAACAGGAAGATCTGGAGGAGATGATGGGTGTCATTTATGTGATGTGGTCGCGCCAGTTGAAAAAATACTGGCGTTCAAGGGCAAGGATGATTGGTGCTTTAGGTCAGCCTTTGCTGTTCTTATTGGCATTAGGATTTGGTTTTGGCCCTATATTTGAGAAAGCTGGCGGTGGCAGCTATATTCAGTTTCTTGCTCCAGGAATAATCGCAATGAGCATATTATTCACAGCAATGTTTACAGGCATTGAGGTTATATGGGATAGGCAGTTTGGCTTTCTAAAAGAGACATTAGTTGCTCCCGTGTCAAGATCAAAAATAATGATTGGAAGAACATTAGGAGGAGCTTCAGTCGCAGTAATCCAGGGTTTTGTGGTTTTCCTGATCTCTTTGTTTGTGGGATTTAAACCAGAAAGCTTGATTAACATACCATTGGCAATTTTGTTTATGTTCTTTATAGCTTTATTGTTTACAGCATTAGGCACGGCAATAGCTTCAAGACTAAAAGACATGCAGGCCTTTCCTCTGATAATTAATTTTTTGATAATGCCTGTATTTTTTCTTTCAGGAGCGCTTTTTCCCTTGAATGATTTGCCAAGAGCAATTGAAATTGTAACAAGATTAAATCCATTGACATATGGTGTTGACGGTCTTAGGAATACACTGACAGGAGCTTCTCATGTAAATCTGTTTGTTGATTTTACAGTAATAATCACAGTAACATTGTTCATTGGAATTATCGGGAGCTATCTGTTCTCAAAAATTGAGATTTAAGCTATACATGTAATATTACACAGAATATATCACTAAACTATATCTGTAGGATCCCATGAAGTTCTGTAATCTTCATTCAGGTTATCAAGGAGTTCCATATGTTCTTTTGAAATATTAAAATCGAACACATTGATGTTCTCTTTTATCCTGTCTTTTTTTGAAGATTTAGGTATAACAATAACATTATGCTGCAAGCACCATCTAATTAGTACCTGTGCAGGTGTCTTACGATAGTTCCTGGCTATCTCAACCAGTTTTTTATCAACCAGCTTTCTTCCCTTTGTTAATGGAGAATAAGCCTCTAGATATATGTTCCTGGAATTGCAGAATTCCAGCAGATCTTTCTGGTACAGATAAGGGCTGAACTCAACCTGATTTATTACTGGAACAACATTAGTGCTTTTTAATATCTCATTTAGATGTTTTATAGTAAAGTTGCTTACACCAATAGCCTTGCATTTTCCTTCTTTCATTAATTTCCCAAGTATTTTCCATGTTTCATTCCTTACTTTTTCTACAGGCCAATGTATCAGGTATAAATCGATATAACTGGATCTCAGGTTTTTCAGGCTTTTATCAAGCGCTCTTTGAGGGTCATTATGATCAGAATTCCACAGCTTTGTTGTTATAAATATCTCGTCTCTTTGCACCCTGCTTTTTTTTATTGCATTGCCTATGCTTGATTCATTTCCATATATTGTGGCTGTATCAATATGCTTGTATCCGTTTTCCAATGCCCATATAACAGCATCTTCACACTCTTTTCCGTTTTTAATTTGGTATGTACCTAAACCAATTATCGGTATTTTTACATCATTGTTCAGTTTAATTTTTGTGTTGATATTTATCATAGCAGGTTACATTTTACTCTTGCATTTTTCGCAGTAGTTTCTTCCGCCTGATGAATTCAAGTGTCTTTGGCAGAATATCTTCTTGCATACAGAACATGAGTTCTTGCATTTGATGCACAAAATAGTCGGTTTATACACACTTTGATTGGATTCTATCACATACTTACCACATGGAGAATGATTGCACTCTTCAAAATCAGATAATTTTCCTCTTACACAACAGTTGTTGCATATATCTGCCTTATAGTACATATATCCATTATATTTTACCATGAAAAATCATAAGTTTTATAACTTATATAAATCTTATTATTCTGAATATATATGAAAAAAGTCATAGTAAACAAACAAGAGAAATTCTACTGGGAGAAAGGGGACATGCATACCAAGAATGGTGTTTTTAAAGAAAAGGATATAATTGACAAAGACATAATAGATACTAAAAATGGCAAATTTACTGTCTTAGAATCTAATTTTCTTGATAAAATTGAAAAGATCCAGAGAGGTCCTGCTATAATGGTTAAAAAAGATATAGGATCTATTTTAGCCAATGTTGACATAAACAAGGATTCAATTGTTGTAGATGCTGGCGCTGGCTGTGGTGTATTGAGCTCTTTTCTGTCAAGGCATGTAAAAAAAGTCATTGCTTATGAAAATAATCCGGAGTTCTTTAAAATAGCCAGCAGGAACATTGAATTTCTTGATATAAAAAATATTCAATTGAAAGAAAAGGATATTTATCAGGGAATAGATGAAAGGAATCTTGACCTTGTGACATTAGACTTAAAAGAACCCTCTCTTGTGTTAAAGCATGCGCAGGTATCATTAAAAAAAAGCAAATACCTGGTTGCTTATCTGCCAAATATAAGCCAGGTTATTGCATTGGTCAGAGAAACAGATGGTTTCTTTACAGAGAGAATTATAGAGACAATAGAAAGGGACTGGATCATTGATGAAAAAAGGGCAAGACCAAAAAATATAATATTGGGGCATACTGGCTTTCTTGTTTTCTTGAGAAAAATATAGGTGATGTAAAACTAATATCAGGCTAATATTGAGTGATTATTAAGTTATTTCCATTCATCCAAATATTTAAATATTTATTTAACAATTCCTAATTGATAAAAATGGAATTTCCTATAAGAAGACCGATTAAAAAAGAAAATCCAAGCCCTGTGCCTTATTCTGATGAAAGCAGAGATTATAACAGAAAGGGTAGGTCCTCAACATTAGAGATTCTGCAAAAACTTAAATCCCAGGAAGACAAGCCTGTGGCCAAGCTGGAATCCTTTTCAAGTGTAGATGACTTCCAGAGAAAAAAAAAGGTATCTGTAACGCAACCCACAAGAGAAGCACAGCATGCAAAAGACCCTACAGAGACTGAAATAGAGAATGTAATGGACGAGATGGAGAGATTAGATAGAAGAATGAAGCATGGTGACTCTTATTTAAATTTATATTATGATATGAAAAGGATGGAGGAAATATTCCTAAAAAAGGTTGCGGATATTGAAAGAAGCAACATTGAAATTAGTGATGTAGTCTTAAGAAGGATTAATACAAAAAAGAAGTTCATTAAAAATAAGACTAAATAAATTCTAAATCAATTTATAGTCAATTCTTTAATAAGCAGTTGTCCTGACCAAATGATATGGTTTATCATCTGGAGACTTGTTCTGGCTTAATAACCATACGCAATCATTAACATGAATGGATTTGATTCCAGGGATTCTTTCTTTTAATCCTTCCTTGATTAATTCTATTGCTTTTACCGTATTTGCCCTGATCTCTGTTTCCTGCATACAGTCCCTTGGGATTTGTCTCTTATTATCTATAATAAACTCTAGCTCTCTGGAATACTCCAATATGCTTAATTCTCTCAATATTTTTGGTAACTTATAGTCTGCACATGCTGTTAATTTGTCAGAATTTGTTAAATTACCATACCCTTCTCCGTTAAACAACTGGTAAACATCAGATGCAAATAGCTGGGCTCTTTTATTGAAAAATACATGATACCCATTGTAGAATGTACAATCATTAAATGACGGAAACTCATTAATCAATAGGCTTACCAGTTTTAGGGCATCTCTTCCTGATTTTTCCAGCAAATTTACAGGACTGCCATCAAATTTTTTTCTCAATACAGAGCCAATTTCATGGAGAATATTCATACGGTGCTCAATTAATGGTATCATAATATTACCCTTTAAAATTAATTCCAAATCTATTGCGCTTATATCAGACAGGTATTCAAAGTCCAATATTTTTTTCTCTTTTTCCAAAACCTTTCCAATTGATGCAATCAAGCCATAAGCCCCATCTACTTTTTCTCCCTTATAATCTATAGTCCACTTCGGATTACCCCAATAGCTAAAGCTTATTGAATTAAAGATGAATGAAAAGGCTAATTTTTCTTCATCTGTCAGGACATTGATGTCAAAAGGAGAATTATTCATCCAATGTCCTTTTTGAGAAAAACTTTCAGCAAATTCTCTAATTTTATCTTCATTTATTCTTACATGTTCTGAATTTTTAATTACAGGTTCTATGCTTTGTAATACAGGATTTTCCATTTTTATAAATCTTTTACAGGAATCTCCATTATTGTCCTGACATTCTATGAAGAGGAGTTCCATAATTCGTGTCGCAAAGGAACACTGCAATCTTTTGTTGCAGTGGTGAATTGCGACTTGTTCACCTCGTTTCTTGTTCTTGAATATATTTCTGAATTGTCTGTTCTGTGACTGTGCCCGCTGTTCCAACATAATAACCCGGACTCCAGAATCTCTTGGCAAAACGATGTTCCTTCATCGCCCTGATTGCAGTTGCTCCCTTCAGAACTTTGACTACAAACATCGGAGCAAATATCGGAGAGACAGAAATAAATATATGAAGGTGGTCTGGCTGAACTGATATATTTATAATCTCCCAACCTCTCTGTAAACATACCTCTTTTATAGTTTTCTCGACTAAATCTTTGACTTCTCCAATCAATACTTTCTTTCGATACTTCGGACACCACACTAAATGATAATTGATGTTGTAAATCGTATGTCTCGTTTTTTTTATTCTCATAAGAGGATAAATGCATAACATATATAAATAAATTGTGATTTAATGGATTATTATGAATGTTGCAATCAGAGCCGAAGTCATCGGAGATGATGACTTGATAAGGACAATCAAATTGAGTAATCGTGCTTGTCAGGAATGTATAGAAATTGGGATGCGAGAACATACCTTCAACAAAACTCGGCTTCATCAACTCACTTATCAAATGATTAGAAAATCTCATCCTGAACTCAATAGTAGTCTGGTTACTGCTGTCCGAGACCAAGCCAGTGATATGCTTAAAAGACTCAAGCTCAAAAAGAAGCCCACTAAAAAGAATGATTCTTCTATAAGACTCAATCATAATACTTTCAGGCTTCTCACAGATTCCAAAATTATAAGTATTAGCACAATCAGTGGAAGAAAAAAGTATGCTATTAAAATCCCCTCTTATTTTTCTAAATATGATTTCAAATCTTCTGAATCTGCAAGAATCAAAACTAAGAAAGGAAGAATATTCATGGATATTATAGTTGAAGTTATCACTCCCAATCCTCATAAAGTTAAGAAAGTTATCGGTGTTGACAGAGGAGTTTATAATCCTGCTGTCACTAGCGATAATACTTTTTTCAATAGTAGAAAGCTTCGTGAAGTTAAAGGAAGATATAAATATTTGAAGGGATGCCTTCAGCGAGCAGGCACTCGCTCTGCCAAAAGACATTTGCAGAAATTGGCTGGGCGAGAGAGACAGTTCGTCACTGATGTGAATCATTGCATCTCGAAAAAAATCGTTAATAAGGATTGCGATGCAATCGCTCTCGAAGAATTGAGAACTGGAAGCATGAAAAGAAAAGGCAAAGTTGGGAAGAAAACTAGAAAACTTATTGGAAATTGGAGTGCTAAACAACTCCTCAGTTTCATAACTTACAAGGCGGAAATGATTGGTAAGAGCATAATTCTTGTCAACAGTCATTTCACAAGCCAGGCCTGTAATCGTTGCGGAGACATCCGCAAATCTAATAGGAAAGGTAAAATCTTCAAGTGTTGTGTTTGTAGTTATACTCTTCATGCTGACCTCAATGCTTCCCGAAATATCGCTTGTCTTGCCAAAGGCGTGATGAGCAGGTTGGTTGTCAACCAGCCAAACGTAGCGTGTGATGAACTCAAAGCCTCACTTCGTGAGGAACTGCGAGCAAACATAGTTACAAGCTTCGCATCTATTTGATGCGGTGTAGTTGACATTGTAAGTGATAATAACTATCATGTTCTAATGGTTTTCTTTCTGTTATATAATTAAAGAGATCAATTCCGAATTTTCCGCTTAAAGCTAAACCAGTTAGGAATATAGGAAGTCTTACAGTTCTGTTATATGTTTTATAGAATTCAATCTCACGATCTAAAATTTTTGGTTCTGATATCGTATCATCTCTTACTCCTCCTAAAATACCTATCAAATTATAGATATAATCAGCATGGATTAAAGAAGAAAGCATAAATGAACCACTGACAATTGGAAATCCTAATCTGGCATGAGCTGACATAATATTAATTAAACCAAAAAAGTCAGATATTATGCCAATAAAATATTTCTTTCTACCTTCATCTAAATTAAATTTTTTAGATAATTTAGTATGTTGTCTTAATATCTGCTCATCCAACCATTTTGCTGGTCTTAATAATTCTTCTAATGCTGGCATGACAGAATAAACCTGTTATGTCTTTTTAAGTCTTTCGTTTCTTTAAAGTAGCAACATTTATAAAGGGTAAAATATTATACTTTTATAAAGAGGTATTCTAAGGAATATTTAAAACAATAAAAATGGAAAAAATAAAAGCACAGAAACTAGTGCCAGACACTAGTATTATAATAGAAAATATAGTTTCATCTAAAATAAACTCTAAAGAGATAGAAGTAGAAGAAATTATAATACATGAAGCTGTTCTAGGCGAACTAGAGCATCAGGCCAATATAGGAAAAGAAATAGGAATTCTCGGCCTGGATGAATTAAAGAAGCTGCAGGAATTGAACATAAACAAGAAGATAAAATTAATGTTTAAGGGAAAAAGGCCAAATGCATCAGAGATAAAACATGCTTCTCTTGGGGAAATAGACTCCCTAATAAGGGATCTGGCATTAGAGGAAAATGCAACATTGATCACAGGAGACAAAGTCCAGAGTGAAGTGGCAAAGGCAAAGGGCATGTCAGTAATCTATATTGAGCCTGTGATAAAATCAAAACCGTTGACAATAGACAAGTATTTTGATGCAATTACAATGAGCGTACATCTAAGAGAAAATGATAAGCCATATGCTAAAAGAGGGTATCCGGGCTCCTGGTCTTCAGTGGAATTAAGTACCAAAGAATTAACAAGAGATGAAGTAATTAATATAAGCAAGGAGCTGATAGAACAGGCAAAGATAAGAATAGATGGCTTTCTCGAAATAGAGAGGAGAGGTTCGACAATAATACAATTGGGAAATAACAGAATTGTCATAACAAGGCCGCCATTGTCAGATGGATGGGAAATCACAATAGTAAGACCAATTAAAAAACTTAATATAGGTGATTATAAGATGTCAGAGAAGTTATTCAAAAGAATTACAGAACAGGCTGATGGTGTTTTAATTGCAGGATCTCCCGGTAATGGCAAATCAACATTTGCGTCAAGTTTAGCAGAATATTTTGCCTCGAAAAATAAAACAGTCAAGACAATAGAAGCTCCCCGTGACTTACAATTAAATGAAAGAATAACCCAATATTCTATTTCATATGGATCACAGCAGGAAATACATGATATTTTACTGTTAAGCAGACCAGATTACACTGTTTTTGATGAAATGAGAAATTATGAAGATTTCAGATTATTTTCAGATTTAAGGCTTTCGGGTATTGGATTATTTTCAGTTGTTCATGCGACAAATCCTGTAGACGCAATCCAAAGATTCATTGGAAAAACAGAGCTTGGAATAATACCGCAGATTATAGATACAGTAATTTTCATAAAGAATGGTACTGTAAACAAGGTCCTTACATTAAAGATGACTGTAAAAGTCCCTTCAGGAATGACAGAAGAAGATTTATCAAGACCTATAGTGGAAGTAAGAGATTTTGAGACAAATACTCCTGAATTTGAGATATATTCCTATGGTGAAGAGACAATTGTAGTGCCTGTTCAGGAAACTAAAAAGGGAAAGAAAACAGGAGCAAAAGAATTAGCTGCAAAACAGATCGAGCGTGAATTTGGCAAAATCATAGATGGTGAAGTCAAGGCTGAAATTTTAAATGATAACAAGGCTGTTGTTTATGTCCCTGAATATTACATAGCCAGGATTATTGGAAAAGAAGGCAAGAATATAGAGGAAATTGAAAAAAGACTCGGCATTTCTATAGATATAGAGGACATTAAAAACGTTAAAACTGACTTAAAAGCAAATATAGAATTTAAAATTAATGAAGACAAAAGAGATATTGTTTTTTATGTTAACGACAAGCATACTGGCAAAAGTGTTGAAATATTGATTGATAATGATTATTTATGCAACCTAATAGTTGGCAAGAAAGGAAATATAAGTGTTAACAAGAAAAGCGACATTGGTTACAGGTTGTTAAAGGCCTTAAATGATAACAAAGAAGTTTCTATTACTTCTTAAATTACCACTACTATATAATAGTTAAAATGGAAAGATTTATATACTGTTATTGACTGTAACTATTATGGTTAAAAGTTATTACAATACATTGGGTGTAAGAGAAGATGCATCTATAGAAGAAATTCGAAAAGCTTTTTGGAGATTATCACAGTTATACCATCCTGATGTAAACCATGGACAAGATAGCGAAGAGACATTTAAGGAAATGTCTGGTGCATTTGATGTATTAAAAAATGAAGAAAAAAGAAAAAAATATGATCTTTCAAGGCATAGAAATACAATAGATGATGTTTTTAACCCAACAAATAGAACATATAGCAATGGTTTTACAGGATTCACAAAGGAAGATTTAGAGAATATGTTTAGGCAGGGGTTTGGAGAAGAAATGTTTAACAGAAGCTTCAGGTATAGTCGTGATAAATCTGAATATAATCAACGAAAAAATGATAAGGAAACATTCAGAAGAGTATTTGTTAACATATTTTGTACAGGCTTAATTCTGGGAGCACTCGGTAATGAATATGTTACTGATCTTGATATCTATCCAATTAATGAATTTATAAAGCCAATGGCTCAGAATTTCGGGAATCTATGGGCTGGAACAGTTGCTGGTGGTTTCACCGGTGGAATTATTGGTTTTCTTTATCAAGGATATAAAAAATTAGATTTTGTTTTCAAGGCATAGAATTTGAAATATTCAAAGATGAAACTACACGAAAAATTGGCAATGTACGGATTGGTAACAGTATCAACATTCTTAATAGGAAATTTTCTCAATTACGATAAAAGATATAATCTTAACATTAATGTTGAATTAAGAAAAAAAGACAGTCAAGAATATTTGCCAGACAAAACTGATGCTGAAAATAATACCGATAATTCAAAAGACACCCTTGAGAGTAATATTGAAGATTCGTATATTATGGCTTATGCTGATGTAGACGGAGATGAATATAAAATTCCAATAAGCTTTTTAGAGTATTTTAGTTTCAGAAGAAGAAACCACAGGGTAAATAGTGTAGATGAATATATTAATTTTATAACTTATGACAATAAAACTATTAAGCGTATAGCAGAAGGCCTAACAGAAAAATCTAAAACAAAAGAAGAATCAGCACAGATTATACTGGATTTTGTGCACACTATTTTTTATGATGTGTCTATTGAAGAAAATAGAGACTATGTAAGATATCCTATTGAAACAATTGTTGAAAAAAACGGAGATTGTGAGGATCTTTCTATACTTGGCGTAGCTTTAATGAAATCTATTGGTATTGATGCAGGCTTAGTTCAGATAGATAAAAAAGGTAATGGGCATGTAGCTATTGTTGTAAACGGTAATTTTCAAGGAGCTTATTACAATGTAAACGGAAAGAAATACTTCTATGCTGAAGCCACATCGCCAGAATTGTTATCACAACGTTCAGGATGGGAAATTGGTGAAATACCTAAAGAAAACAAAGACTTAACAGCTAACATTCATACTTTTAAATGAAGTTTTAGAAATTCATTGAATAAACATTGGTGAATTTTTAACTTTTGTTCAGCTGTTTTTTTATTTTTTACATCCTTATAATGAAGAAAATTAACATGACCTGGAGATTTCATTTGATTTTTCCAGCTGCCTCATCCAATGAGTAAACTCTTTCAACACCCGGAATATCTTCACTTTGGTTCCATGGACAATCCAATAAGATAACTCTTATGCCGGATTTCGAGCATTCTTTTGAGTACTCCAGGGAATCTTCAATCATTAATTTTGCACCAATCTCAAGGCATATCTGAGTCTTTGTTTTTTTACCATTATATCCTACATGGTAATTATCTGAAAAATAAATTCCTTTAAACTTGCCTGAGAAATATCTGTTAATCCATAATATAGTTTTTTCTATGAATGCTTCTTTTCTTGAAGTAATTATGTACAAATCATTTTTTAGGTATAGAGAATCTATAAACTTAGCAGAGCCATTTACTGGCTTGATATTGTCAAAATATGCAGAATCATGAAATTCTTGGACTTTTCTTATGGCATCTTCAAGTGTTTCGCCCCAGACATTAACATAAAACTGAGAGTGAAAACCATCCCTCTTCAGCCTTGTTCCATAAAAATCATTATGAAAAGATATCAGTGCAGGTGTTGTATCTGCCAAGACATCATCTAAGTCAATACCTATATTGTTATTTATTGTGTTCATTGCCATATACATTAAAATGAATGCAATAGATTTAATATATTATCTATACTCTGCTGTTTAACCTGATTTTATTTATATCATCAATACAGATCCAGGCAGACATATTGCCAAAACCCCTTCTTGTTTATGTCAAAAGCCTCAATTTTCTCAGGATATTCCAAAAATATCAGGATACAGTATTTTTTGTCCTTGAACATTTCAAAATATCTTTCATGTTCATACGCTTCTATCCCGTCATAATCACCGTATCTTTCAAGTATATCTTTAACTTTCACCAGGTTTAAATCTTGATATTGAATTACTTTTCTGACTTTAGTCTTTATCCTTACACTATCTCCGGAATCCTTAAAATAAACAATGTCGTTTGTTTTGATCTTGTTCCATGGGGGATATTTATTCTTGTACCATCTGGATTCAATCTTCTTTGTCCCATTCAGGATTTTATCTAATATTGTATATTTAAATATTAATTCTTCTGTTATAGATAGATTTTTTCTTTAAAATGGTTACATATTTTTTATCGTATATATGTTGGTTAGAAACTTCTAATAAAGAATGTTGAAAAAATTGCTTTAAATGGTATTAATGAAAGGTTAATCTTAAATTATCACATTCAATTCTGCCTTTTACATATTCATTCATGACTAAAATCTTTCTGATTGGACCCTCAATAGAACCGTTTATATAATATTTTTCACGTAACATTCCCTCAGAGTCAAAAATTTTATAAGTAATAATCTGGAATTTCCTAATACCTAACTCATTAGAGTTGCAGATTAATTCTAATTCTTGGTTAAAAGATTCAATTCTAGATTTTGAAAAATATGAAATTGTTGATACTGTAAGTATCCCTTGCGTTATTTGTTTAAGAGTTCCAACTCTGAAATTTGTCTGCAAAGTTAAATAATCCAGATCTTTTTTCTCATAGAGGGCGATAATCATTTCTATTGTGGGCAGCTTCTCTGGAGAAAACCATTTCTTCTTGCCTGTTATATGCTCTCCTTTTATTTTATATAAGAATTCATATGGATTTAATGAACTTAGATTTACATTAGCATCTATTATATCATATAATAATTCTCTTCCGTATGCCTGATCCCTTTTTTTCTCGTCCATATATAAGAGTTCAAGATAATAATATCTGCCGTTTTCTTCCATAGGTATATCCATAATAGCGAATTTATAAATCTTTGCTTTTTTAGAGTGGTAACATATCACATTAGCATGTTAAAAGTTTTGTTCTAAAAGTAATACAAATCTCTTATCGGTCATTGGCACTTTGCTTTAGAATTCTATTTATGTCCTATACTAATCTTGATTTAATATACTATAAGTAAGTAATGGAACATTTTTTCGCTTTAGCTATTTAGCTTATAAATTTTATTTTCCAAAATTTAAATTTTCTCTTGAAAGTGGTTGCATCAAAAGATTTATAGGTAAACTATGACAAAAAATCCATATGACAGTACAAATAGAGGAAACAGTAGGAATTGCGGCAACGAAAATAGCCCAGGATATCAATGCCAACTGCATAATAGCAATTGACCAGGACCTGAAGCTAAAAGAAGATTATGTTGATGACTATTCTCATTTAGATGTTCTTGTGGCAGTATTTAGAAAAGACAACTCCACAGGAATGCCTATCAAGAATGCTTATTCAACGAAATTAAGAAAGATAGCTCATGGTTCAATAATTCCTATCAAGGAGCTTCTTATGGAAGCCATAAGCAAGGAATACATAAAGAAAAATGACAGAGTGGTCTGCGTTATTGATGAAAGTGTTGGAATGGGTTACAAGGGACTGATATTCATTTTTGATGTTGACAAAATATTCTTCAACATCTCTGCCCATAACCTGACTGAAAATGTTGACTCAGATGTTTTGGAAAGCACAATAGAATTAGCGATGGAAATATCCAAAGAAGGAAGAGAAGGCAGGAAAATAGGCACTTCCTTTATTATAGGTGATAAAGAAGAGGTTTTGAAGCATGCAAAGCAGATGATAATAAACCCCTTTACAGGCTATGATGAAAACCTGAGAAAAATAACAGATCCGATGATAAAAGAGACTGTAAAAGAGTTTTCCCAGCTTGACGGAGTTTTTATTGTAGACAAGAAAGGAGTTATCATAAGCGCAGGCTCTTACCTAAACGTCGACACAGGAGATATAGCTCTCCCCGGCCTTGGCTCAAGACACAGAAGTTGTTGTGCCATAACAAAACAGACAAAAGCAATAGCAGTCGTAGTTTCTTCCAGCGGAAAGATAAGTGTTTTTAAAGATGGAAGAATTATAATGAAAATATAAAATGGGCGATTCTGAGAGCATACAACCATATAATGAAAAGAATGCAAACCAAGGTGCCAAGACAATACCTAATGCATTTAATACAGCTAAAGATAGACTTAATTTAGTTAAAGATGCATCTAATACAGCTAAAGATTCTGATGTTCAGGAAAAAACAAAAAAAAGTTTGAGATATTCTGTCTATGATGGTGCTGCAGCATCTGTCATGGAAGGTGCAGGAAATAATTACATTGCTCCATTTGGCATAGCAATGAATGCAAATAACACTGAAATTGGCTTATTAACGTCAATGCCTAACCTGATTGCACCTTTATTCCAGGTAAAAGCCACTAATCTAATGGAAAGATTTAGCAGGAAAAAAATTGTTTTGATGGCTGTTCTTTTTCATGCTATTTTATGGATTCCGATCCTAGCAATACCTTTCTTTTTCATAGATCAAGGGCCGATATTGTTAGTAATATTCTTCACGACATTCGCTATTGCTGGAAGCTTCGCAGGTCCGGCATGGACTTCATGGATGGGAGATCTAGTTCCTGAAGATGACCGGGGCAAGTATTTTGGAAGAAGAAACAGGATAGCTGGTTTTGTTGCTCTTACATCAACTTTAATAGCTTCAAGATTCCTGGATTATTTTAAAGAAAACAATAAGGTCTTCATTGGATTTGCAGTTCTTTTTTTTATAGCAATGCTTTTCAGATTGCTTTCCAGATATTATCTAAGCAAGAAGTATGAACCTGGATTTATAGTTGATAAGAGCAAGTACTTTTCATTCTGGGAATTCTCAAAAAAGATTAGAGACAATAATTTTGGAAGATTTGTTATCTATTTAGCTTTGATGCAGTTTGCCGCAAACATAGCAGGTCCTTTTTTTGCTGTTTATATGTTAAAGAATTTAAATTTAAGCTATATGCAGTTTACTATAATCAATATTGCATCTACAATTGCAACATTATTGACAATGCCTTTCTGGGGTAAGCTGGCTGACAAATATGGCAATATAAACATATTAAGGATCACAGGTTTATTAATAGCTTTTGTTCCGATAAATTGGTTATTTAGTTCAAATTGGATTTTTTTAGTCATAGCAAATATATTTGCAGGTTTTGCATGGGCTGGATTCAACTTATGTACTGGTAATTTTATTTATGACTCAACAACAAGGGAACGGAGGGCTTTATGCGTTTCCTATTATAA
>JAGVYY010000040.1 GCA_018303005.1 Candidatus Woesearchaeota archaeon
ATTAATGAAGACGTATAATATTAGTTATATATATCCGGCTATTTTGTATGCTATTTCCGGCACTCTTTTCTGGACAGGTTTTAATATAGAGTTTGCTAAAGTTACAAAGAAAAAAAATAGGGGGAGTGAAATCGGTTTTTTGTATTTTCTAGTTATTACAGCTGAGATCTTAGGTCCTTTTTTTGGGGGAGTTATATTAAGCTATATTGGATTTTCAACTTTGTTTTATACTGCCAGTATTTTATTGGTAACGGGGGTAATTCCTTTATTGGCTAGTAAAGATGATCATGTACCTGTAAAATTTTCTTTTAAGAATATTTACAGGAAGAGATATGCAAGAGATATGATAACTTTTTTAGGATTGGGGGCCAGATATATGTCTGCTTCTGTATTCTGGCCATTGTTTATTTTTATAATGCTTGGGTCTTATTTTGATCTTGGAGCACTTGCTACTGGTGCTGGATTGATAACTGCATTTTCATCTTTTTTTGTTGGAAAACTTGCTGATAGAATGGATAATAAAAAAATGCTTGATATTGGGGCAATAATTCATTCAATAACATGGACTATCAGATGGTTTGCTTCTAGTTTTTTTCAGCTTTTTATTATAGAAATTGCTTCTGGGCTATCTTTTATTTTTGCAAGCATTCCCTTTAGTTCTATATTTTATAATAAAATGATGAAGAGGAATAAAGTTGAATACATAGTTTTCAGGGAGATTGGGTTTACATTTGGAAAAGTAATTACTTTGCTTTTTGTGCTGTTAACTGGCAACCTTGTGGTTAGTTTTTTAGTGGCAGGGGTAGCAAGTCTGGCTTATATGGTGTTTTCAGAAAAATAGGGGCTTTGCACTTAAATAACTAGCGTTTATGTGCAAGGTCAGAAATAGGGAAAGGCTTTTAAAATGTATTTTTGATAAAAATAGCATGAATCTTTATAGCCATGTTAGAAATTTGTGGAAAAAACCAAAGACTTCTATGGGTGCTCTAGTTCAGAAGAGACTTATTGAATGGAGAGAGGGCAATGCTGTAGTAAGAATAGAAAGACCTACAAGGATAGATAGAGCAAGGGGTTTGGGCTATAAAGCTAAACAAGGGTATGTTATTGTAAGAGTTAGAGTAAAGAAAGGGAAAAGACAAAGACCTTTGATTAAGAAAGGTAGAAGAAGTAAACATAAAAGAAGGAAGAAAATAGTTGGAAAGAGCTATCAATGGATTGCTGAGGAAAGGGCAAACAGAAAGTATCCTAATTGTGAAGTTCTTAATTCATATCATATTGGGCAGGATGGCAGATATAAATTTTATGAGGTAATCCTTTTAGACAGAGAATTAGTAAGTAAATATGAGCCCACTAGATGGGTAAAGGAAAATAAAGGAAGAGTTTATAGGGGGCTTACTTCTGCAGCGAGGAAGAGCAGGGGATTGAGACATAAAGGAAAGGGTACAGAGAAGATAAGACCTAGCTTGAGAGCTCATAGAAACAGAGGAAAGAACTAATCTAATATCATTCTTGCATCTACAACTATAATTGATTTTCCATTTGCTATTAAAGGATTGATATCGAGCTCTGAAATAGTTTTATTCTTTAATGGAATTTTTGATATAGTGGAGATTATTGAGCTTAATACAATTTTGTCCACTGGTTTTTGAGTTCTATAACCTTCTAGAATTTTTATGTTTTTTATTTCTTCTATCATTTTTAATGCTTCCTTTTTACTCACAGGGCAGGACCGAAATGAGATATCTTTTAGGACTTCAGTGTATATTCCACCTATTCCAAACAAGATTACATGACCAAAAGTTTCATCTTTTTTTATTCCTATAATAATTTCATTTCCTGTAAGGTATTCCTGAATAAGGATTCCTTCAAGCTTTACTTTTCTTTTTTTAACTATATTAAGTAAGGTTTCATAGCCAGTTAGTATATCTACTTCGTTTCTACAAACGATTATTGCCCCTGCTTCTGTTTTATGAAGTATATCAGGAGACATAATTTTAATAGCTACTGGAAACTTCATCTTTCTTGATAATTCCAAAGCTTTTTCGGCATTATTAGTTAGGTAGGATTTAGAGACTTTTATCCCGTACTTTTTAAGAAATAACTCAGACCTGTATTCTGTAAATATTTGCATGGTAGATATACAAATTTTTATATATATAAAAATTCCTTTAATTACGAATGAGCTTAGAGAAATTTTTTAATCCCCATTCTGTAGCAGTATTAGGTGTTTCCAGGAATCCAGAGAAAATTGGATCAGTTATTTTTAAGAACATTATTGATTCTGGCTATAAAGGAAAGGTTTTTGCTGTAAACCCAAATGAAGAGTTTGTTATGGGATATAAGGCTTATTCTAGTGTATTAGCAATAAAGGATAAAATTGATTTGGCAGTTATATCTGTACCTAGTGAACTTGTTATAAAAGTTGTTGAAGAATGTGGCAAGAAGAAAATTAAAAATGTTATAATGGTTACAGCAGGTTTTAAAGAAGTTGGAGATATAAAGCTTGAGGAAAGACTATTAAAAACAATTCAAAAGAACAAAATTAAGCTGATAGGTCCGAACTGTTTGGGAGTAATAAATAATTACAATGGGCTTGATACCTTGTTTATTCCAATTTATAGATTAAAAAGACCAGATAAAGGGAATATTTCTTTTGTCACACAATCAGGTGCTTTCGGCTCTACAGTTTTAGATTTAATAAGTGCTGAAAATTATAGATTATCAAAATTTATAAGCTACGGTAATGGATTGAACGTAGATGAATCAGATGTACTGAATTACTTAAGTAAAGATAAAGAAACTGGAATTGTTGTTATGTATGTTGAAGGCGTTAAAGATGGGAAGAAATTTTTTAAAGCTTTAATGGATATTAAAAAACCTGTTCTTATTCTGAAAGGGGGAAAGTTTGAGAAAAGCAGCAAGTCTACTTTAAGCCATACAGGTTCTTTAGCAGGCATAAATGAAGTTTATGAAGGAATTTTTAAGCAGACTAATGCTGTAATCACAGAATCTATGCAGGATATTTTTGATTTCTTAAAACTATTTGAAAAAAACATAAAGATAAAGGGGGGAAGAATACAAATTATTACTAATGGAGGGGGGCATGGAGTTATAAGCTCTGATGCGGTTATTGAAAATGGATTTAAGCTTGCTGAGCTTAGTAGAACCAGCAAGGCTATATTAAAAAAAGAATTACCTTCAATTGCTACTGTTTCAAATCCGTTAGATGTGGTTGGAGATGCAGATGATTCGAGATACGAATTAGCTATAGAAACATGTTTAAAGGATAGGGGAAATGATGTTTTATTGGTGAATATACTGTATCAGACGCCTAAGCTAACAAAAAATCTTATTAATATCATAAATAAGCTTAATAATAAGAGCTCTAAGCCTATTGTTGTTGTGAGTACTGGAGCTAATTTTACAGAGGAGCTAAGAAGAGGGTTAGAGGATAAAGATATTCCATGTTTTCAGTTTCCTGGCAATGCAGTAAGAGCGATGAAAGCTGTTCATGATTACTATAAAAATGATTAAGATAAAAGAAATCAGAGAAATGATTGAGAAAAGCCAGAATCCTTTGGTTTTTTTTGATGATGATGCTGATGGTCTATGCAGTTTTTTATTGTTAGAGAAAAAATATAAAAAAATTAAAGGAATAATACTAAAAAATTCTCCAGTTCTTGATGATTCTTACATTATAAAAGTAAGACAGTATTCTCCCGACCTAATAATTGTACTGGATAAGCCTATGATTTCAGAGGATTTTATAGATAAAGTCCATGTCCCTTTGATTTGGATAGATCATCATTCCCCTGAAAATTTTAAAGGTGGGTTTAATTACTTTAATCCACGGCTTAAGGATGATAAAGATAACAGGCCTGTTACTTACTGGTGTTATAAAATAACACAGGATAATTTATGGATAGCTATGATTGGGATTATTGGAGATTGGCATTTATCTTTGTATAATGTTTTTAAGAAAAAATTCAAAGATTTAGTGCCTTCAAAACCAATAAAAAATCCTCCAGAAGTAATGTTTGATACAGAATTTGGGAAGCTTGTCAAGATTCTTTCTTTTATCCTCAAGGGAAGAACAAATGAGGTTTATGTTTATATAAATTATTTATTGAAAATCAATGATCCAAGAGAGATTTTATCTAAGAAAACTGAAGCAGGAAAAAAGATATATGAAAGGTATGAAGAGATAAATAAGGTTTATGAGAAGTTATTAGAAAAAGCAGTAAATGAAAATGACAATAGTAACTTTCTTGTTTTTACTTATTCCCACAAGAAATATAGTTTTACAGGAGAAATGTCGAATGAATTACTTTACAGATATCCTGATAAGGTTATTTTGATAGCAAGAGAGCAGGGAGATGATTTTAAGGGCAGTATCCGGTCTGCTAATTTTGCTCTTCCTCCAATTTTGTCTAAGGCATTAGAAGGTTTAGATGGCCAAGGGGGAGGGCATGAGCATGCTTGTGGTTTCCATATAAAAAAGCAAGATTTTATTAAGTTTAAGAACAGGATAGAAAAACAGGTAAAATGAGGTGGATAATTTTTTTTCTAATATTTTTGGTTCTTTTTGATATTGTAAATGCTCAGGAATTAAATGATTATCAGGATTTAAAACTTGATGTCAAAGTCCAGGGAAATGTTGATGTAATAAAACAACCTGGAAGCTATCAGTTTGAATATTTATCTAGTGAGCTAAGTTTTTTCCCAAGGAATGATAGATTTCAAACAGTAACAAGTGATGAGCTTCTTTCTTCTCCGTCTGCAGAAATAAGCAGGGGAGATAATTTAATTTACAGATGGGAAGAATACTCTCCGGAAATGTCTTTTGGAGTAGACTCTAAAATTGATGTTTCTACAAATTTTTATAAGATTAATAAAAAAATCAAGTTTCCTATACAAGAGAATATGGTGGAATTTCAGGATTATTTACAACCTTCAGATTTAGTTAATTCTGATAATCAGAAGATTATAACACAAGCAGAGAAACTTGCAGAAGGAGAAGATGATTTGTATGTGGTAACATATAAAATAGGTAAGTGGACTAAAGAGAATATTAATTATAGCTTAGACTCTCTGACTGCGCAGGCTTCACAGAACTCTGTATGGGTATATGAAAACAGGGAAGGTGTTTGTGATGAATTGACTACACTTTTTATTTCTATGTTAAGATCTCTGGGCGTTCCTGCAAGGTTTGCTCTTGGTTCAAGTTACACAAATGCTATCGGCGGATTTGGAAACCATGCATGGGCAGAAGTTTATTTTCCTGAAGTGGGATGGGTTGCATTTGACCCGACTTATGGACAATTCGGCTATGTTGACTCTACACATGTAAAAATG
>JAGVYY010000050.1 GCA_018303005.1 Candidatus Woesearchaeota archaeon
GCTTTACCTGTCTTGGCATTTCTCCTATGTTGAATACAACAAATTCATTATTAAAATCGATCTTAGTGTGCTGATTCAAGAAGGAGAAGACACCATCAACATACATGCTTAATCTATTAATTAAACTTCTGTAAGTAGGCCTTTCTGTTATCGTAACTCTTTTCTCTAATCTTTGCAGTTCTTCCAATAAATCTTTTAGTAAAGGAGGCTTATTATTCCATGTTTTAGAATCATCAGTTATGCCTTTTCTTCTATAAACTTCTGTTAAACATTTGTCTAAAACAGCCTTTTGTATCTCTGATACCTGTTCACTGCCACCAAGCATTATCTGCAACAAATCCATTAATTGCAGTCTTTTCTCAGCGTAATCATGCTCCATTAAATCTAGAGGGTTAATTATTGTTTTGGAATCCCTTGAAATGTTAATAATCTGGCCATTATACCTTTCGCATAATTTGATATATTCTGACTGAGGGTCAATTACAATAACCTTAACATTATTCATCAATTGTCTTGATATAAACAATTTAGTAAAGAATGATTTTCCAGAGCCAGAAGTAGCTAAAATCATTCCATTAGGATTGCTTAGATTAAATATGTCCTTGATGATAGGAATATTGTTCCTGTTTAAACCAAGCCATATACCGGTCGCATCTATATTTAAAAAAGAACTTGTAAAAGGGAAGAATGTGCTTAATGCTTCTGTTGTTATGTTTCTTTTAATCCCTAATTGATTACTTGCTAAAGGGGTAGTTGATTTTAAACCTTGCAACATTCTAAAATTGGGTATTCTGGGGATTATCATCAAAGAATTTAGTTCAGCCTCTATTTTTCTTGTCAATAAATTAAGTTCCTGAACAGAATCAGCTTTACAATTAATGTATAAAGAAATGTTAAATAATTTTTCTTTACCTTTCTGTAATTCTTCTAATATTCTTTTTGTATCTTCATATTTTATCTCTAGAGAAGGATTTATACCAGATTTTAAGGAAGTAGAATATAGATCAGCTCTTTGTTTCTGTAGTTCTTTATTGAGATTGATCATTGTAGTTTCAATGGGAAAAGGCTCGATATGCAAGGATAAATCAAAATCACCCGAGGTTGTTATTATCTTATCCAAAAATCCAAGTTCAACACTTCTGGGATATCCGTAAGCTGTTATTATTCTGTTGTATTTATTATTAATAATTAAGTAATCGATATTGTTCTTTATAGAATTTGGCGCTATAAGATAATGCAAAAAATTATCTTTATTAACATCTATATCCTCTCCAATTTCTTTATCCTTAATATTGTTGCTAAAGAATCTTATTAATAACGACTCTAGTTCCTTATTTTCTAATTGTTTTATTCTTAGTCCTATATTGTTTAATTTCTCAGTACAAATATTAACCTGAATGCTTAGATCAGTATTTAAATTCTTTTTAATAACTAAATAGAAATTCCTGTTTCTAACCATATTTTGAGCTAAAACAGAGTTTAAATGTTTTTTATAGTCCTCGAACTGCAACTCAAATTTTTTATTGTTTAATTTAATATTTTTGAGATAATCATCTAATTTAATTTCCACAGTGTTCATTACAACCTGAACTGAAAAGTCTATTGAATTTAGAAATTTCTGAAATTGCAGAATAGCAGATTCTTTTTCTCTTTCGTTTCTTATTGTAAAGTTTATTGACTCTACTTTTAGTATTGCTAGTTCATTCTTATCATTTAAGATTATTTTCTTTTCTTTTATTTCTTTTATTCCCAGAAATTTAACCATTTTAGAGGACATTGCAGCAGCATTTCTAAACCTGAAGAAGCTATAGTAATCTTTTAAATGATTAGACAGGTTAAGAAACATGAATGATGCTCCTAATGATATTAATGACATGGAAATTAATAATCTTGGAAATAAAGGAATATTAGTTTTAACAAATATAAAACCTGATATCGGAAAAAAGATAAAAGCGTAAAACAACTGTTGAAATGTTAAGCCGAAGATTATCTTTTCTTTATACTCTAGCTCTTGCGGTATTTCATAAACCATTTTATTTGCTCCATATTAATCTAGAAGGATGGTAGAATGTTGTAGTTAATCTTCCAGTATCTGAATGCAAAATAGAAGTTCCACCTTTTATAATAGCAAATACCAACAAGAATATCATCAATAGATTAACTAAAATAAAAGAACATATCATAACTAAAATTTTATAATTTTCAAATATCGGAATTTCAATTAACCTGGAACCTGCTAACAATATCAGTGATTGCGGAAATGTAACAAATATCAAGATTAATAAGGAATTGATTATTAATTTTCCATAGTTTTCCAGGAAAGGAATAAAGTTAAAAAATAATCCCAAAGGGAAAAAGATAATTCCTATAGAAACAAGAATGTATCTTAATACCAGAAATATTATTGTTAAAGACAGGGTAATTACATATAGTGTAAATAAGATGAATTCTAAAGCTGTGTTCTCTAGATTATCAGAGGTTAATAAAAAAAAATTCTGGTCTATTAAGTTTAAAGTCCCTGCATTCAATAAAGAACTAATTTCAAGCAATAAAGAATAAAACAGATAAGAAGCCTGAACAAAGAATATTATTAATATTGTATTTTTTATCCATTGCTTGGCTTTTTCTCTTCTATAAATATCATGACCTGAAATAATAAACTGAAAACCTGAATAAAGGAATAACAAACCGTAAAATATCGATATAATATAAACAATTAAACTCCATAATCCGGAAAAGACTTCTATATTAATCGGTTCTGATAGCAGATTCTTTATTTTGTCCAGTAATAACTGCAATGGACTGTTTAATAAATTTAAAACAAAATCAAATATCTTTTCCGGGATACAGGAAGCTAGCTCTGTTAACCCACAATTAGTCATGCTGCCTCTGTAATTCTTTTTTTAGCGAAATCATAAATCAGGAATGCAAATAATGAGAGAAAAGCCAATCTTCCGATTAATGTCCATCTATCTTTTTTTCTAACATAAACTAACATGGATACTTTTTGATCATTAAATTCAGCTGTTATTTTATTATAATTTACATCAGAAATAAATTGTGCATTATTTACAGTTTCTTTTACCTGAGCTCCATAATCTAATCTTACAGTTTTATCTTTAGGCTCTATATTAATATCAATTGCTTCTCCATTATCATAGCTTAATTTATCAGTACTTATCTTTAAATCAAAATCCTCATATTCTAAGTTACAATCTTTAATGTATTCGTTAAAGTGATTTCTTATTATAATTCGGCAGTTAGAGGTATCTTTTACAACTAAATAGAGTTTACCTTTATCATAATAAGGGATTAAATTTCTACTCTCCTTATTATCTTTGATATTAGCTTTTCCTGTTAGTAAATTATCCTCGTCAAGAACAACAGAATAATCATACTTAAATTCCCTGTAAGAAGAATCCTTAAAATTAATATCCAGAGATGTATAGTTACCGGCTTCTATTTCAATAATGCTGGAATCATAATTTTTATCTTTAACTCTAAAATTGATGTTAGGAATTCTGTTATAATAATTAAAATTCTTCTGTTCATCCAATGTTAAATGGTCATTTATAATGTTTCTTGAATAAAAATCACAGCTAGTGCAGTATCTTACACACTTTCTTCTACTAAACTCACAACAATATGTATTAGTTCTATAATGGTCTAGCTCATAATTAGTATCTATTCCTAAACTAATCTTGTAAGTAAAATCTTGATTAACATTGCTAAAAGAAACTAATTTGTCATTACCTATTAAATTATCATTAATAAAAATACTTAATTGTGCACTTTCACTTGTTAATCTATAATCTGTTTTACAATCCCCATCTTGGGTTCCAGAAGGCAATTCTATACTATAATTAAAATCATTTAAGATAGTTACATTTCCATTATCATATAATCTAGAGTTTTCTATTAAACCCGGAGTAATATCTTTAATCTTTATCCAGGCATTCTTTATTATACCCTGATTAATTCCTTCTTTATTTAATATTAGATTATTATTCCAATTAAAGATAAAACTAAAATCCGGCTTATTATTAAAATAAATTAAATTGGCTATTAGAATTTCCTTTTCATTTTTTATTAATCCATGATTGTTCATAATGTATTCACAATTATCTCTATCTTCTTTATCCATAATATTACAGTCTAGAGCATTAGCTATATTAACAAAAGATAAAGCGAAGATCAATGTGAATGCTAGGCAACAAAGAAATTTACCAGATGAGGTGTAGCCCATATTATTGCTAAACCAATTACCACATATGCTGCCATGTTCTTTGCTTTTTCTCTCTTTAGTATATCTGAACCAGAGCTCATGTATGTTATTCCAGCTAACAATAAAAAAATAGCTGCAATTGCTGTCACTGAATATTTTACTAAGTTATAAATCTTCATTACAGGACTTAATATTTCATCAAACTTTGCTTTATCTTCTGGAGTTATCTGCTGTTGCAAGTCAACTGCTAATACTGTCATTGGTAGCATTAACATTATTACCAATATATCAATTAATACCACTAATCTTTTGTTCATTCTTTACTCCTGTTGATTTTCCTTGATTACTTTTTATATAACTCGTCAAATATTTCTGATAAAATATTTGTTTATAAACTTAAACGATATAAAATCATAGATGATATTAAGATTTTGCCAGTACTGAAATTGCCTTATTGTCGTAAATTAGGGTGTTAAAGTTTAGTGTCGTATGCGGATCATAGCAAAACTTAATATATATAGAAATATGTGCATGATATATAAGAGGAAGATTTAATCTCATGAGAGCGGTAATCGAGTTAAAAGACGTGTGGAAAATCTACAGTGCCGGAGAAAATAAGTTTGCTGCACTGAAAGGAATAAACCTAAGTGTCTTTCAGAAAGAATTTCTGGCAATAATGGGACCAAGTGGTTCTGGAAAATCCACTATGCTGAGCTCTGTAGGAGCGCTTGACACTCCAACAAAAGGCATGATTTATTTAGATGGAAAAAATATATTGCATCTGACAGAATCAGAGTTAGCACAGTTAAGAAATAAAAAAATAGGATTTGTATTCCAGGCTTTTAATTTAATAAATAGTCTTACAGCATTGGAAAATGTAGCATTGCCAATGATTTTTAATGGAATAAGCCGAGATGAAAGAATAAAAAGAGCTGGAACTCTATTGGATGAAGTTGGCCTGTCGCATAAAAAGCGAAGTTTTCCGAACCAGTTAAGTGGAGGAGAAAAACAAAGAGTGGCAATTCAGATGAGCCAACTGGAAACCTGGATTCAAAAACAGGTGCAGGCATATTGGCACTGCTGAAGAATTTGAACAAGCAGGAAGGAAAAACTTTAATAATAGTTACACACGATAGCAGCATAGCAAAAGAAGCTGACAGAATAGCACATTTGGGAGATGGGTCTTTAATAAGGATAGAACAAAAGAGGTGAAAATGATGGAAAAAGGTAAGTTTGCAGGAAAAATATCTGCAGGAGTATTATCGATATTTATCATATTTATCATTGTAATGAATACTGCAGAAGCAAGAGAAACGAAAAATTCTCCTGATGACTTGTTAAGATTTGATCTGATAAGTTATACACCATCGCCTGTGCAGCCGGATGATGTTTTTGACCTGAAAATAAATGTAAAGAATATAGGGAACAAGCCAGTAAACAATCTTAATATTGCAGTATCTGACAAGTTTCCATTTAAATTAGTGAGCTTACCTGAGAATAATACTTTTTCAAAGATACTACAAAATGAGGAAAGAACAGTCACATTCAGATTAAAGACAAACAAGAACATTGAATCAGGCGCATATAAGATATACTTTTATTATGTTTATGATGAATATGACAAGGTAACTCTGGCAGATACATTTGACATCAATGTTGAAAATTCAGGAAAGACAATTTCTATTTATGAAATAATAACAGAACCAAAAAAAATTATTCCAGGCCAGCCGGCAAAACTTATTATAAACATAAGAAATTCAGAGAGGTCTACATTAAATGACATAAAAGTTAACCTTAACCTTTCCAGCCCTTTTAACTTGCTTTATACCACAAATGAAAGAAGAGTAACTTCTTTGGAAAATGGCGAAACAGCAAGGATAGAATATGACATAATAACAACTGCAGATGCAGAATCAAAACCTTACACTTTTCCTTTGGAGATTGAATATTTTGATGCTGAGGGTGTAAAGTTTTCGAAATCCAACAAAATAGGGTTGATAATTGAGTCGCCTCCAGAATATGAGATAAATATAGAAAACTCTGATCTCGCAGTTTATGGAAAAAGAGCAAAGATAACATTTTCTTTTTCAAATACAGCTCCATCAAACATAAAATTCCTTACAGTGAATCTTTTAGAGACTGATAATTACAGGATAATCTCTCCGTCTGAGAAATACCTTGGAAACATGGAACCTGATGATTTTGAAACAGTTGAGTATGATGTTCTGTTCAGGAATTGCATATTATTCTGTGACAAAAAAGTAATGTTTCCAATTGAACTGAAATTTAAGGATGACTTTAATAACAAACACAATGACATAAGAAATGCCACGATACAGGTGTATACAAACAATGAAGCAAACAATCTTATGGGGAAAAATAATAGCAATGTCAGCTTTGTTCTATACCTGCTGATAGTGATATTTATTTATTTTGCAGTCAAGCATTATAGAAGGGAAAAAGATGTTGCAAAGTCGCTGAAAGAGGCATTTATCTCAACATTAGTGATGATTCTAATGATAATCTCACTGCTTAGATGGAAGAACCTGAAAATTTTACCTAAAAAACTGAAGAATCTCTGGGTAAAGGCTAATGATAAGTGATTTTCTAGCATTATCCTACAATAACCTAAGGCACAGAAAGTTAAGAAGCCTGTTAACAGTTATTGGAATAATAGTAGGCATAGCAGCAATTGTATCATTAATATCATTGTCCCAGGGTCTTGAGAATTCAATAAACCAGCAGTTTGAACAGGTAGGTTCAGATAGAATATTTATCTTTCCAAAAGGACAGGAATTTTCATTCTCGGGCGAAGAAGGTCTGACAATAGATGATGTCAAGGCTATTGAAAAAATACCTGACATAGAATGGCTGAATTCATGGCTTGCAGTTTCTGATGAAGTTACTTTTGGAAAAGATAAAGGGTTCTTGCAGAACATTATTGCATTGCCTGCAAAAGACACAGAAAAAAAACTTACTGATTTCGGAATCAAACTAGAGAAAGGCCGTTATTTCAGTGATGATGAAAAGGGGTCTGTGATGATTGGTTATAGGCTTGCCCATGATTTTTTCAACAGAG
>JAGVYY010000051.1 GCA_018303005.1 Candidatus Woesearchaeota archaeon
TATCTCCTGTACATTTAAGACCGTTAGGCCATCTTGCCTAACTTTATAAATAAAAGGCTCCATATACTTGGTTTTGAATTTAGTTCCAATATGTATTCCCGCCTTTAGGTAGTTCTCCAATGGAGTAATAAACTCTTCTTCCGCCATAACAAGAAATCAAAAGGATTCTGTTTATAAAATTAACTATTAAATGAGCTGTTAAGTTAACGTCACCTAAACTAGTCCAAATTAACTCCTAGCTCTACTAAGTCTTCTTCGTACTTCTTACTATTCTTTTGTATTCTCTTGGCTAATTCTCTTGCCTTATTTTTGTCTTTTATTCTCTTACTGATAATATTAGTAATATCTTGTACATTTCTCCTGTGGTAATCATAAAAATTTTTTATTTTTAATTCTTCTTTGAATTTTGGCTCTAATTCTAACAAGGTCTTCTTCTCCCTTTCTGTCAATTCTAAGATTAATATATTGAGACTAGAGTTAGTGATAAATCTCTTAACTTGAAGTTTATCCAAATCGGAAATTTTCAATTTATTCTTTTTAGTCACAGACAAAAGCTCTTTACTGAATGATTTATCAAATCCAGACTTGTATATAAAATTAAATCTCATATCGTTTGTTCCTACTATGGAAATAAGTATAGTGGCATTCATTTCTATTCTCTTTTCTTTGTTTATGTTATAGAATCTTCTACTTTCTTTTTTACTAAAATCCAACACATACGCCCATTCTTCTCCAAATGAGACCTTTAACTTATCTACCAAATAAGCAGAGAGATTATCCAAGTTCCTTAGTTTTTCGGGATATAGGTTTTGTTCGGCGATTAAGAAGTATCCCTTTGAGGAAGGATAACCCAGCCTAGTAAAACCTAGATTTTCAAAAATTTTAATATATTCTCTTCTCTTGTTCTTATGATTTTCCTTAAACTTCTCGGAAGATTTTAAAGAATCTGCATAAATTAAGACAGATATGAATTTCTTATCCATCTCAGTTATTATCTCCTTAACTGTTTTCTTCGAAATTAATTGATGATTAATCAACTCCACCAATAATTTTACTTTTTTTCCTTCATATTTGCTGTTTCTTTTTAATTTCCCTTCTTCTATTTTCTTATCTATCTCTAAAACGACTTCTTTTGTTTCTTCGGTATTTTTGTCGACCTTTGTTAGTTTACTATCAATCCTATGTTTGTTCGTATCATCGTCAACTACCCTAATTACTTCAAGGACAACCAATATAAGAAAGAGTAAGAGATTTACCTTTACACCAACCTTTCCTGTCAAATTAAAGAAATCAAAAAGACCATTTAATACTATCAAAATTATATAAAATGCAATCCTAATGATAACCCATTTACTTATGAAAAAACCAAATAGTTTCATAAAAAAGAAAGGTAGTGATAATTTATATTACTTCGCTATAAAGATTCCGACAATTAAAGAAACGAGAGATATTAAAATTATTATCGCATTAAACTTGGCTCTTTCTAATATCACCTTGTTTTCTCCAAAACCTTTAAATATTTGTTCTGACATTCTTATTCCTAGAAATAGTTTAGAATTCAGTTTAACCAACATTTCTAAACAATAACTAATATATTTAGATTTATATTCTGTAGTATCTATTTATTTTTAAAGATTCATTCCTTTAATCAGGTATGATGGTTGATATAACAACTGGAAATTGCACAGAGTGCAAAAAAGAAGGAGTGCCTGTCTTTATCCCTAGTGGGGGAGAGGGCATAGAAGGAGTTTGTGGTGAGTGTTTGAGGAAGAAAGAACAAGGATTCAGAAAATCAACAACTGAATCCGATTAGATTTAACCACCTATTCTCAAATAGATTTAGATTTAATCCTGCCCTTTCACAAGGATAATCTTTAACAGCTGAGTGCTGTTCTATGAAATTGTGTTGTATAACTAAACCTGTAATCAATATCGGAGCAGACCATAAAGCTTTCAATCCTCTAAAATCATCTACTCTATCTTTTATCTTAGAGAAAACTGTTTCAATTCTTACATTATGTTTCTTGGTTTTGGAAACATTATTAATTCTATGTTCTACTTTATTGTTATTCTTCTTATGGAAAGCAAAAACATTCCTAAATGCTCTCGGATAGAAAACTCCCGCATCAGTTTGAATATACTTTGTTTGCCCTGTTGCCTTTATCCTTCTTAAAAACCTCTTTGCATCTTCCACATTTTGGGGTCTTCCAGAGTATAGGGTGGAATGGATAAACCTTGTATCCCAATCCACAGCACACCAGAAAACATCGTCTTTCTTATTCCTTCTAATCTCTGTTTCGTCTGCATAATATTTCCCACTTAGTTGAGGCTTTAGTGTATCTACGAACTTGCTTACTTTCTTAACATATCTTCTAACCCAATCCAAAACTGAAACGTGGCTTATTCTTGTGCCTAAATGCCTTCTTAGTTGGTTCCTCATCTTTCTACTACTAAGATTAGATAAGTACATATCGATAGACATAGTGATTATACTTTCCTTATTCCTCATCCTGTAAAAGCCATCATCGTTAGTGAAGTATCTATTACAACCCAAACAAAGGAACTTCTGAATTTTGCTTCTCTTCAGAGTTTTTCTATATCCTTTCTTAATGTAGTTCCGTGCTTTACAATGAACACATTTTATCTCAACTTTCATACATATTAGGTACCTATACTTATTTATATAGTTGTTGGTACCTAAAGATATATATTCTATTGGTACCTAAATATTTAAATATAAGTTCGTCTTTTAAGTTGGTATGAGGTTACAAAAACATCTTTCCAGAAATGTGGGAAACAAGACTTATTACAAGCATGTTATTGTAGTGCCTTCAAAACTCGTAGAAGAACTTAATTGGAAAGATGAGCAGGAACTTAAAGGAAGTATTAAAAATAAAAAGTTAGTAATTGAGGAAGATTAAAATGCCAGAAGAAAGAGAAAGAAGGACACATAAAATAAAAATTAAAGATTTAAGGGAATTCTATGATATTCCTGAAGATTATTCATTAATGGATGTAAAAACTGAATTGAATAATAAGTCTATTAAGATTATAACTGGTATATATTTTACCGATAATAATACAAAAACACTTAAGATTACAAAAGAAGAAATAAGAGAATATCTCCGTTCTTTTTCTTTATTAGGTGACGAGTGGAAAGTTATACATTCAGAAGAAATTGATGATGATAGGATTAAAGTAATGGTAGAATCGAGAGGTGCTTTTTAAGATGGAAAAAGCTCTCGATGGTTCAGATGAACCGTTCACATTAATAGACGGTAGAATAAAAGTAATTCTTTGGAAATATCATGGTGATGGGGATTTTCCAAGTGTAGCATGGCAACTTAAAATTATGAAAGAAGAATGTATGGAAGTAACCCCTCAATTTTACAATAGAGAAGAAATTATAAAATTACTAAATGAGGGTATAAAGTTTAGAATTCTAAAAAAAGCAGAAGAAATCAAAGAGGAAATGAAACAAAAAGAGGGGGGAGATTGAGTTATTTTTTTTATTAAAAGTGACGCTAACTTAACAGCTCACTAAAGTTTAATTACATCTCCGTTTTCTGCATAATGAATATTTTTACCTTCTTTGTATCCTATTTCCTTTCCTAGTTCTGATATTCCACTAACTTTTTGGTAATCCCCATGACTAGGAATTATATGCTTAGGCTTTATCAATTCTATCATATCTCTATGGTCCTCTAAAGAGGCATGACCTGAATTATGCAGGAATATCCCCCCAAACCCCCCAATAAAGTTTTGCATATTAGGAACTTCAAAATCGTATACTTCTCCATCGTAATTTTCAATTTCAATGCTATCTATTGGATCAAATAGTAAATCTCCATTTATTATTTTATTAGTGGCTTCTTTTATTTCATATGAGTCTCTTTTAATAATTTCTGGATTTATATGCATATGTTTCCCTTTTAGAGACTTTCCTTGTCTTATGCAGTTTATGTAATATCTTAGGCTTGTATTTGGTTTGGAAATGATTCCATCTATATCGAGTTCAGATAAAGGTAAAGATTCGGGAGTAGACAAGGTGGTTTTTTTGTAATCATAATCTGAAAATTTATCTTTATATTTCTGAGATAGGTAGGGGATTAATTTGAATATATTATGTTTTCCTTGTATTCTCACAACATAGGAAGTTGTTTCACCTGTCTTTTTCTTGTTTCCGGCAATATACCTTGGTTTACCTACTTCTTTATGGTCAAATTTAGCACATATGCCTACCTGAGACATTAGATATAATAGATCAGAAGCCAGCTTTTTAGATGCAGTCTTTGTTCTAATTCTAAAATACCTTCCCTTTTTATTTAAATCAGGACAACCGTCACCATTTAGATATGCTCCTAGGAAATTCAACTTAAACTCATCACTAGCAGAAAAAACAAAATCAGGTACCTTCTTTGTTCTAGCATTTTCATTAAACCATTTTTTAAATAGCCTGTTCAATAATTTATGACCAACTTGAATTTCACACGAACTCTCTTTTTCTATACAATTAATACTGTAATTAGGAAATATATTCTCGATAGAAAAATTTATTTCCCTGATTAAATCTTTTTCATCTTTCCTTAAAACAAAGCTTAGATGTCTGGGAGCGGATCCCTCAGCCAGATAATAACCCAATAATCTAGCAAAATTTTTTTCTAGACTAATTTTTCTAGGAATCAATTTCCGTTTGGCATAATAAATCCATTTATCATCCGTATAGTGGGGGCTATACTTACTTTTAGAAAATTCCAAATACTTCGTAACATCAATTTCCCCCAACTTTTTTCTCCATGAAAATTTTTTTGGAATGACCAAATAGTCTCCTATTTTTAAGTCATCTCCTGGAACGTCTATTATTTTACCTTTAGAAAGTTTAAAGACGCTGTGCCCACTTGTTATTTTAACGCTTCTACCTGATTTCGTCTTAAGATTGAATATTTTACCGACATAGCTATGTCTTATCAATTTAGCGTTATACCACTTAATCTTAAAATCTGAATGGTCAAAAGACGCTACTTTTAATTCTTCATTTTCTTCTATGTCCCCGATATTTTTAATTTTCATAGATTCTTCATCGTTAACAACAACTTGCGTGTCTGGCAAGACTGATACATGGATATCTTTGAAAACTCTTACTCCTGATTTTCTTAGATTTTTTTCTAATTCATCCCTATTAGCAATAGTTTCTGCTGTTGGAATAGTTCTACATGAGAATATTAC
>JAGVYY010000036.1 GCA_018303005.1 Candidatus Woesearchaeota archaeon
AGAAGCTCTTGACCCAGATGCACAAGTTATCTGGGGAGCAAGAATCTCCGAAGATATGAACAATAAGCTAAGAGTTATGGCAATCATAACTGGAGTTAATTCTCCATATATCTTAGGAAGACAAGGCTCATCACAATCATCCGAATCAAGTAGAAGGCTCGGAAACGAGCTTGGTATCGAGATGGTAAAGGCGCATAAAGGATTTCTCTAACCCCCTTTTGCCTTTAGGCTAATGCTTTCCCCAAGCATTAGTCCCCCTTTTTCTTTTTTTTGAAAATTTTGTAACCAACAGAAACTTTTTTAAGAATAAAAATTACTTCATTTAAATGAAATTCTACTTATCCTCTTACAAGTTGGGAATAATCCAGTCAACCTCTTAACATCCAAAGTAAGAAAACCAGTACTCAGATCCCCAATAAAATAACATTCACTCCTCTTCCTTCTTTAACTCATCTCTAACATTAGAAAACTTTTCTTTTAATTTTTCAAAAAAACCTTTGCTTTCCTTAGCAGCTTCTTTAACTGCCTTAACATTCTCCTCTTTTACTAAAGGAAAAGCATTTGATTGAGAAGTTGAACTTCCATATTCATTATAATAAGTTAAAGTCTTTATATCATGCCTCTGCTTTTCATCTGCTTTTTCTTCAGAATAGCCTATAGCAATAACACTAATTACCTTATAGCTATCAGGAGTCCTTAATATCCTTACAATCTCATCTTCATCAAAGGCACTCACCCATGTGCTGTTTAACCCCATATCTGTAGCTTTTAATAAAATATTTTCAGTAGCAGCTGAGCAATCTTCTATGCCATAAATTTCTGCTCTATCTTCATAAAATCTTCTTAAATTAGTTAAATCACTGCAAACCACGATTAAAACAGGGGCTTGTCCTATCCATACCTGGTCCATACAAGCGCTTGCAATCTCATCTTTCTTGCCCTCATCTGTTACAACAATAAACCTCCAGTCCTGTAAGTTTCCTGCAGAAGGGGCCTTCCCCCCAACTTCCAACAATTTTATCACAGAATCTAAGTCTACCTTTTTATCAATAAATGACTTTACCGAAAATCTTTGGTTAATTGAATTATCTAGTTCCATTTTACAAAAACTTTAAATTTGGTAAAGTATATAAGAATTTCCAAATGGAATACTCTTCTTTAGTAAAAACGTACAAAGCAATAGAATCTACTTCTAAAAGGCTTGAAAAAACAGAGATAATATCTGATCTCTTAAGAAAAACCTCTAAACACGAAGTAAAAACAGTTATCTACTTATTGGAAGGAAGGGCATTTCCAAAATATGATGAAAGAAAAATAGGCTTCAGTACAAGAATGATAATTAAAGCTTTATCATCTTCAACTGGGATATCAGTAAAAGATATTGAATCTAAACTGAATAAACTGGGGGACCTTGGCTTAGTTGCAGAAGAATTATTAAAAACAAAAACCCAGTCAACTCTAGCTAAAAAAGAATTAGACATAGAAAAAATATTTTCAAATATTCAAAAATTATCAACATTAGAAGGCCAGGGAACTGTAAACAAAAAAGTTTCTTTAGTTGTTGAGTTATTAACACATTCATCTCCAGAAGACTCAAAATATATTGTAAGAACTATTTTAGAAAAACTGAGAGTAGGAATAGCCCAGGGAATTATAAGAGACTCAATAGCAAAAGCATTTTCTTTAGATGTAAATGAAGTAGAAAGAGCAGCAGATATATCGGGAGATTATGCAGAAATTGCAGAATTAGCTAAACACTCTAAATCTTTAAACGAAATAAAGCTTTCCACAGAAAGGCCTGTAAATTCAATGCTCGCTTTATTGGCAAAGAACATAGATGAAATCTTTGAGGCCTTAGGAGAGCAAGTGCAGTTTGAATACAAGATAGATGGTTTTAGATTGCAGGCAATAAAAGGAAAAGAAATAAAATTATACACAAGAAGGTTAGAAAATGTAACAAAACAATTTCCAGAAATTATTAATTTTTTAAAAACAATAAAAGCAAAATCTTTCATACTGGATGCAGAAGCAGTAGCTTATGATTTAAAAACAGGAAGGCACAAACCCTTCCAGACTGTATCTCAAAGAATAAAAAGAAAATATAACATTGAAGAGATGGCTAAAAGATTTCCAGTTGAATTGCAGGTATTTGACATAATGTATTATGATGGAAACTCATTAATGAATTCAACTTTAAAAGAAAGAAGAAAACTCCTGGAAAAAATAATTAAACAAACTAAAAGAAAAATTCAATTAACAAAAAAATTAGTTACATCTGACAAAAGCAAAGCAGAAAAATTCTTTAAACAATCAATTAAAGAAGGCTATGAAGGTTTAATGGCTAAAAATATAAATTCTTTTTACAGGCCAGGAAGATATGTTAATGGTTGGATGAAACTAAAAAAAATTCTTGATCCATTAGACTTAGTTATCACAAAGGCAGAATACGGGGAAGGAAAAAGAGCAGGCTGGCTTACAAGTTATACTGTTGCATGCAAAGACAGAAATAAATTCTTAGAAGTTGGAAAAGTTTCAACAGGTGTAAAAGAAAAATCAGAAGGGTTAACATACAAAGAACTGACTAAACTATTAAAGCCTTTAATTGAATCTGAGAAAGGAAAAGAAGTCATAGTAAAGCCAAAAATAATAATTGAAGTAGGCTATGAAGAAGTTCAGGAATCAAAAACTTATAATAGCGGATGGGCGCTTCGTTTTCCAAAAGTTATAAGATTAAGAAATAATGAGAAAACAATAAGGGATATTGATAATTTAGAAAAGGTAATAAAGGTTTACAACTCACAGAAAGGTAAAAAATAGATTGCAAAATAACAACTAACCAATAACAATCTTTATATATAGAAATGTTTTTACATCTAAATAATATATAATCAAAAAAAAGGGGTGTGCTATCACCAGGAGAGTGGTTTTACATGATTGTAAAAGAGGAGTTTCTAAACAAACTGAGGCAGTTCTTTGGATTGAACCTATATGAGGTAAGAATTTGGACTGCTTTACTTTCAAGAGGAGTCTCTACAGCAGGAGAATTATCAGACATAGGAAATGTTCCTAGATCAAGAGCATACGATATTCTAGAATCATTAGAAAAAAAAGGTTTTGTAGTTATGAAACTAGGAAAACCAATAAAATATATTGCAGTTGAGCCAAAAGAAGTTGTTGAGAGAGTTAAAAAATTAGTAATGGAAGACGCAGGCGAATCTGTTAAAAGATTAGAAGAATTAAAGACTACAGATGTCCTTAAGGAATTAGACCTTTTACACAAACAGGGAATTGAGTTTATCGAGCCTACAGATTTATCAGGTGCAATAAGAGGCAGGCATAATATCTATGCACACATAGAATCATTAATCAAGAATGCAGAAAGCTCAGTTACAATTGTTACAACAGGAAAAGGTCTTGTAAGGAAAAATGAAGCATTAAAAGCTACTTTGGAAAAATTAAAAAAGAAAAATGTAAAAATAAGAATTGCGGCTAACTTAACAAAAGCTTCATTAGATGCAGCTAAGCAGCTATCAAAAGTTGCAGAGGTAAGATCAACCAACAAAGTAAACGCAAGATTCTGTATTATTGATAACAAGGATCTGGTGTTTATGATGATGAGCGATGAAAATGTTCATCCAAGCTATGATGTTGGAGTCTGGGTAAAAACTCCATTATTCACATCTGCGCTAGACAGCATATTTGAACTTGCATGGAAAGAAATGACGCCTTTAGATAAGGTCAAAGTTTAACTTTTTCTTATTTTTTTCTTTATTTTATTAAATAGAAACCCATATAAATAGTATATTTTACTTTAAAATATATGTTTGACAACATAAGAGCGCACAGTTAGTAATTTTTTCTCTTAATTATTAAAATGGAAATTGTTCATGATTTTACTTGGGATAAGAGTATGAAGGTCCATGATTTTGTCGAAAAACTCGGCAAAGTTGGCTTTCAGGGAGTTGAACTAGATAAAGCTTCAAATGTAGTAGTTAAAATGAAAAAAGAAGGAGCTAAGATATTCTTAACTTTCACTTCTAATATGGTCACCTCTGGTTTAAGAGGCTTCTTTGCTCAGATTACAAAATTAAAAATTCCCTTTGCTATTGTAACCACAGTTGGCGGAATAGAAGAAGACATCATGAAAGCTCATGGAGAGAAATTTATTATAGGAAAATTCAATTCAGATGACAATCTATTACATGAAAAAGGCATAAACAGGATTGGCAACCTACATATAAACAATGAAAGCTACATGAAATTTGAAGATTTAATCAGACCAATCATATCCGGATTATATAAACAAAAACCAAGATGGGCTGTATCAGAATTATTAAGAGAGATTGGTTCAAAATTAAATGATGAAAACTCTTTCTTATACCAGGCAGCTAAAAATAATATTACTATTTACTGCCCAGCTATAACAGATGGCGCTCTCGGCTTCCATTTATACTTATTCCAACAAAATCATAAAGACTTCATAGTAGATGTAATACAAGATTTCGGAAATATTATGCTTTCAATTTCCCAGGATGATAAAAAAGGAATAATTAGTCTTGGAGGTAGTATTTCAAAACATCATGCAATCCTTGCTTCATTATTAAATGGGGGTCTAGACTACGCAGTCTACATGACCACAGCTTCCTCTAGCTCTGGCTCAATGTCAGGAGCAACAACAGAAGAAGCAAAATCATGGGGTAAAATAAAAGATGATTCAGATGCTGCAACAGTTATTGGAGATGTTTCAATTACATTTCCATTAATGATGATAAAAGCATTAGAAACATTAAGTAAAGAAGGATTATTAGAAAATGGCTAAATTCATCCTAAATAAAAAAACAACAATTTCTCAGTATAATAAATTAAAAGAAATCTCAGATGATATAGTTTATAGTTTTAAAACAAATCCAGAAGTTGGAAAAGTTTTAGAAGAAAACACAAATTGTAAATTTGCAATCCACACTTTAGAAAGCTTAGATAAAATAAAAGATAAAAAAAGAGTCTGGTTTTTCCTGCAAGCAATAAATGAAGAAGAAATTGAATTCTTAATAAATAAAGTCTATGGCTTTGTAATAGATAATGAAGCTGATTTACTAGTTTTATTAAATTGTTTAAAAGATAAAAAAATTAACCTAGCTTTAAGAATGAAGTTAAAAGAGCACACAATTCACAAAACAAATCTTTTAGGAATACATTTTCATAGAAAAACTCAAAATGTAAGTGAGTGGAATTTAAAATATGAATTAGAAGAATCATTAACAAAAGAAACCTTAAACTTAATAGATTTCATTAATATTGGGGGGGGTATTCCCTGGAACTACAGAAATTATAATGTTAATGTTCTTCCTGAAGTCTTCAATAAAATAAAAGAATTAAAATCCTGGTTTAAAGGAAAAATCTTTATAGAGCCAGGAAGATTCATAGCAGCTCCCTCTGTTAGATTAGAAACAGAAATTAAAAGCATAGATAATAACAACATAACTATAGACTGCAGTATTTTCAATGCAGCCATGGACACTTTCATTTTAAATGTAAGATTACTAATAGAAAATGAATTAGAAGAAGGAACTGATTATACAATAAAAGGGATAACCCCTGATTCTTTGGACATTTTCAGGTATAAAGTTAAATTAAACAATCCAAAAGTAAAAGATAAATTAATTTTCTTAGATGCTGGAGCCTATAATTTCTCAACAGATTTCTGCAGTTTAAAGAAATTAGAAACTATAGTTATATTTAAGAACATGATTCGGGTTTTTCAGGCTGCAAAAAAGAATAACCAGTATGATGAATTTTTGCATAAAATCCAGCAGGAAAAAATGAAAGAGTTATGGGATAATAAGGAAGATGAGGCATGGGAAAATGTTTAAGCCAGGAGATATTGTTCTCACAAATATCCAATTCACAGACACATTCGAGATAAAGAAAAGGCCTGCACTTATTCTTTTTGAAGAATTTGATAATTTTGTTGTGGTGGGGATTACCAGTAATTTGAAAATGAAAGGGATTTCTTTAACTAAAAAAGACGGAGCAATAAAAGACAGTATCATAAAGCTCAATTATTTATTTACTATATCAAAAGCAATGATTGAAAAAAATCTATTTCCTTTAACAGCAAAAAAGAAAAAAGAGGTATTTGATACATTAGTGGATAAACTTAAAGTATTGATATAATAATATAATTCTAATATATATTTTTCACTCACTAGTCCATCGGACAACCTCTCGCGCCAGCCTTTTAAATTAAACTTCTAAAATAATATTATGATAGAAAAAACCTTCACTTTTCTTCCTGGAATAGGCAGTAAAAAAGAAAAATCTATTTACAAACAAGGTATAAGAAACTGGAATTCTTTTTTAGAAACTAAGAAAGTAAAAGGAATCTCAGAAGAAAGAAAAAGTTTAATGGAT
>JAGVYY010000053.1 GCA_018303005.1 Candidatus Woesearchaeota archaeon
ATTTTTTCTTTTTTTACTATTATATAATGGTTTATTATTAAAATTATTATATAGTAAACACTTAAAAAGCTTTTGCTAAGCTTGTTTGTTATTTTTTGGTGGAAGGATAGGTCTGTATTGATTTTCCCCCTAATGTTCTTACGTCTATATTATAAATAGCTCTATCAAGTGGATTATTTACCAGTACTATCTCTACTTCTCCTCTCCCATATGCAGTTATATCCTCTGTTCTAACCCCCAATTTTGCTAACTCTATTTCTTGACCTCTTAAAGCTTCATCTCTTTTTTGAACTGTTTCAAGAATTCTGTCTGTTAAAGGAACATTAAGTAGATCCATTCCTTCACGATTTGGTCTGAATCTTAAGTATGTACTTGTTTGCATTCTTATAGGTTCAAATCTCTTAAGTCCTTCTGGAAATAGAGAAAATGCGTATTCAAGTGCATTTTCTTTAGCTCCTTCTGCTTCTCTACCGTATGTTTCTGATCTTCTTTGTGCCTCACTAAGTGATGTTGATAACCTTCTGTTTCTTCCTACTTCTCGTTCTAATGAGTTTCTTAATCCTGGGACTGCTCTTGCTTCTTCTATGGTTTTGTCTAATGCGACCCTTAAATCTCCTCCTTTTAATGATCCTTCAATATATGCAATCAGTTCTCTTTCTAGTCCATAGTTTCTCAATGCTTCTTCTGCACTTCCAAAACCATATTCCCCACCTATTTGATTTAATTCGTCTAATTCTCCTCTTGGATATAATGAGGAAGGAATACTGCCTACTTTTCCTAATGCTTCTGTTGATGGGTCATGTCCAAGTTTTGATGCAATACTTAAAAGACCCAATCCTACTAATGCTGCAACACTTAGATATATGCTTGACCTTCTAACCCCCCTACTTATAACAGTTAATTTGTTTTTTGCGACTTGTTCAGAGGTACCTCTTGCTACTAACTTACCTATAGCTTGTCTAATACTGGGGGCTACTCTATCTCTTCGTTCGTTTATTGAGTTTGTTGTTATTCTGGGTTCAGTCATTTTTGTGTTCCTCTCTAATATATTTATCTAATGTATGGGCTACTTGCATAGTTTGTAGTGCAAAATCACTTAGTCTAAATGATCTTCTGGTCGGATGAGCTACTAATGGTTGTCTGTCACTTAATGATGCCGGAACTGTTGGATCATGGACTAATACTTGATCATAGGTAGTTATTCCTTCTTCATGCGTTCCTAACATTATAGCTTTTCTTCCAAGGTCTTTTACTTTATCGCTAAAGTCTCCTAATGCGTATAATGCATTATCTCTTGATCTTGGATCTGTTTTCACCATATTAAACAGGGGGACTATTGGTGTTCCTACTTCTCTAAATGCTAAGTCCAGTCTGTCTAGTTGAGTTTGGTCTATTTGTAAGTTATACTTAGCGGTGAATGCGTCTTTTAATGATTTATACTCTCTAGGAAACTCGCCCTTTATTCTTTCTAATGATGTTGTTGATGTCCTATGGTTTTCTAATAATTCTAATAGTCTTGCTGTGTTTTCTGGGCTGTAAAAATCTATTGGTTTTTTCTTATTTCTCCCTCTGCTTCTTTCTTTTTTATAATCACTGCTTGCTGAAGTTAGTGCACGTTTTATTGCAGTGTACAATCTCGTTGCTTCTGTTGTTTCTATTAAACCCAACGCTTCATTTATGGATGAAAGGTCTTCTTCTACTTCTCTTGGTGCGAGTATTGAGGCTAAAGTAGAAACTGCTCTTGCTAGGATATTCCTTCCAGGGGTACCATCCACCATTTTTTCTAATGTTTCAGGACCAGGAAATCTTACTACCATCGTCACGTAATCGCATCCATCTTCCATAGGAGAAATAACACTTGCCCTTGAATTACCTGCTGCTAAATCCACTACGACATAATCAAAATCTTTTAAACTTCTCAAGGAGTTTAATAATGTTGAAGCTACTCCTTCTTCTCCTAAAAGTACAGAAAGTCTTACTCTGTCCCCATGTTCGGGTAGAATTAAACTTAAATTTCCGAAACTCGTTGATCTTACAATACTCCTTAGATCTTGTTCGCTTAATTCTTCTCCTCTATGAATCTTTTGCAATGCATCTTCATAAACCATTGCAGGTATGCTTATATTTAATTTTTTACGGGATAAATAATGAGGAATTCTTGGTATTGGATCTGCATCTACGAGTAAAACGTTTCTTCCCCCATGAGCCAAGGCAGCTGATAAGTTTATTACTGAAACTGTTTTTCCAGTTCCTCCTGCTCCTGAGGCAACGCCCACAACTACAGGTTCAGAATTTTGAGTGGGAGGAGAATCAGGATAATCAGAATACTTTCTAAATCTTCTTTCTCTTTCTCTTATATTAGACCTCATAAGTCCGGTTAATCCTGCTTTAGTGTAGGTGAAATGATCTCTAATACTTACCATGATTCTATTATTCAATAGTAAATATTTAAAAAGCTTTTGATAAAGGTGAGAAAATGGGGCGACGAGGATTTGAACCCCGATCCTTCGGTCTGGAGCCGAAGACACTAACCGGATTATGCTATCGCCCCGTATGAAATGTTTCTAATTACTTTCTTTATTAATGTTTTTGTGTAAATAAATCTATATAAACGCATTATATATTATGGGCTTATGATAAATAAAGAGGAGTTTCTTTTTCCTTATGATAATATAAGAAAATCCCAGGAAGAACTGATATTAGAGATAAGAGACTGTGCTGAAAAAAAGAAGAATGCATTAATTCATGCTCCTACTGGAATTGGAAAGACAATAAGTGTTTTAAGCCCTTTAGTCAGCTATGCTGTTAAAAATGATTTGACCATATTTTTTTTAACTCCGAGGCATATGCAGCATAAAATTGTTTTAGATACTTTAAGATTAATAAAAAAGAAGTTTAATGTCAATATTACTTCTGTTGATTTTATAGGAAAGAAATGGATGTGCGCTCAGTCTGGTGTTGATTTTCTGAGTTCTGGTGAATTTGGAGAGTATTGCAGAGACTTAGTGGAAAAAGGAAGTTGTGTTTATTATGAGAATTTTAAAAATAAACAAATGAGCACAAAAAGAGATTCACTTTTATTTGACATATTAAAGGATGGACCAATGCATGTGCAGGATGTTGTTGGGATAATAGCTAAAGAAAAATTCTGCCCTTTTGAAATGTCTGCTGTTTTAGCACAAAAAGCAAAGGTTGTTGTAATGGATTATTATCATATATTAAACCCTAATATAAGAAAAAGTATTTTAGCAAGATTAAATAAAGAATTGGAGAGATCAATAATTGTATTTGATGAAAGCCATAACCTGCCTGAGAAATGCAGGAATATTTTAACTGAGCAGATTAGTACAAGGATAATTGAGCTGTCTGTCAGAGAAGTTGAGCAGTTCAAAGGAGCAGAGGGATTAAAGGATGCTCTGCTAGACATAGGAAATTCATTATTGGATTTATCTAAAAAAATTGAATTTGAAAAAAGTGAATGTTTGATTAATAAAAATGATTTTGATTATGATGATTCTTTAATTAAAGATTTAGGAAGCTTTGCTGATGAAGTAAGAGAGGAGAAAAAAAGAAGTTATGTTGGGAGTGTAGTTCATTTTCTTGAATTGTGGAAAGGACAGGATTTTGGGTTTTCAAGGATATTGACTAAAAGCTTTTTAGAAGGGAAAGCTGTTATTAGATTAAAATACAGTTGCTTAGATCCTAGTTTAATTACAAAAGAGATAATTGATTCAAGTTATTGTGTAATTGGGATGAGCGGAACTTTAACACCCTTAGAGATGTATAAGGACTTATTAGGATTTGACAAAGTTAAGTTGTTAGAGTATGGGAGTCCTTTTCCCAAGAAAAACCAACTGAACTTAATAATTCCAGGAATAACTACAAAGTTTACTGCCAGGAGTGAGAAGATGTATAACAAGATTGCATTAAAATCTGCCTGTTTAGTAAATGCTGTTAAAGGAAATTCAATAATCTTTTTTCCTAGTTATCAAATAAGGGATGAAATTAATTTATTTTTTGAGAAATGGTGCAAGAAAACAACTTTTTTAGAGCAAAAAGGGATGAATAAACAGGAAAGAGATGATTTAATTGAGAAGTTTAAATCTTATAAAGATAAAGGGGCGGTTTTATTAGCTGTCAGCAATGGAAGTTTTGGAGAGGGGATTGATTTAATTGGAGATTATTTAAAAGCGGTTTTTGTTGTTGGTATTCCTTTATCTAAACAAGATTTGGAGGTTCAGGAATTAATTGATTATTATGAAAAGAGATTTAAGAAAGGATGGGATTATGGTTATATTTATCCTGCAATTGTTACTGCAATACAAAATGCAGGGAGGTGCATAAGAAGTGAGCATGATAAAGGTGTTATTGCTTTTTTAGATGAGAGATATAAATGGGGCAATTATTTCAAATGCTTTCCAAAAGATAAAAACTTTATTGTAACTGATATGCCTGTTGAGAAGATTAATGAGTTCTTTGGGAATTAGTTTTCTTTTTAAAATTTAAAGCAGCAGAATTAATGCAGTATCTTAATCCTGTGGGCTTGGGACCGTCTTCAAATACATGGCCTAGATGACCTTTGCATTTTTTGCATATTACTTCTGTCCTTAACATGAAATGACTTTTATCTGTTTTTGTTTCTATGCTTTTTTCTGTTTCTGGAGAATGAAAAGAAGGCCAGCCACTTTTTGAATCGAATTTTGTTTTAGAAGAAAATAATTTATTGCCGCAGTTTGTGCAGACATAATCTCCATTCTCTTTATAATGAACATATTTTCCAGTAAATGGAAGCTCGGTTCCTTTTTCTTTAAGAATATGATACTGTTCTTTGGTTAATATTTTTACCAATTTATTTTTTAGCTTCCCTGAATGTATTAGCTAAATCTATTATGTATTTTCCTTCTCCAATCCTGAATACTAGAGGTTTTCCTGAGAATAAATCTACTAAGCTAATTTCATACTGGCCCGGTTTGTTTATTCTTATACTTTCAATGTCTAAAATGACAGGTTTAGATTTATCTGTTATACCTATCATTTCAAAGACATCTTTTTCCATCTGAGT
>JAGVYY010000006.1 GCA_018303005.1 Candidatus Woesearchaeota archaeon
CTGTTATTATGATTGGTTTCATGGTTTTTTATATTCTCCATTTACCTCTCTACCTAGGTCATGATCAAACCTTGATCTCCCTTCTGGATTCCCTATTATGGTGATGCTCATTTTCTATTTTAAAGAGAATATAGTTTATAAATGTTACTATTTTATAGTGGCTTATTCTAAATTTTTGCTTTATTTCTTTTCGAAAATTTTGTGTTTGCTTTGTTGTAAGTTTCTCTTTAAATTAATAAGCAGCTAAAACTTATCAGAGATATTCAAACCAGAAAGAAGAATGTTTTAAAGTTTCTGTCTGTTTGTTATAAAACCCTTCCAAAATCCTATGATGTTGAATATGTCCTTTACCACTTTAAAGAAAGGCAGAAATATTGCCTTAACATCCCTAGAGTATTTTAAAAAATATCCTGTAAAGATAAGTCCTGAAAATATTACTATTATAAGTGAAAACCATCTTATAACAGGTATAAAAAGGCCTATATAGATGAAAGTAGCTGTAAAAGCATTCCAGTATTTGTTTCCCATGCTCTTAAATCCATGTTTCCTGAAGTTCACACCAATAGCTTCTCCAATAGGCAAAGCCTTGTTAAATAAATGTTTTCTCAAATTTAATCTGTAATAAACATGGTAATGCATGATTTTGTTTGAAGTAAGAACAACATTGTATCCTTTTTCCATAATCCTTGACATAAGATCAACATCTTCTCCTGCTATCCTGAATGATTTTGCATCATATCCATTTATCTCCTTCAGGATATCCTTCCTGAGCAATGCATGTTTTCCACCCTTCTTTTTTCCAGTAACGCTCAGATAATACTCTCTGGCAAATATCGCTTTATCAAAAAAAGAATATTCCTTCCAGACACTTTCAGGCAGTATATAACGGGAGCATACACTTCCGATTTTTTTGTCAGAATTAATTGTCTTGACCATGTTCCTTAACCAATTCCTTGAAGCCAGCTCACAATCACACATCAATATGCCTATCAGGTCATATTGAGAATTTTCAATTCCTTTGTTCAGAGAATTTGCCAGGCCAAGGTTCTTTTCGCTTTTTATTAATCTGACATTTTTTTTGTTTTTGAATCTTAAATTTATGATTTTAGTACTGTTATCCTTGCTAAAATCATCAACTATGATAACCTCAACCCTTCCTTTATAACTCTGGTTAAGTATAGATTTAACAGCTTTGACAATTGTTTTTTCACCATTATAGTTGGGAATCACAAAAGATACATCATCCATTTTAACCTCACTCTATGTTTTTTTAATATTTTCTGCAGTTAAACCGCATTCATCACATCTTTTTATTAAAGTTTTCGTTCTATAAATAATCTTGTTTCCACATTTACAGACATAACCTACAATTTTAGCCGGATTTCCGATTACAAGTGCATAATCAGGTACATTCTTGGTCACAACACTTCCTGCACCAATCATGGCATATCTTCCAATAACCAGGTTATTACACAACATAGTAGCATTCGCGCCTATACTAGCGCCTTCCTTGACTAAAGTTTTTTTAATCCTTTCTTTGTTCCATATCATGCTTCTTGGATATAAGTCATTGGTAAAGACAGCACCAGGACCAATAAAAGCATTGTTCTCTATAGTAACACCATTCCAGACACTGACACTGTTTTGTATCTTTACATTATCGCCTATTTTCACATCAGTATCGATATATGTATCCTTCCCAAGATTGCAGTTCTTTCCTATCCTGGCTCCTTTTCTTACATGAGAAAAATGCCATATATTTGTATCATCTCCGATAATGCAGTTCTCTTCAATAATTGCAGTCTCATGCTTGTGATATTTTGCCATGTAAAACCATAATTTATAAACATTTTTAAATCTTCTTTTGTTTGTACCTAAATGGAAATTAAAGGAAAATCTGTGGTTGTTACAGGAGGAGCAGGATTTATCGGAAGCCATTTGGTTGATGCTCTTATAAAAGAAAAGCCAGAGTCAATTTCAGTCCTGAGCAATTTTTTTCTAGGCAACAAAAATAATCTGAAAGAAGCTGAAAAAAATTTTCCAGATTTAAGAATAGTGGACATAGATATAACAAGATATGCAGAACTAAAAGAATTCCTGCAAAACAGCAACACAGATATAGTATTTAACCTGGCAGTTATTCCCTTGCCAACATCACTCGAAAAGCCAAGATGGTCATTTAACAAGAACATAAAAATGGCTTCAAACATGTGTGAATTATTAAGGAAAGACATGTTCAGTACATTGGTTCAGTTCTCTTCATCTGAGGTGTATGGTACAGCAGTTCATATTCCAATGAGTGAAGAGCATCCATTAAACCCAGAAACACCTTATGGAGCAAGCAAGGCTGCAACTGACCTTCTGGCCCAGTCATATCACAGAACATTTAACCTTGACATTGCTATCCCGCGTCCTTTCAATAATTATGGTCCAAGGCAGAACATGGAAAAATATGCTGGAGTAATCCCTCTGACAATAAAGAGAATACTGAATAATGAGAATATAATAATATTCGGCGATGGAAATCAAACAAGGGATTTCATTTATGTCGAGGACACTGTTAATGCAGTCATAAAATTAGCAAAATCAAAGGTAAGGGGCATCCCTATAAACATTTCAACAGGAAAAGAAATAACAATAAACAGGATAATAACTGAAATAGCGAAAAATCTTAATTACACAAGACAATTCACATATAAAGAACCCCGTCTTGGTGATGTAAAAAGACATCTCGGAGACAACTCTAAACTGAAAAAACTGCTTGAGTTCAGCCCGAAAATATCAATAGAAGACGGAATAAAAAAAACAACAGACTGGTACAAATCCAATATAACTCCTTGATATGACACAAGAGATAAATATCGGCCTTTTTGAGAGTCAGCCGGGATGGAAAAGAATCCTAGAACAGGAAAAGGTTCCCTGGACTTTATTTGATTTAGATGAACCTTTGGAAAAATATTCAGTCATAATAGTAAACTCAAAGCTGTCTTCAGAAAAAGAAATTGCTTATCTGAAAGATTATCTGGAAAACAGCGGTTCAGTATTGACAAGCGCTGAAAATTTAAGATTAATAGACAAGAAACAGGAAATATCCCGCATATTCATAAAGAAAATAACAGGCAGTGGTCCATTACTCAGGAATACTAATGAAGTACATATAGAATCATATGGTTATAAGATAAAGAATGCAAACCATGGCACAATAAATAACAGACATCGGGCTGTATTGGAATTGAAATATAAGAAAGGTACTATTATAGCATTGCCGTTTAATTTAAATTCTCTTTTGCTGGACAAAAGATCAAAAAAGCAGTTTTTCTCAAGCCCGCATAGGCCTGTGAAAGAATTAGTCTCATTGGTGTCAAAAGGCAACATAAGGAGAATTATAGTTAACGCATTGCATCATCTCCACTCAATAAGAAATCTACCATATGTCCATACATGGTATTATCCCAAGAATTACAATACAGCATTCAGTTTTCGTGTGGATGTTGACAAGTTTCTTGACGAGGGAATAAATTATGTTTTAGGATTTCTGAAAAAAGAAAAAATAAGGATTACATGGTTCATCAGTGCAATAGATGGAAAAAACCATATGAACGGGATAAAAAGACTTTATGATGCAAAACAGGACATACAATCTCATGCATATGAGCATCTCATCTACAAGTCTTTGGAAGAAAACTATTCTAATATCAGGAAATCAAATGAAATATTGGGCAGAATAAAAAAACCAATAAAGGGATTTTGTGCTCCATTCGGTCATTGGAATAAGAATTTGGATCTTGCATTGGAAAAGCTGAATTATGATTACAGCTCAGATTATTCCCTGGATTATGATAATTTTCCGTTTTATCCATTTATAGAAAACAGAGATTCAAGAATATTGCAGATTCCTATATATCCAACGTGCATAGCCCTTATGCATATGCGCTTGTATTCAAGAGAAATGATGAAAGATTATCTTTCCTATTTAATACAGATGCAGTATAAAAAACAAATGCCTTTGTTCTTATACGACCATCCTAATGATGGAATAGCTGAATATCCTGAAATATTCTTTCATACAATAAAAGAGATAAAAAAATTACATAATACATGGCTCACAACATTGACAGAATTTAGTTGCTGGTGGAAGAAAAGAGAATCTACAAACTTCAAGGCAGAGATAAAAGATAACAATATTAATATAACAACAAAAAATAAGGATAAAGACATTTATATTAGGATTATAACAAAAGGACATAAAGAAATGAGATTGCCCTTAATCAGGGAAAAAATAGACCTTAATAAGATTACTGCAGAAGATATTCCTGAATTTATGGAAAAGAAGATAAAAAAGTCAGCTATATTGAAATCGCAGCTATCCTTCAAAATATTTTATACAAAAATATTGGCCAGGGCAATATTAAGAAGATTAATATGACAGACAAAGAAAACATCAAGATTCTTGGAAAAAAATATGTGCGTCTTATACTAGATAAAATATCAAAAATAAAAAAAAGGGTAATAAATAATTATGATAAAATCTTCAATAAAGTGGAAAAAGAAGACATAATAAAAAAGTTAAGAGAACTTGGTATAAAAGAAGGAAACACATTGTATGTGCATTCATCAATGAGCTCCTTTGGTTATGTTACAGGTGGACAAGATACAGTTATAGACTCCCTGCTGGAAATTGTTGGAAAAGAAGGCAATATAATTATGCCGACTTTCAATTATATCAACCCAAAAGAGCCAAGACTAAATCTCTTTGATCCAGAGAAAACACCTTGTGAAACAGGAAAGATAGCTGAAGCATTCAGATTAAGAAAAAGCTCAAAGAGAAGTATACATCCGCTGGCTTCAGTAGCTGCAATAGGTCCTATGTCAGCTTATCTAACAGCAGGTCATGAAAATACAAAAACACCATTTGCAGAAGATTCACCATATGGTAAGATGATAAATGACAATACATACATCCTGAATCTGGGGACAGAGCATAACAGCTTCATGCATTATATCCAGGAAAAAGTAAATTTCCCGAATCTGTTCCTTAATGGTCTTTTCAGGTTCAGGTATAAAAAAAACAATAAGATAGAAGATTCATTGTTTAAGATTCATCATCCCTTGTCTTCAACTTATCTGGTAAAGCAAAACAAAAAAACAAAAAAATTAGACACTCATGAATTTTATGTCAACTTATATAGAGAAATAAAATTGAAAGAAAAGGGCATAACAAAGACAACAAAGATAGGCAAAGCCAATGTCAGGCTGCTGAAAATGAAAGGGCTTATAAAATATTCTATCCCATATATTAAAGAGAATATATTGCAACATAAAAAACAATATAACAGCCTTATAAGTACATGGAATAAAAAGCACAAATATTATTTCAGGGAGCTTAAGAAGGAAAATGAAAAATAAAATTATAATAAATTTTACACCAACAGGCATGATTCCTACAAAAAAAGATAATCATCACACTCCTGTCTCTGTTAGTGAAATAATTGAAGATGTTCTTAAATGCGCAAAGCTGGGTGCTTCAATGGTGCATCTGCATGCAAGAGATGAAAATGAAAAGCCAACCTACAAAAAAGAGATATATGCAGAGCTTATTGCAGGAATAAGAGAACAGAATGATGAGATAATACTCGGAGTTTCCACATCTGGCCGGGATTTTAAGGAATTTGCGCAAAGATCAGAATGCATTGAACTAACAGGAAACCTGAAACCAGACATGGCTAGCCTTACACTGAGTTCTTTAAATTTTAACAAGCAAGAGAGCATAAACAGCCCTGAAATGATAGTAAAATTAGCAACAAAAATAGATGAAAAAAACATAAAACCTGAATTAGAAGTTTTTGACAGCGGTATGATAAACTACTCAAAATATCTTATATCAAAGGGCATAATAAAACCGCCTTTTTATTACAATATCTTATTGGGAAATATAGCATGTGCTCAGGCAACACCATTGTCTATTGGTTTATTGTCAAGTGAGCTCCCACAAGATTCTATATGGTGCCTTGCAGGAATAGGCAATTTTCAATTAAGGTCTAATGTCATGGGAATCATGTTTGGTCATGGAGTAAGAATCGGCATGGAAGACAATTTCTGGTATGATGAAGAAAGAACAAAACTGGCAACAAACTATGAGCTTGTTAAAAGAATAGTTGACATTGCCCATAACCTTGAAAAAGATATATATAGTGCAAAAGAAGTAAGGTCATTATTGAACCTGTAACCTTGTCTCTTATGGTTTTTTAAGTCTTTATATCTGGGTTATGCCATGAAAAAGATAACAAGATATCTAATATCAGCATATATAATCATAGTAATCATAAAGATACTGTTAATCTCTGTAATTCCTGCACCGATAGAATTTGCCGATTATTATATTTACTCAAAAATGGCGCAGAGCTTTATATCGTCAGGGAACTTTAATGTACATAATATGGCAGCAAATATTTTCCCGCCATTATATCCGATTTTTATTTCTCCTGCATTTCTTTTCTCTGATTCAAAAATATCTTATCTCTTTATAAAAATAATTAATGCTTTTATTCTAGGCTCAATAATTTTCCCTGCTTATTTGCTGTCAAGAGAATTCCTGTCAGGAAAAAAATCATTTTTAGCATCTATATTGGTCTCTTTAATACCATCGACATTTGCCTTTTCTTCATTTATAATGTCAGAAAATCTGTTCTATCCATTGTATATGTTTTCAATTTATTTTATTTACAAATCATACAAGGAAAAATCATTCAAGTGGGATATATTGGCTGGTGTTTTTATCGGCTTATCAATACTCACAAGACACATAGCATTATCCCTGATTCTTACAATAATACTGTCTTTGATATTCTATTTTATGATAAAAAGAGAGAATAGGATTGTCCAGTTAAAAAGAAAAACATTGATGGGTGTATCAGCATTAATTATAATAAGCCCATGGCTGATCAGGAACATAATAGCATTTGGTTTTTCCCTGAAAGCCATATTAGGTATAGGGGGTTCAGTTCAAGTCCTGGCTTCAATATCGCAAAGATATACTTTGGCTGCATTTTCAACAACATTTATCTTCTACATTGCATTCTTAATACTAAGCACAGGTGTGATATTTTTCCTGTTAAGCATCTCTGTAATAAAAAGGATGTTCAGGAATAAAGATTACTTCAATATTTCAATTATATTTCTAAGCTCTTTTTTTTCATCGGTGATGCTTGCAGCAAATCATAATTCAGGTGTTGTCAAATATACCTTGTTGTATTCATGGTTCACAGGCAAATTTGTAGGCAGATACATAGACCATCTTATACCTCTTATGATAATACTGGGCATCATAGGTTTTCAATATATCAAAGAAGACAAAAGGCTGTTGAAGTATTTCGCTTTGTCTTCATCGCTGATATTGCTTTTCTCTTCGCAGATAATATTCATGTCATTGTTTCCTGTGAACAACATCTCTTTGACCTATCTGGGCATCTTTAATTATATAATTAATCTTGTTTTTCTGCATATAGAATCATCTACCCCTCAATTCAACATTCTAACATTAATTATATTCTCTATATTGTTTTTCATTTTGCCTTTTATAATTCTCAATTTGACAAGGATAAAAATAAAGAAATTAATGTCGTTGATCATGATATTCTTCTTTCTTGCCAGCTTGGTCAGCATAGCAACTGTTTATTTTGAATCCAACAGAAGCTGGTATAACTCAGAGCAGACAAGACTTGGTCTGTTCTTTAATGAGCATAACAAAGATAAATCGTCAAAAGTTTTATTTGATGAAGATAATTGTGGCAAGATATCAAAAGATAAGCAAGATGATATATGCAGCGATACAAGATTCTATACAATCTCAGGATTCTGGATGAACTCTGATATCAGGATAGGCAACACAAGAAATATAGAAGGAATAGGTTACATTGTTTCAAAAAAAGAGCTTGGATACGAAAAGATATATGGCACAAAAAAAGGGATATTTCTTTATAAACTAACAAGAGATTAACACTTGGAAACCTTTTTATAACCTCTCCATAGCTATAATCTGATTAAAATGAAGCTAGTAGTAATGATACCTGCGTATAATGAAGAAGCCAATATAGGTAAAGTTATCAGAGAGATAAAGCAGACCATAGAATCCACAGTAATAGTCCTAAATGATGGTTCAACAGATAATACTTTAAAAGAAGCCAAAAAAGCAGGGGCAGATTACATTTTTTCAAACAAAAGAAATCTGGGCCTGGCCAGGACATTCAAAATAGGTCTAGAAAAAGCCCTTGAATTAGAAGCTGATATAATAGTAAATACAGATGCAGATTTCCAGTATGACCAGAAAGAAATTCCAAGGATTATAAAGCCGATAATAGAAAATAAGGCAGACATTGTCTTAACAGATAGAAATGTTAAAAACTTAAAGCACATGCCTACAGGAAAAAGATATGGTAATATGCTTTCAACATTCATCGCAAGTTTGATAGCAGGATATAACATCAAAGATGCGCAATCAGGATTTAGGGCATTCTCAAGAGAATCTGCTTTAAGGCTGAATATATTATCTGATTATACTTATGTCCAGGAAACCATAATACAGGCAGTTGATAAAAAACTGAAGATAGTTCAGCTACCTTGCAAGTTCAAGAAAAGAGAGGGTGGAAAATCAAGATTAATAAGCAATATAGGGTCTTATGCCTGGCGTGCAGGCTCATTTATGCTGAGAAGTTACATAAGATATAAACCCCTGAAATCATTTGTCATATTAGGAACAATACCATTTACTCTAGGTCTGATATTAGCTATAAGATTCATTATATTTTTTATAAATGGAATTGGTTCAGGCCATCTCCAGTCATTGATATTGGCAGCTATTTTGATAATAGTCGGATTTCAGATAGCAATTCTAGGACTGATAGCAGATACAATTTCAACAAACAGAAGGATAGAAGAGGAGATTTTGTACAAGCTTAAAAAATCATGCATCAAAGATTAATTCTCCTAAAATGAAAAATCTAAACCTTGTATTAAAAGGCGCAAGCATCACATTTATCGGGCTAGTTGCTGCTCGTTTGCTTTCTTATATCTACGTCTTATTGGTTTCAAGATTAGGAACTGAACAATATGGTATGTTAAGCATCGCAGTTGCATTAACATCATTTGTCAGCACATTAGCAATATTAGGCATGCAAACAGGAATAGTCAGGTATGCATCTTATTATCTCGGGAAAAAAGATCTTAAAAGTGTTAAAGGCTCAATCTTGTCTGCATTAAAATTATCAGTACCAACAAGCATAATCTTAAGCCTATTACTGTTGATATTCTCAGAAAAGATAGCAGTGCTATTCTTCCATAATACAAAGATAGCAAGCTTATTAAAAGTCCTGGCTGTCATGATTCCATTCTCAGCATTAAATGAAAATCTTATATCAGTCTTTATTTCATTCAAAAGAATAGGTTATGTTGTTATTGTAAAAGAAATAATTGACAGGATTATTAAGTTTAGTATAACTGCATTACTGATTTATTTAGGTTTTGGCCTTATCGGAGCAACTTATGCATTATCAGTAACAGCCATAGTTATCTCGGTTATTTTATTTTATCTGCTAAACAAAAAAGTCTTTAGGATATTTGATAAAAGAACAGAAGCAAAATTCTACACAAAAGAAATGTTTTTCTTTTCCATGCCATTGGTCTTTAATGCTGTACTGTTCTTGCTGGTAAAATGGGCTGATGTGATAACAATAGGAATAATCAAAGGCGCTGAACAAACCGGTATCTATAATGTAGCATTACCTACAGCAAGCCTTCTTGTGGTTGTCCCTACAGCGCTTATGTCATTATTCACACCAATCATGCATAGTTTATATGGCCAAGGCAAAATAAAGGAAATCAAGAAGCTCTCAAAGAGAACGACAAAATGGATTTTTCTGTTTAATTTTCCTTTATTCATATTGTTATTCCTGTTCTCAAAAGAGATAATATTAGTGGTATTTGGAAAAGATTATTTGCCCGGTGCCTTATCTCTCTCAGTCTTATCTCTGGGTTTTATAATATTCTCAATATCACATATACCAACAAATGTCCTAATAATGATAAAGAAAACAAACCTGCATTTTAAGATAGGCGCATTTACCACATTTGTTAATATAGGGCTTAATATAATATTAATTCCAAGAATAGGTATTGTAGGAGGTGCTGTCTCAACATCAATAGCCCTTACGCTGATGTACATTATTTATTCATATTATGCCTATAAATTTCTGAAGCTGCAGATATTGTCGAAAAAGCTGTTTAATGCTTTCATATCATCAATGCCATCATTACTGGTTATCTATCTGATTAAAGGTTTTTTCAAAACAAGCTTTCTTAGCATAGCTCTGGAATTTTCATTATTTATGATTGTTTACCTGATCATTCTTCTGTCATTAAAGTCATTTGACAAAGAAGATATGGAATTGTTTAATAAAATAAAGATGAAGCTAAAGGGTTATATTTCTGCCGAAGAATAAAAACTTTTATAATATTGTCTAAGCACAATATTGCTATGAAAGTAATAGCAACAGTAGAAGCCAGAATGTGCTCAACAAGACTGCCTGGAAAGATAATGTTAGAAATAAAGGGAAAACCATTGCTGCAGATATTCCTGGAAAGGGCATCAAAATCCAAGTTGATAGACGAAATAATAGTCGCAACAACAACAAATCCAAAAGATGATGCCATTGTTAATTTATGCAAGAAATTGAACTTCAGGTATTATAGGGGCTCAGAAGATGATGTTCTCGACAGAGTGCTTCAGGCGGCAAAATCACTAGAAGCTAACATAATAGTGGAATTGATTTCAGATAATCCCTTGATAGACCCAAAGGTTATTGACAATGCAATACAGTATTTTTTAAGCAGCAAGTATGATTATATATCAAACTTTCAGCCATTGACATTCCCGTCAGGAATAGGTGTCCAGATATTTTATTTGAAAGTGCTGGAAGAAGTCAGCAGCCTTACAAACGATCCTTTTGATAGAGAAAATGTAACATGGTATATTTATCATCATAAAGAGAGATATAAATGCGGAAATTACTCAGCACCAGAATATTTAAAAGACCGGAAATTAAGGCTGGACCTGGATTATATTGAAGATTATGAATTCATCAAAAAGATATTTGAAAATTTTGATGATTTTCATTTTTCATTGAAAGATGCCATGGATTTTCTGAAGAAAAATCCAGAGCTTAGAAAAATCAACGCAAACAGGTATGTTGGAGATGAAAAATACATATAGAGCAGCTATTGTAGGTCTTGGAAGGATGGGCCATTTATTTGAAGAAGATCCATTAATGAGAAAACCATGCAGTCATGCAGGTGCCTATTCTTATCTCAAAGATAAAATAAACATTGTGGCTGCTTGCGACATCAGAAAAGACCGCCTTGATAAATTCAGGGAAAAGTGGCAAGTCAAAAATTTATACCTTGATTATAATGAAATGCTGGAAAAAGAAAAGATAGACATCCTTAGTATATGCACCCATGCACAGCAGCATAAGGAAATCACAATAAAAGCTTCAAAGTCAGGTGTGAAAGCAATCTTCTGTGAGAAGCCCATATCAACGAGCATAAATGATGCTGAAGAAATGATAAAAGTATGTAATAAGAACAATACATTGTTGGTGATAAACCATACAAGAAGATTTGACAATGTATGGAGAAAATCAAAAGAAGTGATTGACTCAGGTGTAATAGGCAATATAAAAGTTATAAACAGTTATTCAACAGCCGGTTTGCTGAATGGAGGAATCCACTTATTTGATTTGTTGAGATTTTACAATAATGATATAGAAACAGTGTTTGCAAAACTGAAAAAAGACAAAAGCACAGATGCATCTGGCACAGGATTACTAAAGTTCAAAAATGGAGCGCATGCATTTGTAGACATAGATTACAGGGATTATGTTTTGTTCCAGATAAATATTGTAGGCTCAAAAGGTTTATTAAAATGTGGTGGCATGATAAGGGGGGATAAAACATTTGAATTATTTACCTCAAAACCAAGCACGACACAGATTGGCTTGTTAGAACTACAAAAAGAAAATTTTCAGGAGGTCAAGGGAGAAATGCCTCTGGTAAATGCAATTAATGAAATAATAATATCTATTGAAACAGGAAAAAGCATAATCTCAGCAGGAGAAGATGGATTAAAAGCCTTGGAGATATGTATGGCATTCCATGAATCAGACAGAACTGGAAAAGAGATTAAGCTTCCATTAGATATCAAAAATAATACAGTGATACCAAGAGAAACATCATTTACAAAAGACGGAAAATTTCCACCAACATATGAAAAAAACAACATATTGCCCGGATTTTAAGAAATGCAAAATAATAAAATGGCAAAACTAGCAATTAATAACGGAGAAAAATATAGGAAACATCCTTTTCCAAAACATCCTATTATTGGGGAAGAGGAAAAAAAAGCAGCCTTGGATGTATTGAACAGGGCTGAATTATCTACTTTCATAGCATCTCCGGGAGAATATTTTCTTGGTGGCAAAAAAATCAAGGAATTTGAAAACCTATGTACAGAATATTTCAAAACAAAATATGCAGTTGCTTTAAATTCTGGCACTGCCTGTTTGCATGCAGCTGTTGTAGCCTGTGGAGTTCAGCCAGGAGATGAAATCTTAGTAACACCATATTCATTTACAGCAAGCGCCACATGCGCATTAATGAACAATTCAGTGCCTGTGTTTATTGATATAGATGAAAATAATTTCTGTATTGACCCGAAAAAAATAGAAGAGAAGATAACAAAAAAAACAAAAGCAATAATTATTGTGCATTTATTTGGCGGCCCTGCTGACATGGATGAAATTATGAAGATTGCAAAAAAACACAAAATAAAAGTTATTGAAGATTGTGCACAAACTCCGGGAGCAACATACAAAGGAAAATTATTAGGTACAATCGGAGATTGTGGGTTATTCTCTTTTACAGAAAGCAAAAACGTCACATCAGGAGAAGGTGGGATGTTGATAACAAACAATGAAAAAATCACAGATATCGTAAGATTAGTAAGAAATCATGGAGAAGCAGTAGTTGCAAACCAGCCCAGACAATATAAATCAATCATCCTTGGCTGGGGATACAGAATGACAGAACTAGATGCAGCTGTCGGCATTGAACAGTTTAAGAAACTGGATATGTTCAATAAAGAAAGGATAAAACTTGCTGAATATCTTGCTAATAAAATAGAAAAGGAAATTCCAGGAATAAAACCTTGCCTGAATAATAAAAATGGTAAGAATGTTTATTTTATCCTGCCATTCAAATATGATGAAAAGAAAATCGGCATTCCTAGAGATTTATTTGTAAAAGCATTAAATGCAGAAGGGATTCCATTTGGTGCAGGTTATGTCCGTCCTTTATACCTGAACCCGATTTTCCATGAAAATAAGCATTTTGCACTGAAACACTTTGCAGAGCATGTTAATTATGATAAAGGAATCTGTCCTATAGTTGAAAAAATGCATGAAAAAGAAGTAATACTTACATTAATGTGCAGGCCTCCGGCAACATTCAAAGATATGGATGATATTGTTGGCGCAATGAAAAAGATAATCACTAACAAAGAAGAGTTATTAAGTTCGCAAAAATCCTAAAAAATTAATTTAATTAGATTAAAAGAATTATTATAAAAGCAAATAAACAGAATACAAAATATTAAAAATAATTCTAATGGAAAAATATCCATGACAAAAACATTATTGATATGTAATGTAAACCAAAATACAGAAAGGTTGAAAGAACTAATTAATAGTCATAGTAAAGATAACATTATAGTTCTTTTCTTGAACAACAATGTAACAAACAGCTCATTCAGGCATCTCATTTTGGATGACATGGCAGACACAAAGAATTTTAAAAAATTAGAGCAGAAAATCGGCTTATTAGCCAAAACATGGTACACTCCAATAAAGAGCAAAACAAAATATTTTGACATTCAGTTAGGAGAGTTAGTTGAATTTGAATTCAGAAAGTTCTGGTCAATCCTGCTAAAAATTGATGTTCTTTTGAAAATAATAGGAAAAGTAAAACCATCAGAGGTAAGCATAATCACTGAGTACAATGAAGATATAAAAATAGTAAATGAAATAATCAGGTTCAACAAACTAAAAATAAATGTCTCTTCGATAGAATTAGAAACAAAAGCGAAAAATAACACTAAAAAGATTCATGGATTGATAAGCAAACTGCAAAATTTATATTTTAAAGCCAATTATTTCAGGTTTAAAGACAAGAATAAAATACTCTTTGTTGGAAATCAAAGGCAGATAGATTCTATATTGAAAGAATTAAAGAAGAAGAAAAATAACACAGTTATTAGGGCAGGAGAGAATCTTGGCAGGGGTTTTTTAAATGAAAATGCTGATTTTTATTTAACATTTAAGGATATTAAATATGGTAGTATTAACGAAATCAAAGAAGATTTTATCAAAAGATGGCATTATATAAAGTTAAATAAAAAATTTAAGAATAATCTGTTCTATAAAGTGCCATTGTTCAATGTAATAGAAGATAAACTAGAGTATTATTTCTCAGATTATTTTATCAAAACAATAAATTATATTGAAACAATGAAATCATTGAAGAATAAAATAGATATCTTAGTGGTTCACAATGACGTTCTGCCATTTGAAAGAACTCTGGTTAAAACAGCCAGAAAAATGAAAATACCGACATTGGCAATGATCGACGGCTATTTGCCGATTTCTCAGGTCAAAAAAGACAAATCAAGATATTTTCCTTTTCATGCAGACAGGATAATATTGTTTAATAACAGGCAAAAGAAAATCGCAATGCAGGATTGCGCTTCAGAAAAAAAATTTATTGTCACAGGTTATCCGCCCTTTGATGAGTATTTTAAAAGAAAGAAAATAAAAAAGGCAGTGATATGCAAAAAACTCGGCATTTCTTCTGGGAAAAATGTAATATTATACACAGCAGAGGGCCATAGTAAAAATTTAGCTGAAAGCGCCATATTAGGAGCGATAACGCAGAAAGACTATGAAAAAAGATATTCAGAAATATTCGAATCTATAAAAACCATTCCAAATTCTCATTTAATAATAAAGCAGCACCCATCAGCTTATTTTGATAGAACCTTTATAGAGAACTTAGCTCAAAAAACTAATTTTAAAGATTTTACAATAATAAAAGATATGAAAATATTCAATTTGCTTTGTGCTTCTTCAGTATTAATAACAAGATTATCAACAACAGCATTTGAAGCATTTCTTCTTAAAGTTCCTGTAATAATCTATGATGCTTATACAAACACAAATGACAATTTCGGCTTTACAGAGTTTAATGCTGCCCTGCATGCAAAGAAAAAGGGAGATCTGAAAGAATTACTAAAAGATATCTTAGAGAATGAATCATCTAGAGAAACACTTAAAAAAAACATAGATAAATTTCTAGCTCAAAACCATTATAAAAATGATGGAAAAGCTTCAAAGAGAGTGGCAAAAGCTATTGAAGATATGATAAAAAAACCATTATAGAAACACTTAAAAGCTTTTATCTACTTTAAAGTAGATATGAAAAAAATCATAGCAATCGCATGTGACCAAGGTCCTGCAAATAATATGCATGGCGCACTTGCTCTACTAAAAGATAAGAAAGATTTAGAAATTGTTGTAATATCTGAAAATCCTGCTACCTATACCTTTGAAGCAAAAAGTTTTGAACCTAGAGCAATAAGAGACTACGGTTTTAATGAGTTAACATCAGATGTTGCAATAGAAATATTAAAAAAAGAAAATCCAGATTTAGTTTTTACAGGTATAAGTGCTGTTTCTGATATAGAAAGATTCTTTCTTTATGCTGCAAAGGAAGTCTCAGATGATAGAATCAAAACTGTTTCAATTCTAGACGGAAATGATTTTAGCTCAGTAAAATTAAAAGACACAAAGGTTAGTCCAAAATATAGATTCAGACCAGATTATGTTCTTGTAATTAATTCAGATGTTCTTGAAAATTTAATAGAAGAAGGTTTTAATAGAGACCAATTAGTCATAACCGGATTACCATCTTATGACCATTTAATTAATTTAAAGAAGTTATGCAATCCAGAAGGTATTGCAACAATAAGAAAAGAACTTGGAGTAAATCAAGAAGATTATCTAGTAACATTTCTTTCTCAGGCCTTACTTAAAACAATACCAACATATGCAATAGAAGATCATGGTTATACAGAATTAACAGCATTAGAAGCATTAGAAACGTCTTTAGCTGAATTAAACATACCAAATTTATATCTTTTTGTTAGATCTCATCCCAGTGAAGATTTAGGAACTACAAGAACTGCTTTAAAAGGTAAATTAGAGAGAGTAATTTTAAGTAAAAGTCATGATTCAAGAAGAGCCATGGTAGCATCTGATTTGGTTACAGGTATGTTCTCGACATTATTACCGGAAGCTCCTTATTTAGATAAAAATGTATTTTCAGTCAAGCCATGTTATACATTTGATGACACTACACAATTTATACATAACCCGATGGGATTTGCAGTTCCAACATCTGATAGATTAATTACAAATAAAATCGGGTTGAGCATCCCTGCATATAAAAAAGAAACAGTTACACCTAATCTATATACATTAATGCATAATGATTATATAAAATATCAATTAATACAAAAAAGATCTAAATTGGTCTTAGATGGAATGTCCACACAAAGAGCTGCTGATACTATATACAAAATTCTAGAAAATCAATAAAGAAAATCTTTATAAAATATTCTCCTCCTTTTATTATAAATATCTTTGAGATTAACATGTCAGAAGGAAAGCCATTATTTGAAAAGTTAAGGTATTGTGTAAGGTGCTGTATGCCTGCAACAAATATAGGGATGAAATTTGATGAATTAGGGATCTGCCTGGCCTGCAGGTCATCAGAGGAGAAGATGCATATTAATTGGCTAGAAAGACAAGAACAATTAAAAAAAATTCTCGATAAATATAAAGGCAGTGCAGGAAATAACTATGATTGCATAATTCCTGTAAGTGGAGGAAAGGACAGCTGTTTTCAGCTGCATGTCTTGACAAAAATCTATGGTATGAAGCCATTAGCAGTTACATTCTCTCATAATTGGTACAGCAAGACAGGCTGGTATAACCTGTGGAATATGCTAGACAAATTAAATGTAGACCATATCATGTTTACCCCAAACAGAAACTTGATAAATAAACTGGCAAAACAATCCTTGAAAGGCATAGGAGATCCATGCTGGCATTGTCACATGGGTGTTGGCTCATTTCCATTGCAAGTTGCTGTAAAATTTAACATCCCATTAATAATATGGGGAGAATCAATAGCAGAAGGAACAGGCAGAGCCACTTATTCCAGTCCATTAAAAGAATTTGATAGAGATTATTTTGTCAGAAACTCAGCACGTTTATATCCGGATCAGATGGTCTCTGATATAATAACAAAAAAAGACATAAACTCATTCCAGCTGCCTAACCCGGAAAAAATAGGAAAATTAGGTTTGGTGGGATTACATCTGGGAGATTTTATATTCTGGGATTCTGAAAGGCAAGTTGAGTTTATAAAAAAAGAATACAACTGGAAAGAAGATATTATCGAAGGCAGTTATAAAAATTATAAAAGTGTAGAATGTATAATGGAAGGCATGCATTCTTATACAAAATTCCTGAAAAGAGGGTTTGGCAGGGCAACTGATCATGCTTCCCAAGATGTAAGAACAGGATTATTAACCAGAGAAGAAGGATTTGAACTGGCAAAGCGTTATGATAACGAAATCCCAGAGGTCTTGAACTTTTTACTAAAGGAAACCAAATTAACAGAAAAAGAATTTTATGACATAATGAAGGAGCACAGAAAAAATCATTTGTTAAAAGATTCAGGAATAACAGAAGAGGAATTTCAAAGGATATTGCAGAAGTACAAGCAAAAAAAACGCATTGATAAGTCAAAAGAGCTTTACGTGAATAATTTATAAAGCTCGTTTTCATATATAATTAATCAAAATATGGGGAGTTAAAATGCAGAAAGGACTTTATTATTTAAGCGCGACAGAAGCCATTACCAAGATAAAAAGCAAAGAAATTTCTCTAAGAAACTTAATTAAATCTCATCTAGATCATATAAAAAAGATAGAACCAAAGATATTGGCATGGTCATATTTTGATGAAAACCTTGCACTAAAGCAACTAGCAGACATAGAAAAAAAGATAAGTGAAGGCAAAGTAGGAATGCTTTACGGAATTCCTGTTGGTGTAAAAGATACTTTTAACACATATGATATGCCAACAGAAATGGGAAGCTCCATCTGGAAAAATTACACTCCTGGAAATGACGCCAGAGTTGTCTTTAGATTAAGGCAGGAAGACGCAATAATCCCTGGAAAGACAGTTACAGCAGAATTCGCAGTTCATGCAGAAGGCAAAACATTAAATCCCCATGATCCAGAATACAGTCCAGGAACCTCTTCAAGTGGCTCTGCAGCAGCTGTAGCCTCTTATATGGTACCTTTAGCACTAGGAACCCAGACAGGTGGCTCAACAATAAGACCTGCTTCTTACAACGGAATATATGGAATGAAGCCTACTTTTGGTCTAATCCCGAGAACAGGTATGCTAAAAACAACAGATACATTAGACACAGTTGGCTTTTTCTCAAGAACAATAAATGACCTAAAATTGATGTTTGAGACAATAAGAGTCAAAGGACATAATTACCCCTTCGTAGAAAAATACCTTGAAGACAAGAATAGGCAAAATAAAAAGGATCAGTCATGGAAAATAGCATTTGTAAAAACACATGTATGGAAATATGCAAAAGATTATGTCAAAGATTCTGTTTTAAGCTTCAAAGATAATATCTCTAAAGACAAAAAGATTAATGTTGAGGAAATTGATCTGACAGATAATCTAAAAGATGTTCATGATATCCACACAACAATCTATGATAAGACATTGTCTTATTATTTCAACAAAGAATATAGCGAGCATATGAATCAATTAAGCCCTGTACTCCAGAAAATAATATCAAGGGGTAATAAGATATCTCTGGAACAATACAAAGAAACATTAGAAAAACAAAATGAAATATCTCAGGAGATGGATAATTTTTTTAAAGAATATGATATAATATTGATAAATTCAACATCATCAGAGGCTCCTAAAAAAGGAGTAATAGAAAATCCTGATACATGCCTGATCTGGACATTTTGTGGTTTACCTGCAATTAATCTTCCAGTTTTTAAAACAAAAAATAACATGCCATTTGGCGCTCAGATTGTTGCCAGAAAATATAATGATTATCTGCTTTTGAATTTTGCAGAATTTCTTAAAAATAAAGATTATATAAAAAATGGTACTTATCCGGAAATAACTCTTCAATAAGACTTATAAATTTATTTACTCTTATTTCAGGAATATGAAAGGCGCATTTTTAACAGGCAGGCATATCTTTCTTAGACCATTACAAGAAAGTGATGCAGATGGAAATTACCCTGAGTGGTTTAACGATCAGGAAGTATGCAAATACAATCGTCATGGTCGTTTTCCAAATACACAAGAAAAAACATTAGAATATACAAGAACAGTTGATAAATCTCAAGATAACTTAGCTCTGGCCATTATCGAAAAAACAAATAATAAACATATTGGAAATGTAGCTTTATCAAAAATAAATTTAATAGACAGAAATGCTGAATTATCCATTATAATAGGAGAAAAAGAATATTGGAACAAGGGTTATGGAAAAGAAGCCTGCAGTTTAATGATAAACCACGCTTTTAATGTCTTAAACCTGCATAGGATATCTTCAGGAACGCATGAAGAGAATATTGGCTTTAAAAAGCTGGCAGCATCTTTAGGCATGAAAGAAGAAGGTAAATATCATGAAAATATATTCAAAAATGGGAAGTATTCTAACACAGTTTGGTTTTATATTTTAAATCCAAATCATAAATAACATGAAAGATTTTTTAC
>JAGVYY010000007.1 GCA_018303005.1 Candidatus Woesearchaeota archaeon
CAAAGGAACTTTGGACAACAGTTTAGGATGCTACATAAATATTATTCTGGCTTTAACATCAAATCCAAGTAAAAAAGTTTATTATGTCTTTACTGTAGATGAAGAGGAGAAGCCAAATGGTTCTTTTGGAGACGGTTCTAAGGAGGTAGCAAGACAGCTTAATGAAGAAAACATCCATCCGTTATGTGTTGCTCTGGATGCGACTTTTCCACAGATGAATGTTTCATTAAAGGATTTTGATGAAGCAAAGGAAAATCTTATCAGAAAAAGAGTATATGACATTACTGATGACACTAACTGCTATGTTGAAAACTTCTCTGATCCTAAAATTCAAAGGTATGTATCCAGGATTATAGACAATAAATCAATAAGGATAAGAGATCTCCAAGGATGGGATGAGGCTACTTATTATAAATCTGCAGGACCATCTTTTGCTTTTGGTCCCGTTATATATGGAGAAGAACATAAAAGATTTGCAAGAGTTTATGCAAGAAGTATAGAACTTTCAATCGGATTCTGCAGACGGTTGATAAGATAAGAATTTTTACCTGTTTGATCAAAGATATCAGAAAACATAAATCCTTAATACGGAAAGATATATCATGAAATAAAGATTTTTAGAAAAGAATTACGCTAAATCTTTCATGAACATAACAGGATTCAATCCTTTTTCTTTGCTACCTTCAATTTTTCCACAAAAGTTTTATTAGAGATAATTGCAGAATTTCCAGAAGGATCTTCAATTATTATTTTTACCGGTAATTCCCCTAATTCAATTTTCTAAACCAATAATAAATTTTAGAGAAGATTTAGTTGTTATTAATGATTTACTTTTGAATACTTATTTGAACAAGTAATTGTTTAAGTATCGGTATAATTGAAATTTGGTTTTGTCCCATATATTTATCTTATTGATTTAATATAATCTTTTAAATCTTTTCTTGTTGCATACCAGATTCCATTAATTTTTGTAGCGACTAATTTACCCTGCCTTGCTCTTAGACTTAAATACTCTTGAGAATATTTTGTTTCTTTTGCCAATTCTTTTAAAGATATTAATTCTGTGTTTTTTTTAGTTGGAACTAAAGAATTTAAATATAAATTTAATGATATTTCTACATTTCTTGCAATAAAATTAAAAAAATCTTTAAAATTTTCAAAATGTGCTTTTTCTAATGTCTCAAAATATTTTTTTCTTTCTCTATTTAAGATTACAATCGGTGGATAACCATTTCGCATTAAAATTAAGTTCATTAATAATCTGGCTGTTCTACCATTTCCATCAATAAAAGGATGAATTTTAACTAATTCATGATGAGCATATGCTGCTAATTCTATTGTATTAAATTTTTTATTATTTTCAATTTCATAAGCTAAATTATTCATTTCAGAATGAACTTTGTAAGAAGGAGTTGTTTTTAGTTTCGATCTGACAATCCTATTTTGAGAAGTTTTATATCTTCCAGCCCAATGATTAGAAATTCCTTTTAATGTTAGTCTATGTAATTCTATTATATCTACTTCTTTGATTTTAGTTTTATTTTTAATAAAGTCTTCAATCCAATATATGGCCTCTTTTTGATTTATAATATCTAAATGTTCTCTTAAAGATTTTCCAGAGATTGTTACACCTTCTTCCAGTATTAACTTAGTTTCATTTAAACTTAAAGTATTTCCCTCTATGGCTGTAGAATTATGTATATACTCTATGTTAATTTGTTCTTTAATTAACTTTAGTTGTTCTTTATTTAATGATCTAATTGAAACTAGCTTTTTTTTCTTTTCTAAAATTCTGTCATATAAATCTTTATCTATAAGCATAATTTTTATAAGGAAAGGAACCTTATAAATGTATCGGTATCGGCTATTTTTGGTTCTATCCGATATTTATTTTTTCACCTTTAACTTTTCTACAAGAGTCTTGTCTGAGATTATTGTGGAATTTCCAGAAGGATCTTCAATTATTATTTTTACCGGTAATTCCCCTAATTCAATCTTCCAGAATTTTTTTAACAGATTCTTTGCTGTTTTCTTTGCTGAATCATCTTCCGTGTTGTCCCTTTCCTGCTCAATGATAGATTTAAATCGCCTTAGGACACCTTCGACATTGGAAATGTAGCCAATAGATGTTGGTCCCGGAGTCACTGACATTCTTAATTGCGGTATTTTTACTGTTGCTTGTCCTGATTTTATAACTCTTATCTTCAGATCATTTTTCCCGGAAATTTCAAATGTCAGCTTTATAGGATCTTTCTGCTCTTCTGATTCAATGTCTGACTGGTGATACATGCAATTAGAACATGACATTGACATTAAAAAACATTTTCCGAATGAAGGAATATCGTAATCTGTCTCTGCTATTATTAGATTTTTTGTGTTGCACAATGGACAATGTTGCTTTTCTATTTGCTCCATGTCTTACATTATGTGTAAAAAGATTTATAAAATGTTTGCAGACAAAAATTATTTTAATTTGAAAGCTTTTTTCACTTCATTTTCCAAGCCGTGCACATGGCTGTAATTTTTGAGTTTGTCAGATGTTATCCATGCGTAATCTGTTAATTCTTCATTTAAGATAATATTATTATTCATGGCTATGCATAAAAAACAGATTCCAACTGTGATTTCTTTGTTTGGTCTTGTATATTCGTATTCAGATACTTTTTCAATTTTTTCCCCTAAATCAATATTAGTCTCTTCTTTTATTTCGCGTTTTAGTGCAGCGAAAATATCCTCGTTTTTGTTTACAATTCCACCTGGGAAAGCCCATTCTGATCCATGAATCTTATCGGAATATTTTCTTTTTACTATTAGAAACTTGTTCTTTTTCATTATTATGGCAGTGACGTTAATCTTCATATTTTTTTCATATCTCTTTGAATACTTCTTCTGCAGTTATGCTATTTACCAGGTCTTCATAATAACCATTGTCCATAAAATATTTTTCCAACATCTTGCTTGATATTGTCTTTACTATATTGTATGTTTCAATCTGCCATGGTGGTGTGCAAAAGAATAAGGCTATGGTTCTTTTGTTTAGTGCTATGGCCAGATGCAGCGCAAGACTATCATTAGTTATTAGAATGTTACACATGCTTATCACTGATGCATATTCCCTCAAGGTGTTATTGCTGTCATTTTGTAGTATTTCTACATTATCTTTTTTCAAGATTTCAATTATTTCTTTTTTTATGTCATATTCTTCTTTTCCTCCAAGGATTAATATTTCATAATCAGTTTCCTTCTTTACCTTTCTGATTAATTCAATGATTTTTGATTTATGCCATGATTTTGAAGGCCAGCGTTTTCCAGCCCCTACATTTATGCCTATTATCTTTTTATTATTGTAATTCCTTAACAGTTCTTTTGCATAACCTACCTCTTTCTCTTTTAAAGACAAAGTATATCTCTCTTTTTCATATTGCAATTTAAGTGATTTGAACAGCATTTCCTGGTATGTTTTTCTTGTTTTCATATTTATTTTGTTAGAGAACACAGTATCCAGATATTCTTTAGCTTCTTCATTGAAATATGAGGGATGGCTGTCTTTGTTGAAATAAAAACCTATTTTTTCCTCTGCATCGATTATGTTAGAGACTAATGTAGAAGGAGGAGATATCTCCGGACAATAAAGAATGTCAAATTTCTCCTGCTGCAATCTCAGTATTGTGTCTTGGTTATATACCAGGATTTCATCAATTAGTTCATTGTACTTTAACAAATCTTTGCTTTCTTCTGATATCAGCCATACAATTTTTGCACTGTTTCCATATTTTTTCCTTATAACTGACAATATTGGCGTTGTTCTTAATACATCACCTATTGCTCCAAGCTTTATTATTAATATTTTTTTTGATACCTTTTCGTAAAATATGCATTCTTCACAACTTTCATAATTCTCAGATGTCATAATATGGCAAGGATAGATTCCTGGGAATGACTTGCAATCACGGTTCCATTTCATCTAAATAGCTAGGAACTAAACTTTTTTAAAAATTACCATACATTAAGTTTTCATGGTTAAAGTTTATATTGCAGGTTTGTTATGGGAAAAAGAAAACAGGATGAGGTTAGAAAAGATTGATAATTTTTGCAAAAACCTCGAGTTTGATACATATCTGCCTCATAGAGATTCTGGCATTTATGACGGAAAATCCGATCCATTACCAATTTTCACAAGGAATAAAGATGAGATTGATGCATGTGATTTTATGATTGCGATCCTGGACTGGAAGGGGATTGGCTCTGGAACTGCATGGGAACTTGGATATGCTTATGCTAAGAATAAGAAGGTTTTTGCTATAGCTGAAGATAAAAAAAGCTTAAACAAAGAATTCAGAATGTGTGTCATGTGCTTCAATTCTGTGATAATTGTTGAAAACCTGAAAGAGTTGAAGAATGAGCTAAAAAAGGAAAATTTAATCTGATATCTAATCTAATGGCCTTGTTGTCGGAGTCTCCCTTTCTCTCCAACCGTCTTTGTATTCTTCCTTTTTTATTCTAGATTCATAGAATCCTACAAGATGCAGATAAGCCCGTGCAGGAAAAAGCAACATATTCCAGTATAACTCTTTTATGCTCTTATTGTATGCCAATGAAATCTTAACACCACGAAGTGCTTCCTGAAAAAAAGTGTTTCTCCTTTTCGGAGCAACACTGAAATCAACTAATTTTTTTAATGCGATATGCCCTTTTATGTTTCTTTTTTTTTGTGTTATCCAATCTTTTATGTTCTTTGGATTTAATACATATACCTCTGCTTTTTCTGCATACCCTATCAAATATTTTTTCTGCCAGAAGAGAAAAGGCAATATTGAATCTTCAGATGCTTCAACGGGAAAGTCCTTAATCACACCATTCCTGAATGCCATCAAATAGCCAGATACTTCAAAAAATTCTTTTCGAGAGAACAAGTGCTTTCTTGTCCTGTTCATCTCATCAAAAGATAGATGCGACCAGTAACCAAACATGTTGTTTTTTTCATTCAAGGATACAGGATGCCCGCACAAGATGCCTATTTTTTTGTCCTTAAATACATTTAATATTTCTTTTACAGCAATATAACTGACGTAAACATCTCCGTCTGTTGATATTATAATATCCTCTGTATTTTCTGTATATATCTTTTTCAATATGGCATTTAAGGCTGAACTTTTTCCCTTGCCTTCATCTTCAAAATATTCAATTTTTTTGGTATCTGGAAACTTTTCTTCTATCATCCATTTTGTCTCTGTAAATGGGTCAGAGATTATTATCCTGAAATCATCAGAGATGTTCTGGTTAAGAAATGAGTTAACTGCTCTTTCTGTTGCTTTTAATTCGCCGTAAGACGTTATTATTATGGTAATCATCTTCTTTAATCTTCCATTTTAATATTTTCGTCTGACAAAACAATAAATATCTTTTTTTTATTATTGATATCAAGTGCCTCAATTCTGCATTTGGATTTGCCGTGCTTTGCTATTTTTGATGTCTCTATACTTTCCACTGTAAAAATGACATTTTCCAGGATTATCTTACTACCTTTCTTAAGATCTTTTGCCAATACCATGCTGATGTCTAGTTCTATATTTTTATAAGCTTTTTTATGTATACTGATATATGAAGAATGCAATTATTCTGACTAGCGGCGGTTTAGACAGCACTGTTCTGGCTTATTTTACCAGAAAGAAACTGGGATATGAAAATATTAAGATTATATTCTTTGATTATGGGCAAAAGGCAGTAAAAGAAGAGGAATTTTGCTGTGAAAGATTATCAAAAGATTTAGGCGCCGAGCTTAAAAAGATTGAACTAAAATGGCTTGGAGAAATAAGCACTTCATCTATTAATGTTAAGGGAGCATTTCCTAAAACAAAAGAAGAAGATCTTGAAAAAGAGGATAAAAACCTCATTGATTGGTGGGTTCCCTGCAGAAATTCCATTTTTCTGATTAATTCCATGGCCTTTGCTGAATCTGAATTTTTAAGAAACAAAAGATTATATGATATATTTATTGGCCTCATAAATGAAGGCAGATCTTTTATGAATGACACAACAAATGAATTTATTGATAAGATAAATGAGCTTTCTGAGCATTCCACTTTTAATGGTAAATATAGGATTATTGCTCCTCTGCTGAATTCGGATAAGGCAGATGTTATAAAGATTGGGGCTGAGATTGGTGTTCCTTTTGAGTATACTTATAGTTGTTATATTGGTGAGAATTCTAAAAATAGGACTTTAGTGCACTGTGGGATGTGCTTAAACTGCATGTTAAGAAAAAAAAGTTTTTACTGGGCAAATCTTAAAGATGTAACTGAATATAAAGAAGAATAAACAAACTTATGATTACTGTTGGACCTCTGAAATCTGCTGGCTTCTATATACCTGGGCAAAATTTGGAGTTACAACAATCCAGTCTTCACCAAATCCAGCTATATCTCCTTCAATTGCATCACATGTCTTCTTTAATTTATTTACTGCTCTTTTCAGCTCGATTATGTCTTTTTCTTTTAATGGTCTTATATTTAACAAGGCTATAGTATATCCTTCTCTCAAAGAATCTAGCGCAGGCTTAATATCAGCAAAATCAGTTATAACAAATGGCCTTACTAAGACTTTTGCTTTTGGATCTCTGTTTGCTTCAGCGTCTATTTCGACATAGTCGTCTGTGTTTTCATCTGAGAAATAATCATCTTTTTTAAATCCACTAAATATTTTCTTAAGTGTTTCTTTCATTTTCTAAATTACGTAGTATTAAGTATATAAACATTTCTATCAGAAATAGTGTATTTTTTATTTTATAGTTATAACTTGGTATCACTGCTTCTATTGTATCCTGCCTAATATGCCTATTATATTCATAATCTCGATTCTTGTGTATACCGGCAGGTTTGCATCATTCGAGACCTCATCCAGGTCTTCTATGACTTTGTCCACTTTAAACTGAAGCTCGTGCTCTTCATTTAAGGAGATAAGCGTCTTGTTTATTCTTGACCTTACATTTCTCGGAACAGATTCGTCTTCTTTTATGTTTTCTAATGTCAGGATAATGCTTTTTATTTCATCTATCATCTTACAATGCTTATTTTTTTATCTCATTCATAATCTCTGATTGCAGTTTAGATTCCTTTTCCTTCACTAGTTTTTCCTGCTTTTCGATATTTTTTATTCTTAGCTCTAGTATCTCTTTCTGAGATGCTAAATCATCCATAAGTGTCTTTTTTTCGTGTTCAACCATTATTGTTCCTATTATCTTAAAGACTTCTTTGTTAGTTTTATCTAGTTCTTCCATGGCATTATCTATTTCTAGTAGTTGGGTCTGAAACTTTTGCTTTTGCAAGAGCAATGTTTGAAAATTTTGCTCTATTAATTGTAACTGCTGAATTTTCTCATCTGATGATTTTGACATTTTCTTTTATATCGCAGGCACTTTTGTGTTTATTGTTCTTGGCTTATATAGAATTTTATAACCACAATAAGGGCATCTTACTTTTTTCTTTAGATAATCCTGTTTAATTATCTTACCGCAGCTTAAGCATTTGAGTGTTGTCATTTTGTTTTTATCAATAAGGTGTGTAGGCCTTTCCTGTAAATTTGTTACTGCATGACTTGCAATGCCAGACACCAGCGAATACCCTTTTGACTTTTATCTTGTTACAATAAGGGCATTTATATAATGAACGAGATTTTTTTTCTATTTCAGAAACTTTTTCTCTTATCTTTCTCCCATATCTTACACCAAACCTACCTGAAGATGCTGATTTTGATGTTGCCATTTTTTTATCTTAAATGTTTTAGTTTTTTAAAGGTTTCTAAATATGGGACTGCCCGGATTTGAACCGGGGTATTCAGGTTTCTTGCAATATGTCCCAAACCTGAAAGCTTAATTGCTCCTATTATTAATAGCCCAAGCTGGCTCACAGTTAAGTGTTTTAGATTTATTATCCATAAACCCACCCTATGAGCTAGTTGTTTATTCTACCGTCTTATCTCTTTTATAAACTTATTTATATATAACGTTAATTGGCTGGGTAATTAAGACATTATTTCTTTCCCTTCTTTTCCTCTTTCTTATCTGTTTTAGGAATTGCTTCAGGCTTTGCTCCTTTTTCAGCAGAAGCAGCATCTTTCTTCTCTTCTCCTGGTTTTGCTTCTTCTTTGACAGAGGAGACCTCTTCTACTTTCTTCTCTTCTACCTTTGCCTTTAATTGTTCTTCAAGGGCTTTTTCTTTTTCCAGTTCTTTCTGCAATTCTTTCTGCAATATTATCAGATTCTCATCTAGCTTTTTCCTTTTTTCATTGCTTGTTTCAACATTTTCTTCATTAATTTCTTGGTCAAAGTGCCCTTCATTTACTAGCTCGACTGCTTCATGTGGGTTTTTCCCTTCTACTAATATTCCCATTGACCCTGCAGAGCCTACAATGTTTTTAACAGCTGATTTTAATGTGTTAACCAGCATAGAATCTTTTTTCATCTTTGCAATTTTAATTATCTGCTCTATCGACATATTATATATTTTATTTTTGTTCGGCTCGCCAGAACCTTTTTCTATACCAACTTCTTTTTTTATCAATTCTGTTACAGGTGGAGTACCTATTGTTATTTCATATTCTTTTGTTTCAGGATCAATTAAGATCTTGACAGGAACTTTCATCCCTTTCAATGATGCTGTTTTTTCATTTATCTTAATCATTACATCATTTATCGGTATTTTCATAGGACCAAGTTTTTGTGCTATTGAAGCATCTGGTTTTGCCTGACCGCCTTCGATTAATAGCTCTAGTTTTTCTTTTGGCATTTTATTCTGGCTTTTCCTCTGGTTCTTCTTGGCCTTCTCTTCGTATTACTTTTATGGCATCAAGTTTTAGGGTTATTGGGATAGGGACTGCTGCTTCCAATAATTCTATTATTACTTCGTCTTTCTGTTTGTCTATTCGTGTAACCTTGGCTTTTTCATTCTTAAACGGGCCTGAAATTATCTCAACAATATCATTTTTCTGTATATTTGTTGTTGTTTTTGCCTGCTCTAACATGCTTTCAATCTCTTTTATGCTCACTGTCCTTTTTAATAAGCCACGGGCATATGGAACGCCTTGAAATGACTGTTCTGCATCTTCTTTTGTTTCAGCTTCAATAAAGATATATCCCCTCATACCATGAGGGTGTATTATTGAATAAACAGAAAGATTTCTTTTTTTGGCATTTGAACTAACAAAGTCTAGCACTTGATCTTCTCTGTTGGCTGTTGTTCTTACTGTATAGATCGCCATTTTATCTTAATGTAATCAAGGCATATGATATTGATATTATAAATCCTATCAGTCCTATTATTAATGTCCCTATGCTTGTTACTTTTACAATTGTCATGAATTCTTGTCTATTGGGTTTTTTTGTTATTGCCAATACCCTTCTTGCTTCTATAAACCATAATTTAAGCTTTTCTAGCATTTTTTATGATATTTCCAGAACAAAATGATTTATAAACCTTTATGTTAAGGATTTTGTTTAAGTGCTAGCTAATGTTCCTGCTTTTTGATTTATCTGTTAAAACCTTGATATTGAGACAATTTTTTTATCTTTCATGTTTTAAAAGTTTACATTCCCAAATAAGATACCTATTAAATAACCAACTAAGGCTGCTGTCATTCCTATGCCAAGGATTTCAAATCCTGATCTGAGCCAATTGCCAACTGTCAGTTTTGCTTTTATTGCTCCTGTCACAAACAAAGCCAAAGCAGAAAATATTATGGATATTATTATGCTAGTTTTAACATCAAAAAAAAAGAAAGACATTAATGGTATTAAGCTGCCGACCATTGCGCTTATGCCTACAACAAATGCGATTTGTAATGGATTTTTATAACTTTCTTCTTTCAGGCAATGTTGCTCTGACATTAAGGTATTTAACCATACTTGTTTGTTACTTGTTATTTTCTTAATAACTTGATTTAATAAAGGTCCTTTAAATCCTTTTTTATAATAAACATCGTAAATTTCTTTTTTTGTTACAGTAGGATTATTCTTTATTTCCTGTTCTTCATTTTTTATCTGTGATAGGCAGTAACTAAGTGCTGCTTTTGTTGAAGTATAAGCTACTGCTGCCATTGATATTGATTCTGCGAAAGCTGCTGCTAAACCTGCAATTATGACAATTTTTGTGTCGTATGTTGCAACAGCCACAGCCAGGATTACACCGAGAACATTGACTAGGCCATCTTGGCCTCCAAGAATTACGTCTTTCATGTTTGAACCTGATTTTTTGTGATGGCTTTCCATTTATTACCTCTAAAGGTTAAAACTTTGATAAATGTTTCTTATTTATCATTCCTTCTATTGATAATTAGCTGTGTTTTTAAAAGAATCTTCTTGTTATAAACTTTCTTGATAAGAATTATTTTTATTATAATGTAAAATCTACAGAATCTATTTTACTAAAGATTACAAACTAATTTAGAATTTGCTATATAAAGAGATATATATCTATATATATCTCTTTAGCAGATCTTTTTTTTCCGAATTTGTGTTATTGTACTATACATTCTTAGATACAATGTTTTTCTTTAGAGTTTCGATTTCTCTGTTTCTTCTGAGATTTCAGCTTTTTGTTTTTCTGATAATATAGATCTTATCGAAGATGACAATGCCCATATCCAGACGCTAAACATTATTGTGAAAAATATTAAAGGAAGAAATGCTGATTTTGTTACAATATCATTTAATACTGCTCCAAATATTACTGAAATCGCTATGGGTGAAATAAAGAGACCTAATTGTATTCCACCATACTTTTTGTTTTTTAAGAATATTGTTCCTATACCCGGAAATATTATATTTAATACTAAACCTTTTATACATTCTCGATTTTCCATTTTGTTAATCTTAATGGAATGATTGTCCACAACCACAAGATGATTTGGCATTTGGGTTTATTATTTTAAAGCCTGAGCCTTGCAATGAATCAACAAAGTCTATTTTTGATCCCCTTATGAAATCTAGGCTGTTATTATCTATGATTATTCTTACTTCATGAGCGTCTATTATATTATCATCTGTTGATTCTTTATCGAATGTAAATTTATAACTATAACCGGCACATCCACCCGGCTCTACTTTAATTCTTAAACCATGGTCTTTTTTATTGCTTTTATTTAATAATTCTTTAATCTTATTAGCTGCTTTTGCTGTTAGATTAATTTTATCATTGGTTATAGCTGGCTCTTCTTTTATTGATTCATTTAATTGTTCTATTAAAGAATTAATCTCCTGGTCTGACATACCATGACTTTTAAAACCTTCTTCTAATGTTTCCACATAAGAAACACCACAACCAACACAATGAACTCCTGCTGCTTGTAATGGTTCTATTACTAAGGGATGTTTAGATATAACTTCCCCTATAGTCATATTCTTTGTTATTAACTGCCTTACTTGTTTTTGTTTCATTTTTGCCTTTTGTATCAATTATGGACTATCTTTTATAAGACTTTTGCTTTTATTTGTATATAACTGTGTATTTAAGAGTTGTTTTTATAATCATCAAAAAATTATAAAGTATATTTTCCTATAAATTTAATCAACGAATTCGATTCCTAATTCAGACTCAATCTCTCTTCTTCCTTCTTTTTTTGTTGTTTTCCTTTGGCCGAAAATTTGAGGACTTGAAACTCCTGTAACTATTAGCATGGCTCTTATTGTATTTTCCAGGTCTTCAGAGATTTGAGCACCCCATATTATTCTTGCATCTTCTGCCAGTTTTTCTGATATTGTCTCTACTACCTTACGAGCTTCTTCCAGAGTCATGTCGGGGCCGCCTGAAATGTTTATTAAAGCCCCATTTGCTCCACGAATATCGACGTCAATTAACGGATTTGTTATGGCTTTTTCAACTGCTTCAGATGCCCTATTTTCAGTATCACTTTCCCCTACTCCAATCATGGCAATTCCACCATTTCCCATTACTGTTTTAATATCAGCAAAATCTAAGTTAACAAGGCCTGCTTTTGTCACTAATTCAGCTATCCCTTTTACAGCATTTGTCAATATCTCATCTGCAACCTTAAATGCTGTATGTAATGGCAAATCAGGGGCTAATTCCAATAATTTATCATTTGGTATTACTATTAATGTGTCTACTATATTTTCCAGCTTTTCTAGACCTTCGATGGCATTTTCATATCTTCTCTGACCTTCCATAGAGAATGGTATTGTTACTATCCCGACTGTTAATGCCCCTATTTTCTTTGCTATATCTGCAACTACAGGTGCTGATCCTGTTCCTGTTCCGCCACCTAGGCCGCATGTAATGAAGACCATGTCAGCCCCTTGCAAGGCTTGTTTTATCTCGTGCTCTGACTCTTTCGCAGCGTCTTCCCCAACTTTAGGGATGGCTCCTGCGCCTAAACCATGTGTCACTGACTTTCCTATCAGGATTTTTGTTGTAGCATTTGTATATAGCAAATCTTGAGCGTCTGTATTAATAGCTATTGTTTCTGTTCCTGTTATACCAATTTCTGACATTCTATTGATAGTGTTATTGCCAGCACCACCTGTACCAATAACCTTTATCTTTGCTTTTTGCTGTGCAAGAATTTGTTCAAGCTCTTCATCAATTGGAAGCCGCTTTTTAAGTTCTGTCTTTAATGCAGCCTGGCTATATTCTTGATTTTTTTTTATTATAGTATCCATTATTCACCTTTTTAACTTATAACTAAAAATTCTTATGCTTATATTTAAATTTATTTATTCTAGAGTGATTATTTTAATTTTTAATGCTATTTTTTTTAGTTTCTTTGAATGTTATATTGGAAATTTCAGGTATTCTGTCTTTTATCTCTTTTTCCAGTTTTTTCCCTATTTTCTTGTCCAGAGTTGTACTAATTGTCAGATCTTTTTCTTTAAGTTCCATGGAAAAATCATTTGTCGCTTGTTTTAATATTGACTCTACTTTTTCTTCAGTACTAGAGATTATCTTGTTGATTTTTATTTTATATAATAGGGTTTTCCCTGCTAATGGATGATTGAAATCTACTAATGTTCTTCCACCAGAAATTGTTCTTATTGTTGCTGTTAAGCCATTTAGATTCACTTGCAGACCAGGGAATGGCTGTATATTTTGTTTTGTGAACACTGTTGTTGGTACAAGTTTTATAAGGTCCTGATGTTTTTTGCCAAATGCATTTTCAGGCTCTATTATTATTTCATATTCTGTATTTATTTCCTTTTCTACCAGAAATGAGTCTAAACCCTTAATTACGTCATTTTTTCCTAAGCAGATTGTTACAGGATTATACACATGATTTTCCCGGTAAATGTTGTTCTCTCTTGCGATCTTTTCAGATGTCAGGTCGAATATTGCATTTTCTTCCTTTATCTTTCCAATATAGTCAATTTCTATAAAATCTCCTTTCTTTGTTTTCATTATAATCATGATGCATCAGAATTTTTTTAAGCTTTTGTATTTGTTTATGTATTCACTTGAGGATAGAAAATTATATAAGCCTTATCTGTCAATCTATATAAAATGAACAATTGGAGAGATGAAGTAGGCAAGGACATAAGTGACCATCTAGAGGCACAAATAAATGAAAGTACTAAATATAAAGAAGCTTATGAGCAAGCACCTGACAAGGGAAATGCACAACTATGGGTTGCGATTGCTACAATTTCTAAACAAGTATTTGATTTGAATCTGAGAATAAAATACCTGGAAATTCTTTTAAAAGATTTTGATAGAAAAATAAAAGATTCCAATAATGAACTTCAAAATGAGATGAAAGAAATTGAAAAATCTATTAAGAATTTTACCGATATTGGAAAAGACATTGAAGATTATGCCAGAGATTCATCTATTAATTTAGAACCTAAAATAGAAGAAGAACAAATTGCTGAAATAAAATATGACAAAAAGAAAGAAGAGCCTGAGATTAAAACAAAACCAAAGATAAAAGGCAAAAAAGTGATTAAAAAAAAGAATAAATCCAAGAAATTTATTCACAAGAGATTTATTGGTAAAAAAAACAAAAGAAGATCTTTAGCAAAGGTTTTGAGAAAATTTTGAATTTCCTAGAGTTAAATGCTAAGGCATGATACTTTTTCAGTCTGCAAATACATTTGATTTATACTTTTTTTGTGTATAATCAGAAGATTTCAGAGAATAATTATATGACTCTGAAATAAACATAACTTTTATAAATTCATATAATAACAAAATATCAAAATGGACAAGAAAGTTGTTGAAGCAGGATCTTTAAAGATTGGAGGTTATGTGATTGTTGATAATTATGCTTGTACTGTTAAGAGTATAGATATCTCTAAACCTGGAAAGCATGGTAGCACTAAATGTAGGATTGAAGCTATGGGTATGATTGATAATCAAAAGAGAGTTTTTATTATGCCTGCGCATGATAAGGTTGAAGTGCCGATAATAGAGAAAAAAAATGCACAGGTATTGTCCATTCATGATGATATTGCCAATGTCATGGACTTGGAAAGCTATGAAACATTTGATTTAAAAATTCCAGAAGACTTAAGTGGAAAAATAACAGAAGGTGTGCAGGTTATATATTGGAACATACTAAATGATAAATTACTAAAACAATTAAAATAAAATTAATATGAAATATTTTACAAAATATGGCTAAATTTCCAGAAGCAATGAACAGGATTATGAGGAATGTGTTTGTATGCAAGAAATGCAAGACTAGAAACAGGTCTATGCCTGTAAAAATTTTGTCAGGAAAGGTTAAATGCAGATCTTGTGGGAGAAAGGCATTTAGAGCTGTAAGAAAAAAATGATTAATATAGATTTAATTTTCTTTATCATATTTGCTGTTGTTCTTCTTGTAGTCATGGTATTTAACAGGAAGAGGTTGAAGATAGAGAAAATTCTGTTCCCTCTTTTCTATCTTGTACTGTACAGGACAAAATTAGGGATTAATGCCATGAAAAGAATTTCAGAAAAATATCCGAGGCTAATCTCTTTTTTAGGTTATCTTGGAATTGTTGTGGGCTTTCTCGGTATGATTGTTGTTTTCTATGGGCTTATCAAAAGCGCTATATTAATTTTTACAACTACCAATCCTAGTGCGGGAGTTGATATATTACTTCCCGGAAGACAAATTCCAGGATTGCCAAGATTATCATTCTGGCACTGGATAATCTCGATATTTATTCTTGCTGTTGTTCATGAATTTTCTCATGGTGTTGTTGCAAAAAGATATGGTATAAAAATAAAATCTTCTGGGTTTGCTGTTTTTTCTATACTATTGCCGATATTACCTGCTGCTTTTGTTGAACCTGATGAGAAAATTTTGGCAAAGAAAAATAAAAAACAACAGTTAAGTGTTTTTGCTGCAGGCTCTTTTTCAAATATGCTTGTTGCTCTTTTGTTCGGGCTTCTGTTTTTCTTTCTGCTAAATCCTGTTTCAGCCTCTTTAATCAAAGCAGAGGGCGTTAAAGTGATTGGACTACAGGAGGATTATCCCTTATATAAGAGTGGGATTAGTATTAATGAAGAGATAATAGAAATCAATAATGTCCCTGTCAAAGAAGTAAATGACTTTGTTAATATTATGAAAAATGTCAAACCTGGTGATAAAATTGACATCAAAACAAATACAAGTTCTTACAATGTTATTGCATCTATCCATCCTGAAGATTCATCCAGAGGCTATGTTGGTGTTTTCTTGAGCAGTATAAAAACCAGCACCAGAGATGATATATGGTGGGCTTCAACATTCTTATGGCTTAGATTAACTGTGTTTTGGATTTTTATAATAAATTTGTTTGTTGGCTTGTTTAATCTCTTTCCTCTTGCTATTCTAGATGGCGGGCGAATATTTTATGTCATGCTTTTACATTTTTTTAATAATAATGAAACAAAAAGTAAGACAATATTCAAGATTGTGAATGTTATCTGTATATTTTTACTGTTGATAAATTTTTGGCCTAGATTGGCTACGTATATAATCAAATTTATAGGATTGTTTGTTTAAAATGGAAAAATATGTGGATGTTCATGCGCATTTAAATGAATTTGCTGATTATGAGAACTTTTTGAATAAAAACAAAAATATACTTGTCATAAACAACGGATTAAACAGTGAAAGCAACAGAATAACTCTTGAGATGGCAAAAAAATTTTCAAATCTTAAGGCGGCTTTAGGAATTCATCCTAATGAAGTAGATAGTGTTAACATTGACCGGGAACTTGAGTTCATCAGGAAAAATAAAAATAATATCATTGCAATCGGAGAAATTGGATTGGATAAAAAATTTTCCACATATATAAATGAACAGATTGGTGTTTTTGAATCTTTAATAGAATTAAGTCTCAGTCTTAATCTTCCGATTATTGTTCATTCTAGACTTGCAGAAATCCAGACTATAAAAATTTTAGAGGAGCATGATGCCAAAAAAGTTGTAATGCATTCTTTTACAGGTAATCTAAAACTAATCCAAAAAATCTTGGACAATGGCTGGATGTTATCAATACCTTCAATTGTCGAATACAGCGATCAGTTTAAGAAAACAGTTATACTCTCTGATATAAAAAATCTACTGACAGAAACTGATACACCATATCTTGGAAACACCAAAGATATCGGACCTGTTGCTGTTAAAGATATTGTTAAAAAAATTTCTGAACTTAAAAAAATTCCAGAAGAAGAAATTAGAAAAACTATTTTTGGAAATTATGAAACAATGTTTGTCAAAAAATAGAAAACTATTTAAATCATTAATTTATTTAACATCTTTATGGATTTTAACAATTTACATGTAATAAACATATATTCTCTATATTATACAAAAACTTATGGGAGAAAGAGGTGAAAGAAAATGGCTGCAAGAAGAAGAACAACTAGAAAAACTTCGTCTAGATCAAAGACTAGATCTTCGACAAGATCAAAATCGAGATCAAGAAGAAGATAATAAAGTAGTTTTTTTAAAACTACTTTTCTTTTTTTCTAATTTATTTTAATCAAAACTTATTTAAGCTTTTATTTTATTATTTTATTTTATGGAAGTTTCTTTAGCTAAAAGGATAATGGAGAGACAAGGCTATAGATTTGTTGGTCGACATAGTGTTGTTAAAATTTGTCATTATACAAAAAATTCTATAAATGGTAAACATTCATGCTATAAGAATAAATTCTATGGAATACAAAGCCATAAATGTGCGCAGATGAGTCCTCAAACTTTTTGCAGTAATACTTGTGATTTCTGCTGGAGAGATATAGCAACTTCAGACAGCATTAAAATGAATAATGGGATTGATGATCCTTATTCAATAATAAACAATACAATTGATGAACAAATCAGGTTATTAAATGGATATGGTGGTAATCCTAATGTTGATGCTAACAAATATGCAGAATCAAAAAAAATAAAACATTTTGCTATAAGTGCTATCGGTGAACCTACTTTATATCCTAAACTGGGACTATTAATAAGAATGTTGCATGAAAGAAAGATTACAAGTTTCCTTGTCACCAATGGACAATTTCCAGAAGCCATTGAAAAACTAATAAAAGACAACAATCTACCAACACAGATTTATGTCTCTTTAGATGCACCTACGAGAGAGATATACCTTAACATTGACCATCCTATAACTACAGACTATTGGGAAAGATTTCTCAGGACATTAGAAATTATCTGTACAATAAGGAATAAAACACGAACTGTCCTTAGAATTACAGCAGTGAGAAACCTGAACATGTGTAATGAAGAGGACTATGCTGAATTAATAAAAAAAGCAAATCCGATGTTCTTAGAAATAAAAGGTTACTCTTGGATAGGTGAATCCAGAAACAAACTTAATAAGGATAATATACCTAACTTTATCGAGATTAAAGAATTTAGTTTAAGAATCGCAAATATTCTAAGATGGAAAATTGTAGATGAGGTTGAAGAAAGCAGGGTTTGTCTGCTGATGCAGAATGACAGCAAGAACAGAACTATACGGATTGAAGATTAGATTTTCAGTATCTTGCCATCAGGCCCAGGATTTATTATTCTTGTATTACCCAAGATGTCTTCGATATGCCATGTTTCATGCAAATGTCCACATATATGCAGCATAGGTTTATGTTTTTTTATGAAATTTGTATATGAGATACAGCCCATATGCCCTAAATCGTGAATTAGATCAGTTTTTGTCCCATAAGGTGGACCATGAGTGATGAGGATAATTTTTGAGGTGTTTTCTATTGCTCTTCCGAATCTTTTTGATATTTCCTCAAATTCGGGTTCTTTTTTTGAGAAACCTCCCGTACCATAACCTATGAATATAACATCTTCGATTTTGTAAATTCTTTTGTGTAGATCTATTACTGTAATTCCATCGGAAATTTTTCGAATTTCTTCGCATGTCTCGTGATTGCCTGGAATTATCAGGAGGATTTTTTTTGTTTTCTTTATCTCTGAAATTATTTCTTTTAAATTAGAACCAAAATTTGATGTATCTCCTGCACTTATTAATATATCGGGATTACTACTGATGATTTTTTTTAACAAATCTTTTAATCTGCTTTTGCTTGAATGCAGATCTGAGAATGCCAGTATTTTCATACATTTTTCATTTGTTTTGTATTTTTAAAACTTTTCAAAGAGATCTTTGCCCAAAAATATTTCTTCTTGAAGATTATGCAATATGCCTTTTCAGATAGTTTTTTAAATTTAATTTTATTTTCTATTAAGTAGAATATGATTCTATACCAATGTTTTTTTAAAAATGGATAAAACAACAATAATCAAAAGAAAAGTTAGTTATTTGGAATTATTGCCCGAGTATAGCAATAAAGAGAGATCAAAAATTGTTATAATCCCTGTTCCATATGACGGTACTAGCACATGGATTAAAGGATCTGACAAAGGACCTGATGCGCTAATGGATGCTTCTGCTAACCTTGAACTTTATGACATAGAAACAGATTCTGAAGTTTATAAGAATGGAATTTTTACTGAAGATCCCATCAAAGAAAGTTCTTCTCCTGAGGATATGATTGAATCAGTTTATTCCAAAGTTACTGTAAATTTAAAAAAAAATAAATTCATTGTTGTTATAGGTGGTGAGCATTCTGTCAGTATTGGCGCTGTAAAGTCATTTGCTGAAAAATATAAAGACCTTAATGTGCTGCAACTAGATGCACATGCTGATCTAAGACAGGAATATAATGGATCAAAAAATAATCATGCATGTGTTATAGCAAGAATAAGAGAAATATGTCCAATTGTCCAGGTTGGAATAAGAAGCATGGATGTTTCTGAGAAAAAATATATTGATAATGACAAAATATTTTTTGCTGAAGATCTTCAAGGTGATGATGATTGGATTGATAATGTTGTGACAAAACTTTCGAGAAATGTTTATCTGACTCTTGATCTTGATGTGTTTGATCCTTCTATAATGCCTTCTACTGGAACTCCAGAACCTGGTGGTTTATTATGGTATACCGTTCTTAAATTATTAAAGAAAGTCATTGAAAAGAGAAACATAGTTGGTTTTGATGTAACTGAACTTTGCCCGAATGAAAACAACAGAA
>JAGVYY010000008.1 GCA_018303005.1 Candidatus Woesearchaeota archaeon
AGATTAGGTTATATAATGCACTAATTATACCTATAACAATAAATATCAATGTTAATGTTCTTGCCCATTTTTTTCCCTGCCATAATCCTCTTGCGATAAAAAAGCTTAGTATTTCAAGGGCTATAAATAATACACCAAGTGTTATAATCAATCCTGTGCTTGGCAATAAACTAGGCAATAGATTAGATATCATCTTTGCGCCTAGAATTAATATTATACCAACGATTAAAGAAATTACAGATCCTATATAGTTCAAGACTGAGATTATCTTAACACCTGTTGGTGTTTTTCTTGATTTTATATTTTTTGTCTTTAATTTTTCTGTTTTTCCCTGTTTTTTCATCAATAATGATATCTTTCTTTTACTATATATATCTTTTGTTTTGCTGCTTCAAGCTTTTACAACATGCCTTCATTTCATCTAGGTCGCAGAATGTCCCAAAAAAGAAATTCAATTGAGATTCTAATTCTTTTTTACCTGCTCTGGTAAGTGTATATGTCTTCTTCTGATTTACTTTTATTAATCCCTTATTTCTGAGATATTTCAATGCAGGATAAATTGTTCCAGGGCTTGGTTTTGTTCCTTTTCTCTTCTTTATTTCCAGGGCAATATCTGTTCCTGTCATGGCTTTTTTGCTTATTAGCCATAACATTATAAAAGAAAGAAACCCTTTCATCTCACATTTTTCCATAGATTAAAAATATAAGGTTCCTATAAAAATGTTGTTGTTTTACAACTATTTTTATTGGATAACCGATAACTATATAAACAAACCTATCCTTTCAATATTTGAAATCCAATAATTGGATTCTAGGAGCGTAAAAATGAAAGGAAATATGTGTGGTGATATGTGTGAACGTAATGATGAATACAACGGAAGAAACTTTCTTACAAAAGATGAGAAGATAGAGATGCTGGAAAAATATAAAAAATGGCTGAACAATGAATCTAAAGGCGTTGAGGAAACTATGCATAAACTAAAGAAGATTAGCTGATATACCTTTTCTTTATTTAAGATCTAAAGAGAAAATTAATACGGAGGAATCAAAATGAATTTACCATGGGGAGATGAAAAAACAGTACAGTTTATTACAAATGTCGGTTTAATTACAAGTGACGGACCTTATGGATTTAATATAATGGCTGCGGAATGGACCAACCATGTTTCCTATAATCCAGGTCTTATAGCTGTTCACCTTGGTTTTAACAAGGCTACAACTGAAAACATAAAAAAAACAAAGAAATTTGGTGTTAGTTTAGCATCTACCAATCAATCTGTACTTGTTAGTGTTGCTGGTGGCAATAGTGCTAAGGATACAGATAAGATCTCAGCATTAAAAGATTTAGGCTTTAAATTTTATAAAGGCAAGAATGGCATTTTGATGGTTGAAGATGCAGCTCTGAATGTTGAATGTAGGCTGATAAAAACAATGAAACTCGGTGATCATATAATGTTTGTGGGTGAGATTTCAGATGTTTCAATTTCCGGGAAGGAACCATTGGCTTATCACAAAGGAAGATACTGGAGATTAACAGAAACTTTAAAGAAACCTTCAGACAAAGATGGAGAAGAGATAAAAAATATTATTTTGAAGTATAAAAAAACCTGATCAAAAAGCCAGATTTATACTAATTTTTCTTTTTTATATATTTCATTGAATCTTATTAACAACCAAATGTTTAAAAATAACGGTTTCTCTTAGCTTTCACATGACAGATTTGAATGAATATAAAAAGAGAATAGAAGCAGTACTTTATACAGTAGGCAGATTTCTGACTGTTGAGGAATTAGCCAAGATGTGTAATCTTGGAAGTATTGGCATTGTTAAAGACTGTATCAATGAGCTGAAGAAGGACTATGAATCCAGAGACACATCTTTGGAGATTATTGATAATGAGAGAGCATATAAGCTAAACATCAAGAAAAATTATTTGTATCTAACAACACAGTTGTTGGAGGATACAGAACTAGACAAATCAACACAGGAAACATTGGCTTTGATTGCTTACAAACAGCCTGTTTTGCAGGCAGAAATTGTAAAAATGAGAAGCAATGTTGTTTATGATCATATAGGAAAATTAAAAGAATTGGAATTTGTCACTTCTGAAAAGGCTGGAAGAACCAGGTTGTTAAAGGTTACAAGCAAATTCTATGAGTATTTTGACGTTGTTCATAATGAATTGAAAAGTAAAATGGAAGACATTAAGACAGAAGAAAATAAATCTTTATCTCCAAGTTTCAATTCTGAAGAAGACAAAAATGAAAATTAAGCCCATCTATGTTGTATTCATATTGTTCTTGATATCTTTTTCTTTTAGGATTTATTACGGCTTAGACAACCAATACTTCTTTAATGGAGATTCTTATTTTCATTTGCATACAATCAACAATTATATAGAAACCAATAATCTGTTATTGTACGATAACCTGAGTTTTTCAGGAAAGGATGTTAATTATCCCCAGCTATTCCATTTTATTATGTCTTTGTTATACTTCATCCCGAATTATCTGGTAATATTTCCTGCCTTGTTAAGCTCATCCTTGGTTGTTATAATCTACTTTATAAGCAAAGAATTAAGCAAAAATGAAATTGCTTCTGTTTTCTCATCTTTTTTATTTGCTTTTCTACCGATTGAGCTTAAACTTACCCTAAATCAGATAAGTCCCATACAGTTAATATTACCTATTATCTTTATTATGTTTTATTGTTTTACAAAAATCAATGATAATAAATATTTTAATATTTTCCTGTTTCTCTCTTTTTTAATTCCATTGATACATCCAATATCTTTAATATTCATATTAGGATTAATCTTTTATATGCTGTTGCTGAGCATTGATAATCTAGAAGTTGACAGAAGAAAAAAGGAGCTTATCGTATTCACTTTTTTCCTTGTTTTTTTTATAAACATTCTTATATACAGAAAAGCTTTTTTGTTTCATGGATTTAACTATGTTTTTAGTCCGTTTATTCAGGAGACTAACAATGCTTTCTTTGCGGATTTTAATATTTTTTCTAGTATAATTTCCCTTGGTCTTGTTGTTTTTATTCTTGGGATTATAGGTCTTTTTTTTGGTTATTTCAGGGAAAAGAATGATGTTGTTATACTGCTTTCTGGGTTTATTGTAGCTGCTTTGTTTGCAGGAATATTAAGACTGATAAATGTTGAGATTGTATTATTAATACTGTTGGTGTGCCTTGCAGCAATATCTTCCTTGGCAATATCCAGATTTTTCAATTATCTTAAGATAACCAAAATATCAAGCTTTAAGAATTATCTTTTTCTTCTCTTCTTTATTCTGATAGTAATATTTTCTGTTTATCCAAGTTTTGCTGTTGCCAAATCTTTTAATGTAAACAACAATAATCTTGATGACCTGAATTGGTTAAGAGATAATTCTGACAAAAACTCTGTTGTTCTGTCAAGTATTGAAGATGGAGATTATGTAATTGGGCTTGCAGACAGAAAAAGCGTTTTAGGCTCTGATATAATGTTTGTTGCTGGCTTAGAACAGAGAGTTAAGGATGTAAGCGTTATCTACACAACTTTCAGTAGCGCTATTGCTATTGATCTTATAAAGAAATATAATGTGAATTACATCTATTTTTCAGAGCAGGCAAAAAACAAATATAAAATCACTGAGATATTTTATATAAAAGATGAAAAATGTTTTGAAAAACAAAGAGAAAGTATATACAAGGTTAAATGTTAAAACTAAGTATTATGCTGTTATAGTTGCATTAGTTTTGATTTTGCCTTTTTTATTTAGACTCAATAGTCCATTACCCGGAGATGAAAATTATCTTATTGACAGATTATCCCATACTATTTCTGAAAACAGAAACCTGTATGACGATTTAAGTTTTGGAGGGATGCCGATTACTCGTCCATTAGGAACCATTTTATTATTCTCTTTGTTTAATAGGTTCAGGGACATCGCTTTTGTTCTATTGCCAATAATCTGCGGAATTTTATCTGTTATACTCTTTGTCAAGATATTAAACAAACTTAACATCAGCAAGGATATTATTTTTGTATCTTTTTTTATATTAGTTTTGTCTAATGCATTTTTGTATAATTTTACAATTTTCAATTTTTATACAATTCCTGTTGTTCTTATTCTTCTTGGATTTTATCTTGTTATCCAGAACAGGATTTATGGATCATTCATTATCTTTTCTGTAATGCCTTTTTTCGGCTTCTTTAATTTTATAACAGGTTTTTTTCTCTTTGTTTTTTATTTAATTTATAAAAAAGAAAAAAGAACATTGTTTATCTATCTTTTATCTGTGCTAATTACTGGATTTACTGCTTTCTTTTGGCAAATAAGAAGCTATGGTTTTCCGAGCCTTGCTTTTAATAATTTCGCTGCATTCCTACAAAATATCCTAACTGAGTTTAACGGGTTCGGTGTTGGTTTACCCATTTTTATACTAGGATTAATAGGCTTAAAGAAACTGTGGGAGAAGAAATACGATAATATAATCTCTTATTTATTTTTAATTTTCCTGTTTGTTTTAACTTATCTTAATACGAGATTAGTTATTTATTTGAGTTTTTTATTGAGTTACCTGGCTGCAGTCGGTTTGATACACATATATAACATTAAATGGGAATCTTTGGATACTAAGAAAATTACCATTTTTATCATGATTTTAAGTATCTTATTTTCCGGATTTAGCTACATAGTAAAATTTAAAGCAATATCTCCGACTGAAGAGATGAATGATGCTTTATTGTATCTTAAAGAAAATACAGATGAAGAATCCGTAATTTTTTCTCATTATAACAATGGAATGTTGATTAGTTCAATTGCCTTCAGGAAAAATTTTATCGATAAAAGCTTTACATACATTCCTGGAATAAAAAAAAGACTGAATGATCAGGAAAATTTGTTTTATTCTAGAAACTTGAAAAGAAGCAGTAGCATACTGGATAGATATGATGTCCAGTATATATTAATTACCAAGGATATGAAACATGGACTTGTCTGGAATGATGAAAATGAGGGTTTATTGTTTGTTTTAAAGTTTAGTGAAAATTTTATAAAGGTTTATGATAAGAATGATATTGAAATTTGGAGATATTTTCCTGAATAAAAAATGGTGATTTATTATGAAAATTTATGAAATATTGATCTTTATAGCATACTTTATATCCTTCTTTATAAGCATGTTTTATCTTTTAACATTTATTTATAATAATAAAAGATTCAAAACAATAAAAAGCTCTAAGGATAAGATTTATACTGTCTCTGTGTTAATTCCAGCTTACAATAAAGAAAAAGAACTTGCCAAAACTATAAGATCTGTTTTAAACCAGACTTACCCTAAGGATAAAATTGAGATAATTGTTATAAATGACGGTAGCATAGATTCAACTGAAAAAATTGCTAGATCATTTAAACAGGTTAATGTTATTACAAAGAAGAATGGCGGCAAAGCTAAAGCTCTTAATGATGGCATAAAGAAAGCGAAGGGCGAACTTATAGCTTGTTTAGATGCTGATACATTCATGACTCCTGACTTGATCAGAAAGTCCGTTACGTATTTTTACGATGATGATGTTGCTGTTGCTGTGCCTACCTTAAAACCATATAAACCAAGAAATATTCTGGAAAAGATACAGGTTGTTGAATATACTCTCTCGAGTTTTACTAGAAAAATACTCAGCTTTAAAAACAGTTCATCAGCTGCACCTGCCTGCTCTTTCTTCAGAAAGAATATTTTTGAAAAATACGGTGGCTTTGATGAAGATAATATAACTGAGGATTTTGAGATGGCTTTAAAGATCCAGTCAAAAGACCATAAACTCGTTCATCTGACTGATGCCATTGCTTATACTGAAGTTCCAAGAAATTTTAAATCCCTATTCAGACAAAGATTAAGATGGTGCTATGGCAATCTTTATAATTTAAGAAAATATAAAAAAATCTTTGGTACTAAGTATGGAGATTTTGGAGTAGTGTTCTTACCAATGATGCTGATATCCATTCTGTTGTCTTTGTCCATCCTTTTTTTTGGTATTATAGATATAATCAAAAACATCATCCATAGGATTGTTTTGGCCTATAAAATAAATTTTAGTTTTGATTTTAACCTTTTTAATATGGATAGAATCCTTTTTGAGATTACGAATCCTAAAACGTTTCTTGCCATAATAATATTTATAATGTCGATTATTATTGTTTATCTTGCGAAAATATATACTAGGCAATCACGATATCAAGAAAATCTTAATGGAACAAACATAAGCATATTTATGTATTTGATATATGCATTTGTATATTCCCTGATACTCGTAAATATATGGATAATTGCCATATTTTACATGATATTCAATAAGAAACCATCATGGTAAAATGAAAAAAATACAAAGAAAATTCAGCAAGAGGATATATCTCATCGCTTTGATATTTGCATTATCTATCTTTTTGTTGGGCATATCTGTAGGAAATATCTTTACAGGTTATATAACATACAAATTCGATGACAACAAGGATTTACTAGAGATACAACTAACAAGCTTAAACTTAAAGGATGAGATAGTAAGCAGTTCTGAGGAATTTTGTAAATTTGGTGTTGAAAACATCCTTAAGGATAAGTATGACCTTGGCGCTAAGATTAGTATGTTGGAGCAGAAAAAGGGCAAGAATGATAAAGAAGTTCTTATCCAAAAAGAGATTTACCAGCTTATAGAAATAAAAACTTTACTTCTATTAAATAATTTTAAGGAAAAGTGCAAAGATGACAAGGTTACAATCCTGTTCTTTTATACAAATGATGAAAATGACCCAAAAGGAAGTTCTGACCAGTCAGAGTATCAGGGTTATATACTTAGTAATTACTATAGATTGTATCCAAAAAATTATGTTGTCTTTTCTTTTGACATTAATTCCAGAAGCGATGCGGTCAAGACATTAATAGATTTGCATGACATTCAATATGTGCCTATAACCATTATCGGAAAGAACAGATACACTGATTATAATGATTTGGATCGATTGACTGAGCTTATAAATAATAGAACATAATCTCCGTATAAGATGTTAAGAATGTCTAATACAGGATATATTGAAAAATATGCCATATTCTTGCCATATATATTAGCTACATCTTTCTTTATCTTTCAGCATATCAGAATCTTGGACTGGGATTTTATAGTTTATATCCTAAATGGAAGATATTTTTTTTCAGACGGGATTTATTTTGAATGGTTTAGACCACCACTGGTTTCTTTTCTTTTGGGGATATTTTTTTTATTAAAAACTAATATTGCAGAATACTTGTTTATAATTTTTGTATCTACGTTGCATCTTTTTTCATCCTTTAAATTAGCCAAAAAATTTGAATTAAACAAAAATTTCTATTATTTAATTTCTTTATCACCATTCTTGCTTATTAACGGTTTGTTAACAGGCACAGAACTGCTTGTTCTGTCTTTATTACAATTGTTCCTGGCTTATTATGACAAAGCAGGAGCTTCTGTATTTTTAGCACTTTCCTTTCTGACAAGATACCCTGCAATTATTTATTTTCCATTGATACTCTTTAAAAAAAACCTCAAAAAGATATTTATTGATATTTTCCTTTTTTTGCTCGTGATTTTTCCTTGGCTTCTTTATAATCTTATTCAAAAGGGAAATTTTTTTTACAGCATAATTGATTCTTATGCGCTAAACATAAAATTTAGAGATTATATGCCTTTTACATTTGATTTTAGAGTTATACTTATTGTAGGCAGTTATCTGACAATTTTATCTTTGCTTGGTGCTCTGTCCAGAATAAAAAAATTTAACAGATATGACATTATAATGGTATGTGTTTTTCTATTGTCATTGTTTTCTTATCTGAATACACCCCTTAAACTAGACAGATATCTTTTTTTTATCCTGATACCGTTAGCTTATTTTTCAACCATATTTGTTTATCAATTAAAACAAAAAAATATTGTTATGGGTATAATCCTGTTAATATGCTCTTTTTCTGTTTATTTCCTGATTTCTGATTATAATGAAAGATCTAATGAGCTTGATGTTTATAGAACTTCCTTACCATATTTAGACAATTGCACTTTGCTGTCAAATACCTGGGTTCATATGAATTATCTAGGTGTTGTAGCTGCACCAGCACCATGGGAGAAGCTGGTTAAAGAGAATATCGATAAGGGCAACAGAATTCTACTTTTTTATGATGCTTCAGAGCCCAATTATGTTAAAAATGAAAATTTCTTAAATGAATTTCCAATTATCAAGAAGACTGATAATTTTATACTTCTTGGTAATCCGGATATTTGTAATCCAAAGGGAAAAAAATATTTATATGACTATCTATCTCTGCGCAACCAAACTATCTATATGATATTTAATGAGACCATAGATATATCAAATAGGAATATTCTGCTATGAGTTATACAGCACTGGTGCAACCCTTTTGAGAATTCGAAGACAAGTTAAAATTCTACTTAATCTTTTTCCGTCGAGCTGATTTGAGGATTGCACCAACGCTAGTTATACAAACATATTTAAATTTAAAACTTATCTAATTTTAAGAGCATGACAAACTGCGACATGTGTGGAAAAAATGTTGAGGAAATCTTTGAATCTATAATAGAAGGCAGCATGCTGAAGGTCTGTAATGCTTGTTCTAGTTATGGAAAAGTTGTCAGTGTTAAAAAAATAAATACTGAAAATAAAAAAGAAAAATTAAAACTAAGCGAACAGCTAAAGAAGAGTTTAAATGAAACATACATAGACAGTATTGTTGTCGATTATAATAACATTATAAAAGAAGCGCGGGAGAAAAAAGGATTGAAGCAAGATGAACTTGCTAAAATTGCCGGAGAGAGAGAAAGCGTCATTCAAAATCTTGAAAGCAAAAAATTAGAACTTAACCTGGGCTTAGCCAGAAAATTGGAAAGTATCCTTAGTGTTATATTAGTTGAAAAATCTGAAAACAGACTGTATGAAAACAAAATAAATCTTAAAGATGGGGCATTAACTATAGGAGATTTGCTGGATATTAAAAAAAAAGAGCATGCTAACAAAAAAACAACTGGCTATTAAATTATCAAAATTAACTTCTTTAAAAAGATTAAAGATAAACCTGGAGCAATATGTTCTTGATAGTGAAATTGCTGCTGAGATAATATGGAGAATGCATCTTAACATGAATATTGAAGATAAAATCATAGCTGATCTTGGCTGTGGTAATGGTATCCTAGGTTATGGGTGCTTGTTGTTCAAGGCTAAAAAGGTTTATTTTGTAGATAAAGATAAAGATGCTATAAATACTGCTAAAGAAAATGTAACCAGCAAAAATGCTGTATTTTTCAACCAGGATGTTAATTCATTTTCTAAAAAATCTGATATTGTTGTTATGAATCCGCCTTTTGGCACGAAAAGAGAACATGTTGATAGAGAGTTTTTATTAAAGGCTTTTGAAACTTCTAAAAAAATTTATTCATTACATAAGATAACTTCTGTTAATTTTATTGAGAAATTAGCTAAGGATAATGGTTTTAGAGTTTTAGATATGGTAAGATTTTTTATACCATTGAGGAGATCTTATAATTTCCATACTAAAAAGATAAAAGAGGTAGATACAGGTCTTTGGATACTGGAAAAACATAAGATTTAAAAGACTTGTAGTTTTAGGCTATGTAATGAAAATAAAGGTAATAAAGCAGGAAAAGAACAAGATAGAATTTGAAGTCCTTGGAGAAGACCATACTTTGTGTAATGCTGTAAGAAAGGAGCTATGGAATTTTGATGAGACTGATGTAAGCGCCTATAAAATTGAGCATTCATTGGTTTCTGAGCCGATAATGCTTGTCGAAACTTCTAAGGGGGATCCTATAACCACTGTTATTAAAGCAAATGATTCCTTGAAAAGAAAAATAAAGGAATTCAAAGAGGAATTCAATAAAAAAACATAATTATCTTATTTTGTCTTATTCTCAGGCTTGTTATAAATTTCAAAAACTATTTAAATGAATTATTCTTTAAGGATAGTATGGCTGATGATGCATTATCATTTATTGTTATATCTGTATTTATACTCTTGTTCCTCATATTCATCAATACCCAAGCAGAGTATTCTGGATCTGCCATACTTGACGATGTTGGAGTAAACACAATAACTATCTTTGTTGCCATTGTGGTTGTTATTGTTGTTTTAGGGATAATATTCCTTATATTCAGGAGAATCAAGAAAAAAAAAATATTAAATATACCTGTTGCTCCAAAACCTTCAAATTCTGAGCAAGATTACCAGCTAAACATGGATATGCCTTCGCCTTCTCCAAACAAAACAGGAGAATCTGGTGTATCAACACATGAAACAACTGAAAATGCCAAATTAAATGAAGAAGAGCTATCAAGCTTGTTTAAAGAGGCTCCTGTTAATGAAAACAAGCAAAATATTGCGGAAAAGACTGAGATTAGAAAAGAATTTCCTGAAATACAAGTTGCTCCTAAAAAGGAAGATAAAACCCTGGCAAACCTTACTGAGCTAAAAAATTTGATTTCTAAATTGATTAATAAGAAATACAGCAGAGAACAAATAGTGAATTTTTTACAGAGTAAGGGATGGAATGCATCACAGATAAACAAGGCTACAGAAGAATTGAATACTGAAAATCTAAGGTATTATATCAAGGAGGCCAGAAGAATGAATATGAACAATGATGCAATAATCAAATCCTTGATTGATAATGGATGGAAAATTGACTTGATAAAGAGAATTTTATCAACATAACAATCTTTTTATTTGACAAGATTTTTAAATAAGTTAAATGAGAACATTATCTGGATTATGAAAACCTTAAAAAAATTATGGCATTTTATCTGGCATGATAATTCTGCTCTGTCATGGATAATAAATGTTTTGCTGGCTTTTGTGGTTGTCAAGTATATCCTTTTTCCAGGGCTTAGCTTAGCTCTTGGAACCTCATACCCTTTGGTGGCTGTTGTTTCCTGTAGTATGGAGCATAACAATAAACAAGAATGCAGTCTTGGGCATATAAATTTTGATGAATGGTGGGAAAAAAACAGGAATTGGTATGAAGGAAACGAAATTTATAAGGATGATTTTTTGAACTTCAAGATGTTTAATGGATTCAATAAAGGAGATATTATAATCTTAAAAAATCCGGAGTATATTGTTAAAGGAGATATAATTGTTTTCAGAAGCACAAATGTAAACCCCATAATCCATAGAATTGTGGAGATATATACTGAAGATGGAGTTACTTATTATAAGACCAAGGGCGATAACAACAAAGACAGCATTACTTTATTGGGCGAGAATAAGATACCAAAAGACATAATTATAGGAAAGGCTTTTTTTAGGGTTCCTTATCTTGGTTGGATTAAGGTATGGTTTACTGATTTTTTAAATGTTTTAGGCAAGGTATTTTTATAAAAAGATAAAAAAAATCTTAGTAACAGGGAAAAGTTCTTTTCTGTTTGATTATGCTTATAATTTTTTACTAATCTAATGAATTCGTTTTTTCCTATATTAATATCTTTCTCGAGCAAGATTTTTTCATTTGACAATATGAAATGGCAGAATTGTGTTACGTTCTTAGGGTTCTTTGTTCTGTGGCATCGTTCGAAATCTATCAATGTAACTTTTTTATTTACTAAGATATGTTTGACAGGGTGATGCATCTCTGCCTTGTTTACCTTTAACTTATCAAGAATCCTACATTGTGCCATTACTTCTTTTATTAACCTTAATATCTCTGTTTTATCAGCGCACTTTATATAATCAAGTATCCTCTTTCCATTTATATGCTCCATCATTAGATATTCATCTCTTGCTGATATTAATTTTGGTCCTAGATTATACTTATTCAGCTTCTTTAGCCAGTTGGTTTCTTTAGAAACTTTATTTTTGTTGCTAATCTTTATTATTATGTTTCTCTCACTGTTTGTATAGATTATCCCCTGATGACCTTTATCTAAGTATTCCATATGCATGATGATATAAATAACTTTAAATATTAGCTTATTTAAATCCTTTTTATGATGTTTTGCACAAAATGTAAAAGTATACTTCTGCCTGATAAAGATAACCCAAAAAAGATCAGATGCAATAATTGTGGATATGTAAGCAGGGGAAATAAAGGTAGCATAATTCTAAAGGAAAAGACCAAGGAAAGCAAAAAAATAGAGATTATAGATAAATCAATAGAAACATTACCGAAAACAGAAGCCGAATGCTCCAAATGCGGAAATAAACATGCATTTTATTGGCTGAACCAGACAAGATCAAGTGATGAAGCTGAGACCCAGTTTTTTATGTGCACCAAATGCAAACACAGGTGGAGAAGTTACGATTGAGAATGACTGATGAATTCAGATTGCCATATAAAGAGAAGCATATAAGAGACTTAAAGAACGAAGACATTAAGGTAGCAATATTAGGCACTATAACAAAAAAAGAGAATGGGAGATTATCTTTAGATGATGGAGACAAAAGCATAATGATAAACATGGAAACTGACCTACAAGTGGGAAGTTTTGTCAAGGTTTTTGGTAACCTGCTTGCCTATGATGAAGATTTTGAGATACAAGGACATTTCTTGAAAAATCTGGACAATACTGATAAATTGTTATACAAGAAGGCTATGAATATGATTATAAATAGCAAATAGAATTTGTATTTTTTAGGATATTAAACTTAATAAAGAGTTTTCACATAACCTGAAAAAAGAGAAAATGAAACTGACTTTAGCTGAACCAAAGTACCTGAAAAATTCTATCTCTATCATATCTGAGTTAGTTAATGAAGTTATTATTAAATTTGACAAAGATAAGATAGAACTTATAGCAATGGACCCTGCTAATGTTGCATTGATTAACTTCAAGTTATTAAGCAGCGCATTTACTGAGTATTCTGTTGACGAAGAAACTGAGATTGGTGTCAGTCTGGATAATCTAAAACAAATTCTAAGAAGGGCTAAACCCAGTGATGTTTTAACATTAGAACTAAAGAACAACAAATTGAAGATTGATCTGGAAGGAGAAAATAAGAGGACTTTTCATTTGTCATTGATAAATCTTGAAAACCAAAAACAAAGAATTCCTGACCTGAAATTTTCAGGATCAGTAGAGATGAGCACCAGCTTATTTGACGAAGCAGTGGAGGATATGGGTGTTGTGGCGGATTCTGTTACTTTCACAGCAGATCCTGAAAATTTTAGTGTACAAGCTAATGGAAACTTGAGCAATGCTGTTGTTCAGTTCAGCAATGACAAGAGTGATATAAAATTGGATTCTAACAACATAATAAAATCGAAGTATTCATTAGAATATCTGAGAAAAATAATAAAAGGCAGTAGTTTAAGTGATAATGTTGTGATAAGCTTCGGGAATGACTATCCTTTAAGGGCTGATTATAAGGTCATTGACAAACTGAGTTTGAGTTTTATCTTGGCTCCTAGAGTTGCCAATGATTAAGGTTATTTTACAGGTTTGTTCCGAAAAATTTAATAAGAGATTTCTATTTTAAAAGATGTGCATAAAAAAGATGAAAAATTAAAGAGGTATCTTGGTCTGTTTAGCGTTACTTTAGCTGGGACAGGCATAATCTTAGGTGCTGGAATTTATGCTTTAATCGGAATTGGTGCAAACCTAGCTGGAAATGCTGTATGGTTGTCTTTCTTGATTGCTTCTTTGGTTGCTGTATTTACAGGATTAAGCTATGCTGAGCTGTCCTCCATGTTTAGGGTTGATGCAGGTGAATATGACTATGTTCAGAAGGTTTTTAATAAGAGATTAGCTTTTTTTATTGGGTTAATGATAATATTTACTGGAATAGTGAGTGCTGCTACAGTAGCTCTTGGTTTTGGAGGATATATTGATTCTTTAATCAGCTTGAGTGTTGTGAAATGGGCGATTATTTTGACTATATTGATGCTTGTAATTAATTATATTGGGATAAGAGAAACTGCTTTTTTCAATAACTTTAGCGGAATAATCGAGCTTATTGGTTTGATATTAATCATAGCCTTAGGTGTTAAATATTTTGGTAGAGTTGATTATTTTGAAATGCCTAATGGATTTACAGGTGTTTTAAGAGCCAGTGCCCTAGTGTTTTTTGCTTATATGGGATTTGAGACAATAGTTAAATTAAGTGAGGAAACTAAAAAACCCGAGAAAACTATCCCAAAAGCAATAATATTATCTGTTGTTATTGCGACTATTCTATACATATTAACTTCTTTATCTGCTATAAGTATTTTAGGATGGAGAGAATTAGGAAGTACATCAAGTCCATTAGCCAAAGTTGCCGAGGTTTCTTTCGGGAGAATTGCTTTTTTTGTTTTAACTGTAATAGCTTTATTTTCAACTTCAAATACTGTGTTAATGACTAATGTTACAACATCAAGATTAGTTTATGGGATGGCTGAAGAAAAAAGTCTACCTAGATTTTTAAGTAAAGTACATGAGAAACACAGAACTCCTTATGTTGCTGCTTTTGTTCTGGCTTTTTTTAGTATTATATTTATTTTTATTGGAGATATTGAATTTGTTGCAAATCTGAATAATATATTTTTGTTCTTGACTTTTACTTTTATTAATTTAAGTGTTATTGTTTTAAGATATAAATATACTGATATTAAAAGACCTTTTAGAGTTCCATTCAGTATTGGAAGATTTCCTGTATTAGCCTTATTTGGAATGTTAACTTCGATATTTTTATTAACCTTTACAATTAGTAATATAATATGAAAATTAATAAAATCGAAATTGGACATATTTTAATGTCTTTGGGGGTTTTGTTAGTTATAATACTCACAATTGTTAAAGTTAATTATGATGATCAAGCTCAATTTTTATGTGATAGATTTCATGATAGTAATCTGGATATTAATGAGTGCCCTGCACATAATAGTAATACTTCATGGTTTATAACAAGTGCTTTTGCTATTGCAATATTAATATCTGTAATAGGAATATATTTTACTTTCTTTGATAGAGAAAAAGAAGCCTATACAGAAAAAAATAAAGATTTTAAGAAAATAGACATTAATAAACTAGATGAGGAAGAGAAACTATTGTACAACAAGATATTGGAAAAAGATGGCTCGATATATCAAAGTGATTTAGTTAGGGATTTGGGGTATACAAAGGTAAAAGTTACGAGATTATTGGACAGACTAGAGACCAAGAATGTTATTGAGAGAAAGAGAAGAGGCATGACCAATATCATAGTTCTTAAGTGAAACTAGTTTCACCACTATATAAATAAGGTGTTTCAATTTTACTTTTTTTTAGATTTTGGAGGTTTAAAATGAAAGATGATAATGTGAAGAATAATAAGGAAGATAGTTATAATGTTTATGATAAAATAACTTTTATTGGCTTATTGGCATTGCTATTAATCTTTTCTGTTAATGCAATAAGACTAGGAAATATTTTGAATTTAGATTATAGCGGAAATGTAAATCCAGCTGTAGGTTATACTGTTAATTCCGGTAATAATGCCGGAAGTAATGCTATTAAAGATAATGTTGATGTGATCCCTAAAGGAATTCCAGCTATTTACGGAAAAGATTTAGGGGTGAGTTTTGATGATGTGAACGTAAAAAATCCTGGAAAAGCTGACGAGACAATTAGGAAATTAGGAATCTTAGATGTTAATTTAAATTTGCAAGGAAAGGAATTAGAGAGATACATAAATATAGCAAGCAAAATTTCATGCGAGTATTGCTGTGGTGCTGAATCTATAATATTTAGTAATGGACAACCAGCTTGTGGATGTGCTCATTCTTATGCTATGAGAGGATTGGCTAAGTATTTATTAGAGAAGCATGATAAAGAGTATAGTGATGATCAGATATTAGAAGAAATGGGAAAATGGAAAACTTTGTTCTTTCCAGGATCGATTAGTGCTAAGGCAGTGATATTGAAAGAAAAAGGTGTTGAATTGAATTACATTAATCTTGCTTCTAATAAATACAGAGGAATAGAGCAAGGTGCAACTAATGGAAATATGGTGGGAGGTTGTTAAGATGAACAAGAATATATTGTTTTTAGCTATATTGGGATTATTGTTAGCTGTTGCTGTTGTGCAAACAATACAGATTAACAATATAAGAGATGGTATCAGTGGAGATGTAGTTAAAGAATCATCTGCTGGAGAAACTTATGACGAGATGATTGCTAGAATGCATCCGAATCAAGTAAGTGGAAATAATGTACAGAATGCACCAACAATGGTGGGTGGCTGTTGAAATGGAAAAATTATTTTGGAAGAAAAATTCATTAAAAGAGAAAAAAGAAAAATCCGTAAATGAGAAGAATGAAAAACCTAGGGGATGTTGCTCTAAATAAATTTGAAGATGAAAAAATTATTTTTTAATTTATTTTTTGTATTTTTCTTCTTGTTAGCTTTTTTAATACCTAAAGCTTATGCTCATTGTCCTTTATGTTCTGGTGCTGTAGCAGCAGCAGCGATATCTGCAAAATATTATGGATTTGATCCAAGTGTAATTGGTTTGTTTATAGGAGCATTTGCAGTTTCAACTGGATTATGGTTTAATAGCAAATTAAAGAATTATTTTAGATTTCAGAAAGAACTAATTGTTTTACTGTCTTTTTTGGTTACTGTTGTTCCTGTATCTTTAAAAGTAGGAGATGTTTTTTATGTTCCTTTAGGTTTTATTAGTAGAACATTATGGCCGAATAAGATTGTTTTTGGAAGTTTTATAGGAGCATTGACATTCTTTTTAGCATCATGGTTGAATAAAAGAATTAAGCTAAAATTAAACAGAAATATTATTCCATTTCAAGGTATTTTGTTAAATGTTTTTGCTTTGATAATTGTAGCAGCATTATTTTATTTTATTGTTTGAAAAAAGGAGGATAAAATGGAAAACATAAATATAAAAGCATCATGTAAGGCATCTGGAACTGTTAGTGGTATTTTATATGTTGTATGTGCATTTTTTTATTGGGTTTTACCTGAAAAAACTATTGGATTTTTTAATTATCTATTCCACGGTATGGATTTAAATTTATTTAAGAAACAAGGCATTGGCTTTGGAGATTTTTTTATTGGTCTGATAATTTTAGAGGTTGGTGTTGTTTTAGCGACTTATTTGTTTGTTATATTGTATAATAAATTTAACGAGGATTAGTTTATGAGAGCGAAGAATAAACCACTTGTTTATGGGATTTTGAGTGGGATAGCTTTGCTTATGTTTTATTTTCTTTTAATGACAATTACGAGTTCTTATAGCAATGCAGTTGAGCAATTTATAGAGATGTGGTATTTGTTAATTATTTTGATTATAGGTTTTGGAGTTCAAATTGGATTATATACTTATATCAAGAATTGGCATTATATTAATAATGATGTTAAAGCTAGTGTTGCAACATCTACTGGAATATCGACAACATCTATGGTTGCTTGTTGTGCCCATCATTTAACTGATGTTTTGCCTGTTATAGGATTCAGTGCAGCTGCTTTGTTCTTAAGCAAATATCAAACCGTGTTTATTTTTTTTGGTGTAATATCAAATATTATTGGAATATTATTGATGCTCAGAGTAATAAAAAGGAAGAGATTGTTTAGTGAGGATAATAAACATTTAAGTTTTATTTTGAGGTATAACCTTAATTTTGCTTTAAAATCTGTTATTATCCTTTCTGTCATAATATTACCATTATTAGTATATAAACTGTATAAAGGAGGATAAAATGAAAAGAGAAAATAACATTTTCGTTTATATTATGGTTTTGTTTATTATAATTGCTTTTGTTTTTGTTGTTTATTCCGGAATAAAAGATTATAAATATAAAAAGGCTTTAAATTCTGAGGATCCATTGGATAAATGCAGAGTTCCTTCCGGTTATACAACAGAAGAATGGATTGAACATATGAGTCATCATCCAGACAGATATAAAGAATGCCTAAAGAGGTAGGAAAATGAATATAATTTTTATTTTATTATTTATTTTTTTGCTTTATTTGTTCTTTATATTTTCAAATGGTAAATTTAACTTTAAATTGTGTGCTGTCTGCGGTTCTGTTTTTTTAACCTGGATTATACTAATTATCTTAAAATTATATGGAATTAATGTTGATATTTTATTTATTGGAATTTTGATAGGGCAAAGTATTACTGGTATTTTGTATTTGTATGAGGATTATTTTAAAAATAAGAATAGATTTTTCCTGTCATTTAAGATTTTTTTGGTTTTGTTTTTGAGTTATACTGCCTATTTACTATTGGAGTTGATATGAAATTCCTTTCAAAAGTGAAAAACTTTTTAAAAAAGGTTCTTAAGAAATTTGAGGAGTGCTGTGATTAAGAATCTTCTAAAATTTTACATTTGTTTTTTGAGATAAGCACTTGGAATAATATTGATTAATTACGATAATCATTTAAATGACAGATTTTTAAGATGTAATATAAAATGGTTAATATATCAAAAGAATCAATAATCGACAGTTATAGAAACTTGGCTAAAAGATATGACTTTATTGCGAATGTATATATCATGGTTGGCTACCGGATAAACTCTTATAGGAAAGAAAGCATAGATTCTTTGAAGTTAAAAAAAGGAGATACAGTTGTAGATTTAGCATGTGGCACCGGATTAAATTTTTCTTATCTACAAAAGGCTGTTGGTCCTAAAGGAAAGATTATCGGAGTTGATATAACTGATGCCATGCTTGAACAAGCTAAAAGAAGAATTGATGTTCATGGCTGGAAAAATGTTGAGTTAGTCTACTGTGATGTGGAGAAGTACAAATTTCCAAATCACTTTGATGATGTTTTATCTACATTTGCTCTCGGTTATTTACCTAATTATGATGGTCTTATCAAAAGAATTTATAATGCTTTACCGATTAAAGGAAGATTTGCAGAATTAAGTTTCAAAAAACCTAAAGGAAAGTTGATTAGGCAGATTTTACTCAGAGTCTTTCGCCCATTTGGTAATGTAGAAGACAGTATTGATCGTCGGATATGGGAATCGGTAGAGAGACACTTTGATAAAACTATTTTCCAAGAATTTTATTTTGGCACAACATATATGGTAACAGGCGAAAAGATAGGTAATAAAAGTTAAGCAGACTATTTTTCTAAAGATCTGATAGATTTACTGCTTAACCTAATCAATTCTAACCATCTATTTTTTCCTAAATCGATGTTTTGGTTTTAATTTACCTAAATTATTATATTTTTAGGTTAATATGAAAGAATTCTTATTAAAATCTTTGATTAAAAAAATTGCTTAAAAATTAGAAGAATGTTGTGATTAGTTAGATTTATAAGTTTTGTATTAGTTAAAGATAGGATATAATAGCGAG